>NZ_JBFPKG010000084.1:0-17326 GCF_040948665.1 Paraburkholderia sp. BR14320
GCGCCACAGGTCGTGGCGACCGCGCCTGCCGTGGCGCCCTCGGCATCGTCCGTCGTTTCGAACGGGCCTACCGTAGTGCGCTCGTCAACGCCAGTCGTGGCGGCGGCGCCGAACGTGGCGCCATCCTCGTCGCCCATCGTTGCGACGGCGCCGACCGTCGCAGCAACCTCACCGCCCCTCACGGCGACCGCGCCAACCATGACGCGGTCGTCCCCGACCGTTGTGGCGACCACGCCGACCGCCGCGCCATCCTCACCGCCCGCCGTGACGACCGCGCCGACCCTAACGCGATCGACGCCGACCGTCGCGCCATCCCCACCGCCCGTCATGGCGACCGCGCCAACAGTGGCGCGCACGGCACCGACCGTCGTCGCGTCCCCGCTTACCGTGACGCGATCGGCGCCGCCCGTCGCGGCGTCCGCGCACACCGTAGCGCGATCGGCACCGCCCGTCGCGGCGTCCGCGCACACCGTAGCGCGATCGGCACCGCCCGTCGTCGCGTCCGTGCCTACCGTGACGCGTTCGTCACCGCCCG
This sequence comes from Paraburkholderia sp. BR14320, assembly GCF_040948665.1. Classification (NCBI taxonomy): domain Bacteria; kingdom Pseudomonadati; phylum Pseudomonadota; class Betaproteobacteria; order Burkholderiales; family Burkholderiaceae; genus Paraburkholderia; species Paraburkholderia sp. BR14320. The sequence goes on from NZ_JBFPKG010000084.1 coordinate 536, forward strand.
TCGTGGCGACCGCGCCGACCGTCGCGCCATCCTCACCACCCACCGTGACGCGCTCGTCACCGCCCGTCGAGGCGACCACGCCCACCGTAGCGCGCTCATCACCACCCGTAGTCGCGACCGCACCCGTCCCAGCGCGACCGTCAACGCCAGTCGTTGCGACCACGCCGCCCGTCGTGCCATCGTCTCCACTCGTCGTCACGACCGCACCCACCGCAGCACCAACGCCGAAATCGAGCGCGGCCGTCGCCGCGCCCACGCCGCGCGGTACGGCGGTCGCGTCGATCAACACCAACCCCAGCAGCAACACCGACACGATGGCCGCCCCGCTCACGCTAGCCGACAAACAGCGCGCCGATGCAGAGCGCAATCTGATCGCCGCGCGCGGCTACCTGCAACGAGGCAATCTGTCGGCGACCAAAGTGCGCATCGCGGCGGCCATCACCGCGCAGCCCAATAATCGCGACGCGCGCCGCATGCGCGCCCAGGTGAGCACGCTAGAGCAGCAGCGCGACGCGTTGCTGAGTCTCGCGCGCGGCTGCGGCAACGTCGGACATTGGGAGTGCGCGTCGCGCAACGCCAACGAAGCGTTGCGGATCGATTCGAGCAGCAGGGCCGCGCAGCGGCTCGCCGCGCTCGCGTCGAACGAGTCGGCGTGGCAGACCATGCAGCCGACGGCGGAAGAGTCGCGCGCATTGCGCGATCTGCTGCGCCACCACTGAGCGAAGGACTGCGAGGGATCCCGCGAGATGGCGGCACAAAGATGCCGCCAATCACGCCCGCCCGCCCGGCGCCCCGAGAGATGCGCCGCGCGGTCGGCCGTGTCAGCCGACGATGCTGTCGTAGCCGTAATAGCCGCCCTGATACCCCGAGCCGAGGAACGCGGCTTCCTGCGGCACGTCGGTGAGCAGCACGCCGCGCAAGCCGACGCCACCGTTACGCAGGCGTTTGGCGGTTTCGATGATCTCGTGCAGCGGCTGACGCCCATGCCGCACGACGAGCAGCGACGTCGCCGCGTATTTGCCGATCAGCGTCGAATCGGTCACGGCGAGCACCGGCGGCGTATCGATGATCACGACGTCGTATTGCGGCTTCAGCAGCTCGAGCATCGCCTCGAAGCGTCGGCTCATCAGCAGTTCGGCCGGGTGCGAGGGCAGCGTGCCTTTCGCGAGCACGTCGAGGCCGGGCAGCACGTCGCGCTGGATCATCGCGTTAAGATCGCCGCCGCACAGCACGTCGGACAGTCCCGGCCGATGGCTGACGCCGAAATGCGAATGCACGTCGCCGCGCCGCATGTCGCCGTCGATGATCAGCACGCGCTTGTTCGCCGACGCGACCAGCGTCGCCAGATTCACCGACAGGAACGACTTGCCCGCATCGGGCCGCGAGCCGGTGATCATCACGACGTTATTGGCCGCATGATCGAGCGACAACTGCAGCGACGTGCGCAGATTGCGCACGCCTTCCACCGCGAGGTCCTCGGGCGCCTGCTGCGCGAGCACATGCTGCCCGCGCTGGCGCAGCGACACCTTTTCCTGCAGGCGCAATTGCGTCCGGCTGCGCGGCACCACCGCGAATACCGGCACGCCGAGCATCCCCTCGAGTTCGTCCGGGCGCTCCACGCCGCCGCGCATCGCGCGCTTCAGGAACACCAGCAGCAAGCCGAGCACGAGGCCGCCGCCGAGCGACATCAAGATCACCAGCATGCGCTTCGGCCGCACCGGATCGTCGGGCGTTTCGGCGAAGTCCACCACGCGCACGCCGCCCACCTGCCCGGCCTGCGCCACCCGCAGCCGCTGCACGCTGTTGAGCAGGTTCGTGTACAGATCGGTGTTCACGTGCACGTCGCGCTGCAGACGCAGCGCGGTCTGCTCGGTGTCGGGCATCGTCGAAACGCTGCGGTTCATCGTGCTCTGTGCGCCCTGCAACGCGGCGATCTGCGCATCGAGCGCGGCGACCGTCGGATGGTTCGGCGTGAACTTCTGCAATAGCTCCGCGCGCTGCTGCTGCAAATCGAGCAGCTTCGTCTTGTTGTCGACGATCTGCTGCAGCAGCAGCTTGCTTTCCTCGCCGAGATCGACGGTGCCATGGGTATTGCGGAACTTGCCGTAGCGCTCTTCCGCATCGTCGAGCGCCTTGCGCGCGGCGGGCAGTTGCTGCTCGAGATACGCGAGCGTGTGATCGGACTCGCTCGAACGGCTCGCCAGATCCTGACGCACGAACTGGCGCGCCACGTTGTTGACGATCGCCGCGGTCAGCGCCGGATCGGCGCCTTCGAGGCTCACGCGGATCACGCCGGAGTCCTCGGCCGTCTCCTGCACGACCATCGTCTTCGCCAGACGCTCCACCGTGCCGAGCGTCGAAGCGCGCGTCAGTTCGAAACGCGAGCCCGGTGCGCCGACCAGTGTGTCGACGTGCAGCGTGATCGGCCCGACCGCGGTGTCGGTCCGCACGGTCTCGCCGACGCGCCCCGACAGAATCGCGCTGCCGTGAGGATCGCGCAGCATGAAGGTGTTGCCGGCGCCCGCAATCAGCGTGAAGGTCTCGCCATACAGGTCCTTCGACACGTCGAAGCGCGACACCGCGATGCTCTCGTTGCCCCACGCGAAGCCGCGCAGGTTGATGAACGACGGCAGCCGGAACCACCAGTGCCCGTTCACGAGTCCCGCGATCTTGCTGCCGATCACCGGCAGATAACGCGGCTTCGCCGTGATGTCGAGGTGCAGCGCGCGGACCGCTTCCTCAGTGACGAGACGCGACTTCAAAAGCTCGATCTGCGCCGCGGTCGACGGCTTCGAATCGTACGCGCCGGGAAGCGGCGATGCCGCATCCCGGCCGTTCGCATTGACGTTCGCCGCGTTCGCCGTCCTGTCCTGAACGTGAAACAGCACGTCCGAACGATAGACCGGCGGCGTGAGGAACGCGTACGCGCTACCGAGCGCGAGCGCGATCAGCGTCACGATGAGGATCGTGCGCCAACCGCGCACGACCGTGCGCACGTAGTCCGACAGATGCAACTGCCCCGGTTCATACACGCCGGCGTAGCGATTTTCGTAATTGATTGCCATGTTTTTCACCCAACAAGGCCTGCCGGTTCAGATATCGCGTCACACCTGCGTCACTTCGACACGACGACTCCCGTCACCGCCGCGTTGATCGCCGGCAACAGCAGGTTCAGCACGCGGTTGAAGCGAACGAGACCGCCCTGGCCGACGTACACGATGTCCTTCGGCTGCAGCTCGAACTGGTTCGCGAGCAGCATCGCCACCGGCGAGGTCGCATCGAGGTGATAGATCTGCGGCGACTCGCTGGTCGAATTGCGGATCACGAACAGTTGCTGCCCCGAGGCCGTGTTCGAGTCGAAGCTGCCGCCGTCGGAGATCGCCTGCGACAGCGTCAGCGAACCGTTGCGCAGCGGCAGCACCGTGGCCGGCTTGTTGACTTCGCCCATCACGTAGACGCCGCTGTCTTCGCGCGCGTTCACGCGCACGGTATCGCCCGGCTGCAGATAGATTTCCGACGGATTGCGGCCGCGTTTGACGAGGTCGTCGATGTTCAGCCTATAGGTCGTGCCGTTGCGGATCAGATCGACGCGGCTGCGATCCGCGGTCGTGGTGAAGCCGCCGCCCAGGCCGATCGCGTTCGTCAGCGACATCGGGACGTCGTTGATCGATTGCGTGCCCGGCGTGCGCACTTCGCCATCGACATAGACCGTCGCGTTACGGAACGACGCGACGCGCACCGTTATCTCAGGCTTCTGGTACACCTTGCTCAAACGCTGATTCAATTCGCGCTGGATCTGCGAGACGGTCTTGCCCACGACGTGCAGTGTGCCCGCATACGGAAACTGGATGTCGCCGGTTTCATCGATCAGGAAGCCCGGCATCGCATCGCTAGGGCGCGAATTGCTCGGCGGCTGGCCCAGAGCGGCCGCGAGTTCCGGGTGATCCCACACGACGATCTGCAGCACGTCGCCAGGGCCCAGCTTGTAAGGCGCCGGCTTGCCGAACAGCCCCGCCGTCTCCGGCGGAAGTTGGGAAGCCTTCTGATCGGCACCAATCTTCCTCAGCAGTTCCAGATTGATATCGGTGATCGGAATCTGCTTCTGCTGCGAAGCTTCGGTACTGAATTCGCCACCCGTGTCCTGAATCCCGGCCGGCGTGATCATCCGTTGTCCCGGCACGATTTGGCATCCGGAAAGCAATACTGCCGCACTAGCGAAAACCACAAGACTTCCTGTGCGAAAACCAAGTGAGCTCATGATCTTTACTCCTTCGCCCCGAGGCGTTGTTATGACTTTCTAATAAGCGTTTCGATGCACCAGTCCGGCGACAATCGTCGCGCCGATGATCCGCATATCGAGTGCGAACGACCAGTGACCCAGGTAGTACAGGTCATGTTCGACGCGACGCTCCATCTTCTCGATGCGGTCGGTTTCGCCACGGAAGCCGTTGATCTGCGCCCAGCCCGTGATTCCCGGTTTGATCCGGTAGCGATTGATATAGCCCGCGACCACCTTCTGATAGAGGTCGTCGTGCTCGAGTGCATGGGGACGCGGTCCTACGACCGACATGTCGCCACGCAACACGTTGAAAAATTGCGGCAGCTCGTCGAGGCTCGTGCGGCGCAAAAACGCGCCCACTTTCGTCACGCGCTTGTCGTTGCGCGTCGCCTGGCTCAAGGTGCCCTTCGCTTCGGTATGCACGCGCATCGAGCGGAACTTGTAGATCGTAAACACGCGGCCGTCCGCGCCCTTGCGCTTCTGTTTGAACAGCACCGGTCCGCGCGACGAGAGCTTCACCGCGATCGCGATGCAAACGAGCAGCGGCGCGAGGGCCACGATCGCGGTCGCCGCGAACAGCCGGTCGAAAATTTCCTTCTTCAGCATCGCGTTGGCCGACAGCGGCGAGGCGACCAGATTGATCGCCGGCACGCCGAGCAGATCGACCACGCCGCTGCCTTCGAACAGCGAATGGCTGCGCACGTCCGGCATGAAGCGGATATTCACGAGGTCGTCGCGGAACTCGTCGATCAGCGCGCAGATCAGCGGCTCTTCGGACAGCGACAGCATCAGCCATAGCTCGTGCACATCGTTAGTGCGAATGTAGTTGGCCAATAGATCGACGCGATCGAACACCGGCACACGCGGATTCGTCACGCCGGAGTCGTCCGGGCGCGTGTTGTAGACGGCGGTCGCGCGAAAGCCCGCGCTCGGCGCCGACTCGATGCGGCGCAGGATCGCATCGCACTGCGAGCCGCTGCCGACGATCGCGACCTGATGCAGGTTCATTCCCGCGCCGCGCGCCCGCGCGAGCACCGCGTGCGCAATTACCCGATTCGCGATCAGCAGGCCGCCCGTCGTCGCGGTCCAGTACGAGAACCACAGCCGCGACACGATATCGATGCGATGCAGCGAGTACATCAGCACGAGCGCGCAGGCCTGCACGATCAGCCACGCGAGCGACACCTGCCCGGCGAGCCCGAGCTTCGAGCGGCCGCGCCATGATTCGTACACCCCGAACGCGGGGAAGATCGCGAGCGCGAACGCAGCCGAAAACATCACCAGCGCCCAGTAGAAACCCGACTGGCCGAGATAGTCGAAGCGGATCCGCGACGCCACGGTCGCACCCGCCAATACCAAAGCGACATCGAAAATCCGCGCGAGCAGATCCTGAAACTTGCGCATTTTCCTTACCTCGTTCTGCCTTCCTGTACGCAAAAAGGGTGTACATGGGCTGCCTACGGGCAGCGGCCGTAGTTGTCGTCAAACCTCACGATGTCGTCTTCGCCGAGATAGGTACCCGACTGAATTTCGATGATTTCGAGCGGCACCCTGCCCGGGTTTTCCAGCCGGTGACGCGTGCCGAGCGGAATGTAGGTCGATTCGTTTTCGCTGAGCAGGAACTGCTCTTCGCCGCGCGTGACGAGCGCAGTGCCGCGCACGACCACCCAATGCTCGGCGCGGTGATGATGCAGTTGCAATGACAGCTTCGCGCCGGGCGTCACGACGATGCGCTTGACCTGGAAGCGCTCGCCGCGATCGATCGAGTCGTAAAAGCCCCACGGGCGCCGCACCTTGCGGTGCGCGTCGGCCTCCGGCGCGTGCTGCGCCTTGATGCGCGACACGAGCCCCTTGACGTCCTGCACATGCGAGCGATCCACCACGAGCACCGCGTCGGCGGTCTCGACCACGACGACGTTGGCCGTGCCGACGCACGCGACGAGCCGCCCTTCCGAATGCGCATAGCAGGACACCGCGCCTTCGAACGTCACGCGGCCGCGCCCGGCATTGCCGTTCGGGTCCTTTTCCATCGCGGCCCATACCGCGTCCCACGAACCGAGGTCGGACCAGCCGGCTTCGAGCGGGATCACGACGCCGGGCGGCATGTCTGCGGCCGGGCTTCGCGCTTGCGTCTCGCTCTGCGCCGCGCCTTGCGTTTCAGCGTTGCTCGCGCTGTCGCCTTCTGCCGGCGGCGGTTCGGTCAGGCGCTCCATCACCGCGTAGTCGATCGAATCGGCGGGCACGTCGAGGAACGCGTCGTGCGACGGCCGGAACACGTCGCCGTCCTGCTTGCCGCTCGCGAACGCGCTCGTGCACGGCGCATGCATGTCGGGCCGCAGCGACGCGAGCGTGTCGAGCCACACGCGCGCGCGCACGATGAAGATGCCGCTATTCCACCAGTACGTGCCTGCCGTCAGGTATTGCCGCGCGATTTCCTCGGCGGGCTTCTCGACGAAGCCGTCGATCGCGTGGCCGCCAGCGGCCAAAGCCGCGCCGATGCGGATATAGCCGAAGCCGGTGTCGGGACGCGTCGGCGGCACGCCGAGCGTCGCGATCGCGCCCTCGCTCGCGTGGTGCGCCGCGCACGCCAGTGCGCGCTGCAGCGCGGGCACGTCGGCAATCGCGTGATCGGCCGGCATCACGATCAGGATCGCGTCGTCGCCGGCGGCGCACGCGAGCGAGGCCGCGAGTGTCAGCGCTGGCGCCGTGTCACGGCGCGCAGGCTCGACGATCAGACGCGCGTCGACGCCGTTTTCATGCAACTGTTCGGCGATCACGAAGCGATGCTCCTCGCCGCACACGACGATCGGCGATGCGTCGACGCTCCAGCCCGCCGGGAAGCCCTCGAGCCGCCGCGCGGTCGCCTGCAGCAGCGAGTCGGAGCCGACCACGTCGATCAGCTGCTTCGGAAAGTTTTCGCGCGACACCGGCCAAAGCCGCGTGCCCGAGCCGCCCGCGAGAATGACCGGGACGATGTGCGCGCAGCGCGCGCCAGCAACCCCGGCGCTTGCGCCGTTCGGCTCGACGGATCGGGCGCTCACACCTGCCTGCGTCAACATGTCTGGAATCCTCATCGGTCTGCAAGGTACAACGAACAACGGACCGGCCCCGCCTGCACTGCGCGGTGACCGGGCTGGCTCCGTCGGCGCTACTCGCCCGCCATGCGGCGGCTTTGAATCCTGAACTCGGTCGGCGAAATCCTCATCCGCTTGCGAAACACTTTCGCGAGCCGGTCGCCGTTGCCCATCCCGGTGCGACGGGCGATCTTGTCGACCGGCAGTTCCGATTCGGTCAATAGGCTGCACGTCACCGCGAGGCGCTCGTGCAACAGGAAACTCGACGGCGTGATACCCATTTCCATCTTGAAGCGACGCAGGAAGTTGCGCTCGCTCATCGCCGCGAACTGCGCGGCATCCGCAATCGAAATCGCCTGCTGGCAGTTTTCCTGCAGCCAGCGCGCCGCAGCGCGAACCTTGTCGCCGGGACTCATGCCGCCGTCCTCGCCGAGCAGCGGCGCGAGGTTCGTGCACGAGTCCGACAGCAGCCGTTCGGCAGCCGAGCGCGCGGTCGCGTTGCCCAGATCGCGCTTAATCATCGCGAGCGCACTGCGCATCGATTCCAGCCGGTCGCTCAGTTCGACGGCGCCCTGCTCTGCGGGGCCCGCACCATTCCTCGCCACAGTTGGCTGGCGCAGGTCGCTGCCATCCTTGTCCTCGGGCAGCGCCGCCGCGTCGAGCACCGCGCGCCCTTCGGCGATCGAGCGGATCATCGAGGTGTTGCGGCGCACCCGGCGCAGCCATCCGAGCAGCCGCTCATCGCGCGCCGCCGACGCCGCGCCCTTGCCGCCCGCCACATAGAGCGCATCGAAGCCGACGTAATGGCGCGCGTCGAGTCCGTCGGTCCATACGCGCAACCCCGACGACGAACTCACCATGCCGCCGTCGGCGGATAAAAACGAAACGTCGTACAGCCACGCGCCCGAACCGGAAGTTGAGAGCTCGTTGGCAGCCTGGAACACCTCGGCGATAACTCCCGCTCCTTGCAGCGAGCAGTCGTTGAACAACAGAATCGCGACACGACGCACGCCCTTGTTCGGCGCATGCACCCAGCGCAGCATTGCAGACTCGAGACTCGCGCAGGTCATAGTCATCCTCTCGACAGAAAACGATCAACTACACCTTTTACGATCACGCACAATGCGAACTCCGCGCAGTGCATCATAGCGACGACCTCCGGCGCTCTGCCGCCATGTCCGAAAGTGCAGACATATTGGCACTATGACTACGTGATCGGCCAGTGCAATTCGGCTCAATACCGAAACGACCGTCTTTTCAATGGATTAATCGTCTATCCGCATATGGTTGAATATGCACTCGTGAATCTTAATGCAATTTAAAAAATGAATGCGTACGCCAGCGCACACTGCGAGGCTACTCGAAAAACGGCGTGTCTTCGCTTAATCCACCTGGCAGAGCGTATTTTAAAAGCGATTTTTTGCCGGAAATCGCCGGCGATGAGTGGAACAAACTCCACCCTCTCATGTGAGCCCGGCTTCTCGGCAAGCTCCCGTAACCCATCGACGCAAGCACGGCGCGACCGCCCATTCCACCGTTCAATACAAGCACTCAACGCGCCAGAAAAAATTATTTAAATCATTTTTATTGACGGACGGAATATAAAGACGGCGATTAACGTTTCAGACCTGAAACATGGATATCGGACAACTTTAGCGCCACCGCAATAGGCGGGCCAATGGCGGAATACATCGGGTGCGGCCGGGTGCATTTCCGCCAACCGCTTGCGGAAATGCACTATGAGGTTCTTCGCAAGGATGGTCGCGGACAGCGAACGAAGTCCGCTTTCCCATTACGCAACGACGGTGACACCATCGAGAACGCGCCGCGTCATGGCACGTCGCGACGATAGTTCGGCGTCGCCTGACAGGCTTACGGCGGGCAAGCGCACATAGATGTGATGTTGAACGGGTTACGATGCCCCCGACCAACGCGCTGGAACCGCACACATGAACGGCATTTCATGGATCACGCTGATACTTGCCACGATGATCGGCGGGTTCCTGTTCGCGATGATCGGCGTCGTGCTGCTTGCGCTGCTCCTCGGCAACGTGTCGGACCGGCTGTCGAGCAACGACGAGACTCGCCAGGACTCCTAAGGCCTGTCAGACCCGGGCTACTTCGAAATATCCTCGAGCGCGACATCGCGGGTCTTCGGCCCCAGCGTACCGATCGCGACCATGACGACCGCCATCGCCGCCGAGATGAACACGAACACACCGTTCACGCCGAAGCGGCCGAGGCAGGCGGCGATCACGAACGCCGAGAACATCGCCGAAATCCGGCTCCACGAATAAACGAAGCCCACCGCGCGCGCCCGGATGCCGGTCGGAAACAGCTCGGCCTGGTACGCGTGATAGCTGTACGAAATGATGTTGCCCGCGAGCACGAGGCACACGCCGAGACTCACGAGCAGCACCGTCTCGCGCGCCTGGCTGAACGCGAGTCCGCACACGACGTTGACCGCCGCCATCCAGATGATGACGCTCTTGCGCTCGAAGCGATCGGCGATCAGCAATCCCAGCAACGGCCCGAGCGGCGCCGCAATCGCGATGATGCTCGCGTACATCAGACTCGTCGTCACCGTAATGCCTTGCTTGATCAGCAGCGTCGGAATCCAGTTCGCGAAGCCGTAGTAGCCCATCGTCTGGAACACGTGAAAGAGGATCAGCATCAGCGTGCGCTTGCGATACGGCGGCACCAGCAGATCGCGAAACGCCGCCCGCGCGCGCACCGGTTCGGGCAGCGCGGGCTCGGGCAACGGCAGGCCGCATTGGCGCTGATACTCGCGCGCGACGCGTGCTTCGAGACGCGTCATCACCGCGTCGGCTTCTGCGAGGCGGCCCTTTTGCGCGAGCCAGCGCGGGCTCTCCGGCAAACCCCTGCGAATCCACCACACGACGATCGCGCCAATCGCGCCGATCAGCACGACCACACGCCAGCCATCGAGACCGAACACGCGTTGCGGCACCAGCAGATATGACAGGAACGCGACGATCGGCACCGCGCAGAAGCCGACCGCCTGCGAACACGCCGAAGCGCGCCCGCGAATGTGCTTCGGCACGAGTTCGGAGATATACGCGCCGATCGTGACGATCTCGACACCGATGCCGATCCCCGCGATGAAGCGCCAGCAGTTCAAGCCGAGCGCCGTGTGCTGGAACGCCATCACGACGTTGGCCGCCGTATACCACAGCAGCGACCACGTGAAGATCGCACGGCGGCCGAAGCGGTCGGCGAGAAAGCCGCACGCCGCCGTGCCGATGAACAGGCCCGCGAACAGCGCGGCGATGAAACTCGCGACGCCGCTCGTGCCGAACAAGCCGCGCGTCGTGGCGGTGAGCAGTCCGCTGTGCACGAGGCCCGGCGCGATGTAGCCGGAGTACATCAGGTCGTAGAGTTCGAAGAACATGCCGAAGCTCAGCAGCATCACGAGCTGCCAGATCGTGCGGGTCGCGGGTAGCCGGTCGAGCCGCGCTGAAATCCGCGCGCCATCGAGCGCGATCGCGCCGGCGCGGTCCGGCGCTGACGCATCGGCGCCCGCGTCCGTGGGTGAGCCATCGAGCGCGCCGGCCGCCTCGCCGAGCGCAGTGGCGTACATCGCCTGATTCGACGATTTCATCGTCCGTCTCCAGAGTTTTTGGTTTATTGCCTGTTGCAACGGGTGCGGCGCGGCACGATGTTCATGCAACCGCTCATGCAGCCGCGCCCGGCGCCCGCGATTGCTCGGCACCGCTCAGTTCCGCGATCCGCGCGTCGTCGAAGCCGAGTTCGCGCAGCACGTCGACGGTGTGCTCGCCGATCTTCGCGATCGGCTGGCGCGGCCCGAGACGCGCACCGTCGAGCGAAATCGGCAGTAATGGCATCGCGGTTTCGCTGCCGTCGTCGAGCGTCAGCGGCACGAGGCCGCCGCTCGCATTCAGGTGCGGATCGTCGAACAGTTCTTCGGGCTTCGTGATCGACGCGAACGGAATGTGATTGCGCTCGAACAGCGGCACAAGCGTCGCGCCGTCGAAACGGCTCAGGCTTTCGCCGAGCGTCTGCAGTAGCCAGCCGCGCGCGAGCACGCGGTCGTTGTTGGTCGCGAGGCGCGCATCGGCGAGCAGATCGTCGCGCTCGAGAATCGCGCACAGCGCGCGCCACTGCGCGTCGCCGGTCGCGGCGATGAACATCTGCTCGCCATGCGCGAGCGTGAACACGTCGTAGACGGCCCAGGCGCTGATGCGCTCGGGCATCGGCGCGGCGGCCACGCCGGTCGCCGCGAACTGCTGCATGTGCTGCGCACTCAGCAGCACGCAATTCTCGAACAGCGCGCTCTGCACCTCCTTGCCGCGGCCGCTCGCGTGCCGCTCGTGCAGCGCGGCCAGCACGCCGATCGCGCCGAACATGCCGCCCATGATGTCGTTGACCGAGCTGCCCGCGCGCAGCGGACGGCCCACCGGCCCGGTCATGTACGCGAGACCCGCCATCATCTGCACGACTTCGTCGAGCGCCAGACGATGTTCGTACGGACCATTGAGAAAGCCCTTATGCGACACGTAGATCAGCTTCGGATTGCGCTCGCGCAGCGTCGCGTAATCGAGGCCGAGACTCGCCATGCGGCCGGGTTTGAAGTTTTCGACGAAGACGTCGGCGCTATCGACGAGTTGCTTCAGCGCGGCGAGACCGGCTTCGCTGTCGAGATCGAGCGCGACGCTTTTCTTGTTGCGATTGAAGGTGCGGAAAAAGCCCGCGCCGGTGCCGAGCAGCCGGCGTGTGCTGTCGCCGCGCGGCGGCTCGACCTTGATCACTTCGGCGCCGAGGTCGCCGAGAATCATGCCGCAGGTCGGGCCCATCACCATATGCGACAACTCGATCACGCGGATGCCCGCGAGCGGCAACGTGCCCGGCTGCGGCGAAGACGTCGAAGACGAAGCGGAGGTAGCGGAGGAAAGCGGAGTCATTGCGGCACCTGCGGAATGGAACAATGGGAATCACGTACAGATTCGGAGGACCCGGCGGATTCGCGCGCGGCCGGTTGCGCGTGCGCGAACTGCTTCGGCAATCCCGCTCGCGCGAGATAGCCATACAGCGGTTCGCCCGGCAGCGCCTGGGCGAGCACCGCGCGCGAGGCGAGCAGCCGCGCGATGTCGATACCAGTGTCGTAACCCATGCTGTCGAGCATGAACACGAGGTCTTCGGCATTGACGTTGCCGGTCGCACCCGGCGCATGCGGACAGCCGCCGAGACCGGCCAGCGACGCATCGAACTCGCGAATCCCGTGCTGCAGCGCGACCAGCGTGTTGGCGAGACCGAGGCCGCGCGTGTCGTGGAAATGCAGCGAACGCAGTTTGTTGCCCGCGACGTCGCGCACTAGCTCGATCACCTCGCCGACCTGGCGCGGCGTCGCCTCGCCGGTCGTGTCACCGAGCGCGATCACGTCGGCGCCGGACTGCATCGCGGCGCGCGCGATCGCGGCGATATCCGCGTACGGCACGGCGCCTTGCAGCGTGCAGCCGAACACCGTCGACAAACCGGCGATCAACTCGACGCGGCGAGCACCAGCCGAAGACGCGCGATCGATCAGCTCACGCATCGCGGAGAACGCATCGATCATCTCGGCGGGCGTCTTGCGCACGTTCGCGACGCTATGCGCGACGCTCACCGAAATCGGCACGACGATGCGCTGTACGCCGGCATCGAGCGCGTGCAGCGCGCCCTTCAGGTTCGGCACGAGCGCCGTGACGCTCAGATCGTCATAGCTACGGGCGTGCGCGACGACGGCGGCGGCGTCGGCCATTTGCGGCAGCAGCCTCGCCGGCACGAACGACGCGACTTCCATATGGCGCACGCCGGCCGTATACGCGGCGTCGATCCAGCGGCGCTTGTCGTCGGTGGACATGATGCGGGCAATGCTTTGCAGACCGTCGCGCAGACCGACTTCGGTCACGACGACACGCTCGCGGGCGTCATTCATCGGTTTGAATCCTGGATGTGGACGCGGGTTTCGGAGACCCGCTGGGTACAAGTGATGCGCTAACTGGATCACAGCGTGCCCGCGTGCCGGCGCGCGGCAAAGTCTGCATTGACGACGCCCGACATCGCCGCTCGCGATGGCCGCCCAGGCCGAGGCGGCGGGCTTTCGCGCCCGCCTGGGTGAAATGCTTAGGGGTTTGTCTGGAGAGGTGAGGAAGGGCGTCGCCCGGGAGGTATCAGGGACTGTCGGTGCGAGTGACCGGGTGCGCTGTCCGTCTTACCTGGCGCCCAGTAAATGCTCGAGCAAACGCGCGGCCGCCAGCGTCAACGCCGCGCGATCGCGCATGCAAATAACAAAACGCCGCTCGGCCCACGCCTCGCGCAAGGGCACGGCGACGATGCCGTACTCGTCGGCCGCATGGCGCGGCAGAGCCTCGCGCGGCAGGATCGCGACCGCGAGTCCCGCCTGGATGAAGCGGTAGGCGGCATCGAACGTCGATACATAGGTGCGGTAATTCAACTCGCTGCCCTTCTCCAGCGCGATGCGCTGCATCAGCGCATTGACCGACGCATTCGAGGCGAGCCCCAGATGATCGAATCCGAGCGTCTGCTCAAAGCCGACCTGCGTCTCACCCGCGAGCGGATGCGCGCGCGGCACGATCAGCGCCAGATGGTCGGCGCGATACGGCAGCGTGTCGAGACTGCCGAGCGGCACCGTGTCGCGACAGATGCCCAGATCGGCGACGCCCTCTTCGAGCCCGCGCACGATGTCCGCGCTGACGCGCTCCTCGACATCGACCCGGATCGCCGGATTCGCCTGCAAAAACGCGGACAACGCCTCGGGCAGAAACTCCACCATCGACGATACGTTCGCCAGCACCCGCACATGGCCACGCGCGCCGGCCGCATATTCGCTGAGTTCGGCCTGCAGGCGTTCGTGGCCGCGCATGATGAGCCGCGCGTGGCGCAACAGCGCTTCGCCGGCGGCGGTCGGGCGCACGCCGCGCTGGCTGCGCGACAGCAGTGCAACGTCGACGAGCGCTTCGAGATCGGCGAGCCGCTTGCTGACCGCCGACGGCGCGATGAACTCGCGCTCCGCCGCGCGCGCGATCGTGCCTTCCTCGCACACGGCGATGAACAAGCGCAGCGTGACCTGATCGATTTGCCACATCGGCGGAGCGGATTCGGGAGTTGGGAGTGGGGGAATTATGGTTCATCGCGGAAGGCCGTGGAGGGCTTCTGTCACTTGCGGTGCGGCTATAACCACGGCTTGCCGGGCAGAAACAAGCAGTTGAACAAGCAATTGACGCTCGAATGGAAAGCCTCGCAAGGCGAGGCGACTCTTTTGAGGCGCGGTTGCCTTTCCTTAGTCTTCAGTGCTCTGAAGATCACTTATCAGCTCTTTCGCTATGCGCGCCATGCAATCCCAAAACGTCACATAACGCATCGATGCTTCGCCTAATGAATAGGTCTCAGCGTAACACTGATTGTCGCGATATTCGACCCATGCCCTTTGTCCATTCTCAAAGTAAGGCAATGCGACAGGATTGTTATCGGCCTCCAAATCAACATCGCCTTTGCTCAACTCAGCTTCCAACGATTTGATTGTGGAATTCAATTTTGCGTAAATTTGCTCGAAATTCCTTTGGCTGCAAACAGCGATATCGGCAGTTGATGCGTGCTCACCAGTCCTGCAGAGGCGGTCGATCTCGTCGTTACTGCTGCTCAAAGCGCATCAGGCATTACACCACCTCTCTATGACCATATAACCTCTTTTGATTTCCCGAAAAATACCTGGCGAATTAACCATGCAAACAGAGGCGCGGTCACCCCCTATAATTTGAGACAAAACTTTCTTGACAGACATTAACGATTGCTCTGGCCATCTCATTTTTTGACGATTTTTTACGATATAACGACAAATCAAAAAAGGCGGCATTGAGCTGCAATACCGTTCAGTTGAACAACTCAGCGGCATTGTTGTTTTTCTCTGGCTAAAACCGTTGTAACCGACGCGGCGATATTAGCTTTATCGCCATGCTGGACGATCCGCTGAAGCGAGTCATTGCGCGGTGAGTCTTACCCTCCACCCTTGCCCGCGATTTCCGGTCTGGCTATGCTGGCGAGTGCGCCCGCAGCCCGCAGGCGACAGCTCCGACCAGAACAACCGCTCGAGAACCTGCTCATGTCCACCACCAGTTTGTTTTCCACCGCTGCAGGCGTCGGGCTGGCGATCGCCGCGCCGGTCGGCCCGATGGGCATGCTGTGCATTCGTCGCACGCTGACCGGCGGCCCGCGCGCGGGACTCGCGATCGGCTTCGGCATCGCGAGCGGCGACGCGGCCTACGGGCTGATCGCCGCGCTCGGCCTCGTCGGCATTTCGCAGTTCATGCTCGCGTACGACCGTCCGCTGCATCTGCTCGCCGGCCTGTTCCTGCTGTATCTCGGCGTGCGCGCACTGCTGCAGAAACCGCCCGCCGAAAGCGCCGACGGCAACGGCAACAGCAATGGCAAGCTCGCGCAGATCGGCCGCGCCGGCGCACTGCGTGCGTACGCGAGCGCGCTGCTGCTGACGCTGACCAATCCGCAGACCATCATCATGTTCGCGGCGCTGTTCACGACGCTCGCACCGCGCGGCGCGTTCTCGCCAGCCATCGCGCTGACGACGGTCGGCGGCGTGTTCGCCGGTTCGATCGCGTGGTGGTGCTGTCTGGTGACGATCGTGTCGCTCGCGCGTCATGCGATCGGCAGCAGGCTGCGCCACGCGATCGATCGCGTGGTCGGCCTCATGCTCGCGGCGTTCGGCGTCGTCGAAATCCGCCGCGCGCTCTGAGCGGCGCCTCGCACCCGATGCGGCGCACCCGCGCCGTAGCCACCGAACGCGGCCCGTTACCGGCCGCGACGCGGTCTCCTGAGTAAGTGCCGCACGCGGGCGCGGCAGTTTTGCGACAATAGCGCCTTTCGCCGCTCAGGCGTCGGCCGACGCGGCCGTGCAGCGCACCGCACACCGCCGCCGCCAGCCGCCCGGCGCGTCCGCCGGCCTTGCCGCCCAACCCTTCACCCGCGCTGCGTCAGCTGTCCGCTTAATGGCACTTCCCCACATCGATCTGCTGTACTCCGTCTCCGGCCTGTTCGTCGGCTTTCTGGTCGGGCTGACGGGCGTCGGCGGCGGCTCGCTGATGACGCCGATCCTCGTCCTGCTATTCAACGTGCACCCTGCCACCGCGGTCGGCACCGACCTGTTGTACGCGGCCGCCACCAAGGCGACCGGCACGCTGGTGCACGGCCTGAAGGGCTCGGTCGACTGGCTGGTCACGCTGCGCCTCGCGGCCGGCAGCGTGCCCGCGGCCACCATCACGCTGATCCTGCTGCATCGCTACGGAATGGACACGCCGCGCGCGGGCCGGCTGATCCAGGTCGTGCTCGGCGCGGCGCTACTGGTTACCGCGATCGCGCTGGTGTTCCGTCCGCAGCTTGCGGCGC
>NZ_JBFPKG010000085.1:0-17041 GCF_040948665.1 Paraburkholderia sp. BR14320
GCCTCAAAACGCTTAAAGGGACGGTGAATTCGCATTGAATCTGCACAATGCGAAAAATCTTGCGACGAGAGTCGCGTAATTGGAGCGGGGCCTCTTCAACTCGGGTGTACTTCAGCAGCCTGCTAGTGCGGTTACGGTTCTTCGGTTTCGGAAGAATGCACATAAGCGGATGCTGCTCGAAGTCGAGCATGATTTAAATAATGCGAAGCAACTTAGCGGTTTTGAAAAGAAACTGCTTGAAAAACCCGATAAGTTGTTAGCGATCAAGATCGAACGACTCAAAGGACACTTGGGATTCTTCCTCGGTGGTGCGGACAAGATTGCCATTCTTGCGCTAGCGGGTATGGGATGGGCCGCATGGAAGGAATTTCAGAGCATCGGAAGTGGTTGGCGCCAAGACGTCTTCCTCTACGGGCTAGCATTCACGGGCGGCCTAGCAATCGGAGGCGTTCTCCTGAACGTTGTCGTCCGGCGCTACAGCTATCAGCGTGATCTGCTATCGCTCGCGCTTGACCGGGTGGCATGACAGGATGCTTAGACGCGGCAGCGCGAATAGGTTATTCGCGCTGCGTTTGACTTTTTTCAAAGATCGAGTTAACCCCGGCAATTGTCGTCCGACCTGCCTACGCGCTGATAGCTTCGTCTGTAACGATGCTCACAGGCAAGTAAAACGTCTATGCAGTAGCGAGATGGGGCCAGATTTTTAGCGCCACTTTCAGCAAAACATCAGCACGTTGCCGAATCTCTTGTTCGGACCATACGGCAGATGAACCGTTCCGGTGCGCAGTCTGAAAGTGAGCATTCAGGGCGAGCAGGCTCTTCGTGATTTCAGGACGCTTCACGTCGAAACTACTATCGCTCAGCGCTGGGTTGAGCCGCTCCGTCAATAACGTGAGATTTCCCACGTTGTGCAGCATTTGATCCCGAATTAGCTCCGCGTTTTCGTCTCCTGGCGACGGCCAATGGTTTCTCCAGCCCACCGGAAGCACATGCTCCACGTGGAGGGCGACGGTCGGCAAAGTCAACATCTCGTGGTGCTTGGTGTTGCGCGAGCCGAGTTCCAAAGCCTCGAGTAGCATCTTCGTCTTCGCTGACCTCAGTACTCTGTATGTGGGGGTAGTCGACCATGCGGAGCCGAACTCCTTGTCATCTGGCCAGTGCTGCGATAGCCCTCCACCCAGGCTGGTGAGATGCTGAGCGACCGCAGCTGCGGTTGGCTTGTCCATTTGAGAGAGTCGTCTCAGCAGGCTCGGAAAGACTCGGTTGTACGCTTTCGCGGTCAAACCACAGACTGCGCGGCGGACAACGTACGATTCAAGGACTTGCAGGCTTGCGACGAATTCGCTGGACTCCGTGCCCAAGCGTTCGCCGAGGAACAGCACCACGGGGGTCATCGTGGAACTATCGAGCACGCGCATGTTGTACGCGAATCGCCCAAGAGTCGTCGTCCTGTCGGGCAGAATCAATGCGCGAAAGAGAGAGGCGGCCACCTTCAGGCGCTCAAGTTCCCGATTAGTATCGCGCTGTTCGAGATGCCACCATTGCTTGAAGGACTCGAAGACGTGATCAAGCTTGACATCATCCATCGTACGCATGGATACATAGTGGTACAAGAACGTGTCCAGGCGCGTGTTGGTTAGTCGCCCCTGACGTTCGGCGATCTTCCAGAACAGCCTGCTCTTTCCAATCGCACCCTTCTCGGCAGGTGCCTCGTCAAAGTCCTGCCAATGCGACGCGTACAGCTTGTCAACCGGGGTATTCGCGCGAGTCGCTTGGAGGAACACGAAGTTGCGAACAAGGTCTGCGGCGGTTAGCCTCTCGCCTCGGTCGTTCAGTGACTCGAAGATGACCTGCGCGTCGTCATCCGGACCGAGACGGAGCTCGATCAGTTGAAGGTAGTCGGTCAGCGTCGACAACAGAAGATTGACGCGTTGGGGAAGAATGGGCAGGTCGTAAAAGGGTACCGTGGGATGGGTTTCGTGGCGAATGGCGTGAATCCATTGAGTTGACCACGTTGTCTCGGTGTGCATCCCCACCTCGGCGAGCAGTTCGTTCAGTAGCTCCTCTGTAGATCCGGCTTCTTCAACCACAGGTTCATCGAAGTCCTTCCCCCTGATGAACATCGAAATAACCCCATAGAAATACAGGTAGGCCTCCACGAGCAAGGGGCGCGGAACGCGCTTTTTCGCTTTGCCCTTGCCAACCACCGTGATCGGGTAACTCTCGCAAACCTTCTCAAGAGATCGTGAGTCCACCAGTGCGGAGATCTCTGCTCTTCCTGCGTTAGTCGGCCAAACCTTATAGTGATAGTGCTTCTCGCGATACGTGGCAGCGTTGTTCGTGTAGACGTCGATGGACTGCCGTACATAGACGTCGTCCACGTTCGCCACGGCGTCCCGGAACGCGAGCGCGAGCAATTGCGTGGTTGTCATGCGCTGCTGGCCGTCGATCACTTCTGCTGTGACCGGCTCTCCCGGCAGGCCTGATCGATGGTCAGTGATAATGACTGTGCCAAGGAAGTGCTTCCGCGGCTGCTTCACCATATGTGTTGCATTGTTCTGCCTCGCCTGGTAGGTCAGCTCCTGAAACCTGACCAGCTCATTCGCGCGTTCGGCTATGTCCGACCAGAGCGGCTGGATCTGACGCTCGATGGTCCAGACGTACCCGCGCTGGAAAATTGGAACGAGGTACTGAAGCGGCTGACTGAAGAGCGACAACGGTGAAACCTTATTCGGTTGCATTATTTCCCTTGTTTAAATCGTCGTCACTGACCGACCACGCCGGTGATAGTACAACCTCAGCGATACTCCGGACATAGCCTCTCATCGCAGAAACTCGACCGTGAGCAGATCGCATCCGTATCCCTTCACCCATTTCCTTCGACCTTGCTCGACTGCTATGCAGCCCGGTCGAATTGCTCCCCGTCACGCCCCATCTGAGCAACGCCTGTTTTCAACACGCTAGCGCTATTTCTCACGTTGCCACTCTGGCAATTCGGGGAATCTCGCTCGTTTCGAGTTCCTTGCGTTAGCGCGCAGGCGCTCTTTCATCGCGGGAGTAACCACCGGCGGCTTCTTGTCGATCGCCGAGCGGACAACGACGGCAGGAGACCCTTTCTGCGACGGCGCTTCCTTTCCCCTACGGGACTGACTCATAACATTCCTCATACACGCAGGCGCTCCCAGACAATGCCTTCCCGCCACAGTTCGCAGCGAACGGCACATGAAACAGCATACTCGTAGACGGGCCCCTATAGACAGTCGTCCCATTCCGCGTGACCCAGTTTTCCCCGGTGTTCGGTTCCTACCAGCATCAAAGCCGCCGTAACGTCAACCCTCCTCGTGGGTCTTCACTGATCGACAGTGTGTCCCCGATTTCCCAGCCCTGCCGGCACACCAAGTCTGATGGTAACTCGACGATGAAATTTCCAGTCGCTTCATCAGTTTCTTGCAACGCGACGCAGAGCGCACCTGGCGTGGCGCGTCCGGCGTCCGGCAAGTGTGCAAGCAGTATTTTGGTCAATGAATCGTCATCGCCAGGCAGGCTGAGCCAACTCGCACATAGGCTGTCCGAATACAGTGCCCACGCAAGCGTAACGTCGCTACCGGTTACCGATCGCCCAGCATTCCGGAGGCATTTTTGCATCCGCTCGATATCTTCAGGAAACTCTTGAGCAATCTTCGCGCGTTCGCTTCGGGTCAACATCTGCCTCTCCTGATGATGATTACGCGACCGATTCAAAACCTCTACGCTTACATCAAGCGTTGCGGAATGCATTTGCAGTCGCCACAATTCACGCTCCTACAGATCCTACTCTCGACCCACGACAACGGCGCTGTGCTATCGACTTAATTGCGCGAGCGGCAGCGGCAATCACCGCAACCAATTAAAGCCGATGGGCCAAACTACGGCCAATGCGTCGTCTCGCGCTATTCTGATTGACCGTTAGCACCAGGAATCCGATTTCGCTAAATCTGCACGTAGAAAGAAATATTGTCTGCAACCGTCGATCGTCGGCCCGATCACTGGGCGGATCGTCGAGGATTCTAGAACAGCTTTCGGTGACCTGCCTTGCTTGCGGGCCAACTGGACGAGAGAAACATATGTCTCGCGAAAGTTGTCGATCGCAGCAGACGGGATCCGCCTAACGTTGCTAGTCTGCATTAGCACCTCGCTGTCGAGAGCCTTCCGCTTGACGAGATGATAGGCAACCTGCTGTTTTATTCCGAGCAATCGTGCCGCTCCATCGACCGACAGGTGCGCCCCGCTTTTAGCCTGCCATGCGCGATGCCAACGACGCGCTGAAGCGCGATTCAAGAGAAACCCTCCCAAGGACGTATCGTCGGCGTTACTTACAACGCACTTGATCTCGCCGCGTTGTATTGCGTGCAGCAGTGCAGGAAATTCATCCCGCCCGAGTCTCCATGTCTTCAGCACGGTACTGATTGGCACCGCGTCGTCATTGGCAAATGAGTCCGCTGGCACTG
This sequence comes from Paraburkholderia sp. BR14320, assembly GCF_040948665.1. Taxonomy (NCBI): domain Bacteria; kingdom Pseudomonadati; phylum Pseudomonadota; class Betaproteobacteria; order Burkholderiales; family Burkholderiaceae; genus Paraburkholderia; species Paraburkholderia sp. BR14320. The sequence goes on from NZ_JBFPKG010000085.1 coordinate 4,488, forward strand.
CGCGCGTCGCGCATCCGCTCACCAATGCAGTAATCTGTCGCAACGAAAACAGCCATGCTGCCGCTCGTCCCGTCCCCGCCCGAATCGCAGGAATTACGAAACCTGCATCTACCAGTTCCCGAATGCGCCGTCGCGGTAATTTTAGGTGGGCAGCCGCGTCGGAAAGGTTGATTCCGTCGTTGACCACGGTAGAGATTTTCGCGGCTTCCCCGTTGGGGATCGACCAGGCACGTCTTCCGCTCGGAAGCGCGACCGCAGTGCTGCTGAATTGGCCGGACTCACAGAGTCGTCTTACGAGGGTGGGCGAAACGCCCAAGCTCTTCGCTAGAGCTTGAATAGACGTAGATGTGTGACGATGCCCGCGATCGGTCTTGATTCGACGATTTCGTCCGCATACGAGGCCGCGCCAATGCACTTCGAGATAGTTTTCGAACGCGTCGCGCATGAACTGAAACGACGGCGAATCAAGATCGACATACAACGATCGATACAAGCGACCGAAAGTCCTCTGAAGACTAAATGATGGTGTGGCTGCGTTCTGCCTCCTTTCCAGGAGATTGTGAAACCCGCGCGGCCATTGCTGTAATAGCGCTGCTGCGCGACGACTGTTTGCAATTGCAACCGAAACCCGTTGGAGCCCTGCTTGTCGTCCCGTCTTGCCGGACGAGTCAATCGTCGAAACGAATTGGAACAGCCGAAGCCATTCCGGCCCAGTCAGTTTCGGAAAGGTTATTCCAGCAAGTCCGGCCATTGCAGCCTGGAATGGACCTTGAACACCTAGCAAGTCATTGTCCGCCCGAACCGCTCGCGCGCGCCTCAGATCGAATCCACACCCGCATCGCAAAATACTCGGGCGCTCCAGTTTCTGAACTGCACCACACGCGGGACAGTGATCAAGCAAGAGGGTCTTATGCTCAAGGCAAACGCAGCAGGGCTTGATACACCAAGTCGCCCGAACATATCCGTCCGGATAACGCGTGGCTTCCGGTTGTTCGGTGTAACTGACCACCGCAGGCGACGTTTCGAACAAGTAAAGTGCCCGTCGTTCGAGCATCCCCTCGTACGTGACCATGCGGCCAGTTTTGCGACTGGGAAATTTGCCTCGAATGATTGCGCCGGTTGGACGCACGACATCACGAGCAGGCTGATGTAGAAGGCCATCAGGGGATCGCCCCCGCCAGGTTCCCTTCCAGGATATCTGCGACATAGCAACTCCTCCCGGTGCCGGGACGAGGCGCGAGTGCCCACCCTGCACCGTGGAACGGGTCCAGATTGCCGATTTGCAGGCGTAACCACGCCCACCTTCGGTCGTTCACGCCGAAGGAAATCGGGCCGCATGGCTTTGAAGTGGCTTGACGCGCTCGGGGAGGGTTGCGATACTTTGCTTGTCAGGGCGGACCGCAAGGTCCCCGTAAGGGCGAGTAAGCCGCAAGGTTTGCTCGCTTTTACATTTTCTCCTCCTCGTTTTGGCGCCTCTTCAGGCGCGCAGCAGGTGCCGGCCTGCGTTCGATCAGGGCATCGGGAAAGTCGACGATGTCCGTGATCATCCGGATCTGGGCTGGGTGAAGTCTCGGCAATCGCTCTCGCAGCTTCGCGAGCATCCAGAACAATTCCTGCGGCGAATCCCGATCGATCACAAGTTTCGGCTGCGACGCCGAAACCGCCGCATGAAGCTCCTGTTGCTCCGTTTCCGATAAATTCAATGCGCTGACTATCCTCCGCACGAACTCGGCCGGCGCCCGAGCTTGATATCGTTATCGCCGCCGTCCTCTAACTGGCTCTGCATCCGTTCGAACTTAAACGCGCTGCCAAATCTATAGCCCTCCCAGAACGCGACGTCGTCCTCGGTTCTCGATATCGCTGCGCGACGGGGAAAGAGCGTTGTAGGCTCGGGGCCCTCAAATGGAAGGAGCGCTGCGACAATGGGAGGAAAAAATGCTGGACCGAACTTTGACGCGTTTAGGATATATGGAACCAGACCGGTCGCAACACGATGATCGTCCAAATCGCGTTGCAAAAGCTGATTAAAGTCCATCGTTTGCGTCGGCAACACCTCACGCACCGGGCGGAGATGCGCTGTCAGTCGCTTTTCTCGGTCCTTCGATGCAGATCCGATTCGAGCCTTTGTTTCAAGAAACTCAACCGTACCCGCTGGAGTTTCGAACTTACCCCACGTTCCATACTGATTCAGCTGATAGTCGTATGTAACTTCGCTCGTCGTCGTTTTCTTCATTATCGTCTTCCAGCAAAAGGGCGATGCCAACGATTAGCAAGCCATTCGGCCACGCCAGCAACATTCCTTAGTTCATCGTCAGACCAATCACCTTGGGCGAGGTCCCGCACACTACATACTGCAACGAGTAGATGATCGGGACTGAAATCGCAGGCGATAGCACGTTGCGCAAAACCCAGCCCCTCTTTCGCGACACGATCTTGGAGCGCCTCGAGCATTTCTTTGTCCGTGCCGATCGCATCTCGGAGTCCTTGGTATAGACTCACGTGCTGGCGAAGCCGAGAACGAATGTTCTTGGCGACACCGATATAAATTGGCGCAGATACCAACGGCGTTAAGTCGGTAAGGACCCGTGCTAGCAGTGCGCGTCTCTTTTCGTCCTTAGCAATCCAGCTGAGACTTTTCTCTAAGCCTTTTTCTTCTTCACCAAGAGGAGCGTCAGAGGGGACCTTCGCGAGAAAAATATCTTGATGCAAGTCGCGACTTTTTTCATGCATGAGTCCGCGCCAACTCGCGCCAAAAGCTCCCCGCCCACGCAGTTCGAAAGACGGTAGCTGGAATCGGAGCATGTGTTTGGCCAACAGCTCGCGAAACCGCTGTTCACCTCTATCTGTGCCGGACTCGTCAATCTGTCTCTTGTAATCTCCTGCAGGAGCATAGATCCGCGCGTACCAAGCGTATAGCCCCGGAGCATCCGGCGCTCTTTCTATGTCGCCAAACGATAAGAGGAGCGGCTCTTCCATCTGTTCTTTAGGGCCCGTTTTGTGACGGTTAGGCATTGTCTTAAGCCAGCCGTCGAATAGCTGCTCTTTACATTTCTTACCGCGAACTTTGAACGGCAATCAATATTTGAACTCCCAGAAGCCACGGCTGCCGGCGCGAAGATCTCTGTTACGTAACGTCCGTTGGTCAAAGAAACGCGCCAGGGAAGAATATTTCAAGAAGATCGTCATGAATATTTCACTAACCTGGCGCAACTTTCACTTTCTGTGTCACCCGACAACCCTCATGTCGAGTGTCAGATATGTTGAAAAAGAGACCATTGATCTTATGGAAGGTTTTCACGAACTCTGGCACGGAAGTCTGCGACGTGTGACCGAAATAGTGAAAATAATCGGCAAACGCGCCACAAAACATGAAAATTCCCGAGGGTGTGCCGTAGAGGCCCGCGGAACAAGGCACCACGCCTTCCAATAGCCTCGAAAACGACGGGCGCCCACACCAAAGCTCGTGGAGCCCTGCCATGAAACCGGACCGCACCTGCGCTGCCTGCGGCGCGCATTTCTCTCCCCTCGCACACGTTCCGAACCAACGGTATTGCTCATTGAAGGCCTGCCAACTCGCCCGGCGACGGAACTGGCAACGGGCGCGCATGCGGACAGATCCCGATTACCGGGCGAATCAGGCCAGGGCTCAAGCTAGTTGGTGCGCCCGTCATCCAGACTACTGGCGCCGCTACCGCGAAACCCATCCGGCCTGTCGTGAACGCAATCGCGAGATGCAGCGAGAGCGGAACGTGCGGCGAAATGCCGCACCCGTTGCAAAGATGGGCACGTCATCTTCCTTCAGACCACTCGCGTCGGGCTTCTACCTTCTGTGCGACGCGCTCGAAGCGGGCATTGCAAAGATGAACGCGTGGACCGTCCACATCGCTGTCCTGTCTGGCCCGCTGCTCTCGCCGGCGTGATTGCAAAGAGAGGATGTGATTGATATGGACTGGGCGCCTGCTACGTTTATCTTGTGTTCGCTCGCATCAACCTCGCCCGATGTGTGGCGCTGGCTGACGTCAACAGAGACCGGATTGCCATAACGGTGCCGGGGCGGCGAGCGAGGAACCGTTGCTGGCTGGAGCAGGATCGTGGACCTCGATTGCGCAGGAGAACCAGTCGCCACGCAGACAACTGCGGTACGCGCGGCCGAATACGTCCGTATGTCGACGGAGCATCAGCAATACTCCACGGAGAATCAGCGCGACCGGATACGCGAATACGCGACGCACCGTGGCTTCGAAATCGTGCGTACCTACGCCGATGAGGGGAAGAGCGGTCTGCGCATTGACGGGCGACAGGCGTTGCAGTCGCTCATCAGGGACGTCGAGAGCGGCACTGCAGATTTTCAGGTGATCCTCGTCTACGACGTGAGTCGCTGGGGCCGATTCCAGGACGCGGATGAAAGCGCCTACTACGAATATGTCTGCCGGCGCGCGGGCATTCAGGTAGCCTACTGCGCCGAACAGTTCGAGAACGATGGTTCGCCAGTCTCGACCATCGTGAAGGGCGTCAAGCGCGCAATGGCCGGCGAGTACAGCCGCGAGTTGTCTGCGAAGGTGTTTGCTGGACAGTGCAGGCTCATCGAACTGGGCTTCCGGCAAGGCGGTCCGGCAGGCTATGGTCTGCGCCGGATACTGGTCGACCAGCACGGTCTCATGAAGAGCGAATTACAGCGTGGTGAGCACAAGTGCCTGCAGACCGACCGGGTCATCCTGATGCCGGGGCCCGAGAGCGAGGTGCGGACGGTTAACCTGATCTACCGCTGGTTCATCGACGAATCACTGAACGAATATGAAATTGCCGCACGGCTGAACGGCATGAATATCCAGACCGATCTCGGCCGCGACTGGACGCGGGCAAGCGTTCGGGAGGTGCTGACCAACGAAAAGTACATCGGCAACAACGTCTACAACCGCGTGTCGTTCAAGCTGAAGAAGACGCGCGTCGTGAATCCGCCCGAGATGTGGATCCGCAAGGAGGGAGCATTCCAGCCCATCGTTCCGGCAGAAACGTTCTATACGGCGCAGGGCATGATGCGGGCGCGCGCCCGGCGCTATTCGAGTCAGGAACTGATCGAGCGCCTGCGTAACCTGTATCGCAGTCGCGGCTTCCTCTCCGGCCTGGTGATCGATGAAACGGAAGGTATGCCTTCCGCCTCAGTCTATGCCTATCACTTCGGTAGCCTGATCCGCGCGTACCAGACAGTTGGCTCTACGCCGGGCCGCGACTATCAATATATCGAGACCAACCGGTTCCTACGGCAACTGCACCCCGGCATCGTCGCCGAGACCGAGACACGCATTGCTGCACTGGGAGGCTCCGTCACACGAGATCCAGCGACCGACATGCTTACGGTAAACAGCGAATTCACCGCATGCATCGTCCTCTCGCGCTGCCAGGCACACGACTCGGACAGGAACCACTGGAAGGTGCGATTTGACACCAGCCTGCTGCCTGACATCACGGTGGCCGTTCGTCTGGACCGCAGCAACCAGGCCACGCTCGACTATTACCTGCTGCCACGACTCGATTTCGGACAACCGCGTATTCATCTCGCCGACTGGAATCCTGTCGAGTTTGAGAGCTATCGCTTCGACACCCTCGACTACCTGTACGGCATGGCGCAGCGTGCCCGCCTGAGGAGAGCAGCATGAGTCAGCAGGGGAAGCCCGTTGAAGTGCGGAGGGTGCCGATCGACCAGATCGAGGTCATCAATCCGCGCGAGCGGAACGCGCGCGCGTTTGAGGAAATCGTCGGCAACATCAAGGCAATCGGCCTGAAGAAGCCTATCGTCGTTACGCCGCGCGCGACAGCAAACGGAATCGAGCGATATCTGCTTGTTTGCGGGGAGGGTCGGCTCAAAGCGTTCCGCGCGCTCGGCGAATCGAACATTCCAGCACTGGTTGTCAGCGTAAGTGATGAAGATGCCTTCATCATGAGCCTGACGGAGAACATCGCGCGTCGGCAGCACCGGCCTCTCGAGTTGCTCGCCGGTATACGCGAACTGCAGGACCGTGGCTACGTTCCGAAGGCCATCGCGGAGAAGACCGGGCTGTCGGCGCAATATGTGCAGGGAATCCTTACCCTGCTGCGCCACGGTGAGGAGCGACTGGTCATCGCGGTAGAGAAAGGGAAGATCCCGCTGAATGCCGCGCTTTCAATCGTTGGCGCTGGCGATAGCGACGAAGCCATCCAGGCCGCTTTGCAGGAGGCATACGACTCCGGCAAACTGCGAGGCCGGCAATTGATGGACGCGCGACGGATCATTGAACGTCGCAAGGTCCTCGGCCGGATGGCTGGCCGGAACATGTCCCGCAAGGCCCCCGACGTGACCACATCCAGTCTCGTACGAACCTATCAGCGGGAGGTAGGGCGGCAGAAGGCGATGGTCAAGAAGGCCGAATTCACGCAGCAGCGGCTACTGTTTGTCGTCGGTGCGCTCCGTCAGCTATTCGCCGACGAGAACTTCGTCAATCTGTTGCGCGCGGAAGGAATGGCGACGTTGCCGAAGTATCTCGCTGAACGCGTTTGGCCTAATGGGGGCCCAGTATGAGCACCGTTCCACTCGGGTTCATCCCGGAGCCGCTCACGGTCCCGATCACGAATGTCCTTCCGTCCAGACGACTTTCGGCCGGCGCGGTGGCGTCGCGCAAGTTCAGGCAGATCAAAAGCTCAATCGAGGAAGTCGGCATAATCGAGCCTCTGTCGGTAATGGCCGCCGATCCCACGTCGGGCCATCATGTACTGCTCGACGGGCACCTTCGTCTCGCTGCGCTTCTGGACCTTCGGTTCGAAACAGCGTCCTGTCTAGTCTCAACCGATGACGAGAGCTATACCTTCAATAACCGTGTGAATCGCCTTGCGACGATTCAAGAGCATCATATGATCCGGCGCGCAGTCGAGCGTGGCGTCTCACCAGAACGGCTGGCTAAGGCGCTCGCCGTCGACGTATCGTTAATCCTGAAGAAGATCGCGTTGCTCGACGGACTATGCGCCGAAGCTGTAGAACTGCTCAGGGACCGGCAGTTTTCGCCAGAGTTGGTCCGCGCGCTTCGCAAGATGAAGCCAACGCGGCAAGTCGAATGCGTAGAGTTGATGACCGCTGCCAACAATCTGTCTGTCTCGTACGCCGAAGCACTGCTCGTCGCGACAACGGCTTCGCTACTTGTCGATGGGAAGAAGCCCCGAAAGCTGACTGGTGTAAGCCCCGAGCAGATGGCCAAGATGGAGAGGGAGATGAGCAATCTGCAGGGCCAATATAAGCTTGTCGAGCAGACCTACGGACAGGATGTGCTGAATCTCGTGCTCGCGAAGGGCTATCTCGCGAGACTGCTCGACAACGAATCTATACAACAGTATCTAAGGACTCAGCAACTGGACCTTCTAACGGAGTTCCAAGCAATTATAGAAACGATCACTTTGGATCAGCCGGCGCTTGAGATGCCTCTGTAGGATTTTCCACTTTAACCACTTGAGCAGTCTGCTAGCATTTCGAAGCCAAGCAGGCGAATCTACCTACAGAGTTCCAGTGCGAACGTAGATACGATCGCACCGGAACAATCTAACCTTGAAGTCGCTCTCGCAAATACCGACATTAGCCGCAAACTTCTCGTTGGTGATCAGCTCAAATCTGACCGTCGGTCAATACCTCGGGCTCATCTTCTTTTTTTCCTGTAGCTTGCTCCATGCCTTGTTCAGGTTGAACGTCGGAAGCCTTCTTGCGCGGTGAGCGGCTACGTTTTAGCTTAACCACCTCCGTTGTACCCTTTGAAATTTCCGCGGTCTGGCTATACAGCTTCCTTCTAATATTCTCGGCATTTATCGCAGCGAACGCACTCCATACATTCGGTATGACAATGACCAAAGCAACTAGCGCAGAAATTGCGCCAAACCACATTTGGAGTTTGACCGTCTCCTTTGTTAGCGACCGTAGTTGGCCGTCCTTTAGGGACTTACAGATTGACTGAGTCTCTGTCTCATTAAACTTCGTCACGCGAACAATTTTTGACTCATCCGCGCAATCGGACAAATCGAACGACCACCCGTCTCCAAACCACCAGCCATCCCAAAGTGCCCTGACCGTGGTGGTGTCCGTTGCGAACCAAACCCCAGAAGCCTTCATTTTGAAGTAGGCTGCATGTGATGAACCAAATTGGGTGGCCAAGAAGAACGCTGTGAATGCGACGGTTGCAAAAAAAATTCTGATTCGGGAATGGTACTTGGGAGGTTGACGGATGATCTCCTCGGTGCTGGCGTCAACCCATGATCGCACTTTTCGCAGGGTGAGCATACCGACGTTGTGCTTGTCCATCCAGTTGAGAAGCTGTTGCATGTCGACAGACGTGTCAACTTTTACCCCATAAAGAAATCGGAATTTTTCCAGTTCACGATTTTTCTGGAAGAAAGATCTCAATGCTGGATCGTGTACGTCGGTCTTTCCGGCAATCAGATACCAAATTCGTTCAAGAATGCTATGAATAGAGCCGGCCCGCCACCAGTAGAAGCTCCCCAAGAAAGCGCCCGCAACTGCAACCGCAGCAACATATGGTAGCCGCGTAAAGATAGGGCTTTGTACAAATTCTGACAGCGATCCCATGCAATCGATTCCTTTCACTAAAAATTGGGTTTCCCCCGTCGCTGAGAACAACACAAGCGGAGGCATCAAATCATTCAATGGTCGAAGAGCCACAACGGATCCGAGCAGTTGCTCGCGCTACATAACATCACGTGCGAGCCGCATAGATTGTTCGATTGCGGGCTCTATGCACTCGGTATTGCGAAAACGATTAAAGAATCTCATCGGAAAGCCGTTAACCGCGCCATGTTAAAGCGCGTGTACAAGACACTCAGACAGAGCGTGTGACGCTAAGTCAAGGCTTTGCCCGCCTACAGATTTGTCAGCGTGAATTTTCCCACATCTACGACCGAGCTTTGAATTAGACGGTGCTTCCAAACTCTCGCAGTCTTCGTTCCGCGAAGGACCGGTCGGGTGCAATCTGCCCTGGATTGCCGGCCAGTATCGATTAGCGCTGGCAAGCTTTGCGAATTGTTTTCGTAACGAAACCATCGAACGTACTTCCGTTGGATCAGGATTCAGGAAACGTCCCTTTCGCTCCGCAATTAATTGACGTGGGACCGAAACAGCAAGTACCTGCCGCACGCCGGCAAGCATGCGATGCATCGGAAGTTCCGCGCCTTAGCGACAAATAATCAGAACGGCTCTTGCCTAAAAACGTCTGAAGGCCGGGCATAATCTTTAGCATCTTTGAAGTGGGCCGGGCTCCGCGATTGTTCACGCGTTGCCCCGGCCGGCGCGTGAGATAACGAGAAAGACTGAATAAACTTCGAGACCGATTATGTCTAGAGAGCAGCAGATCGTCGAAGCCATCCGGCAACTTGACGCCGAGGGTTCAACAGAGTTCACGATCCAACAGATCAGGGACGCCCATTCCCGGCACTCCGAAGACTGGATGCCACTTCCGAAACGTTGGGAGCCGCTCGTTGGTGCCGTGCTGCGAACGCTCGAATCTACCGCGATGGTCAGAGGGGATGGCGCTGGCCGCTATAAGTTGATGCATCCAATCGAGCCAAAAATTGACTCCGCGCCCCCAGCACTTCCCGATGCAACTCCGGACGACGAAGACCAACTGCTGCCGCCGGGCAATCGTCCTCCCGATGCACCACCGGGAGGCGCCGACGGCGGTACTGGGGGTGGCGAGGGCGCCGGGTATCGCGAAGTGCTGTCGCATCCTTTGTTGTTCTCGTCCATGCCCGACGATTTCAATCGCCTGCTCTCTCGTATCGGAGGCCGCTCGTGACGAAACGAACTAATGGACTTGCGTTGCTGGCGCACAAGTGCGCCGCAAAGACGTTCGACCTCTCGACGGGCGTCGTCCATGCCAGCATGCGCGATCAGATCGTGCGTGCTCAATTGCTGATACGCGACGCAAGGGAAAACGATCCGACATGCAGTCGCGTTCTGATCGTTGGCGGCGGGGTGAGCGGGGTTTCGGCTGCCGCAATGGCGTGCGAACACGATATGGATGTAGTGCTCGTCGACAGCCAGAAGAAGCCGTTTAGCCTTCAGGCCGATGTGACCAGCCGATATGTCGGACCGTTCATGTATGAATGGCCGGAACTCGGTCACGACTGCCAAGACTACCCGCCGCCGCATGTGCTGGGTCAACCGTCCGATGCAACGCCCAAATGGACGGCTGCCGATCCGATTCCTGCAGCCAGATTCGCCAAAAATCTGGAGGCCTGGTTGGTCGCTCATCGGTTTTTGCCGGGGACGGCGCGTTTCTTTTTTGGTGTTGTACCTGAAGAGGTACAGGCCTACGTTCGCGCATTCGTTGCCTACCACGGTACGGGGACCGTTGCGGGCGGCCCGCCGGTTCCCGAGTATGTGCTTCCCCGCGGCTGCCTTGACCACCAGGGGAAGCCCGCACCTGCCGGAGCGTCGTTCCGCCCGGACTACATCGTGCTCGCGGCGGGTATGGGAGAGGAGCGTGTTGCACTTCCCGACTTTCCGCGCGTCAAGGGAGAATTCTTCTGGGCCAACGACGAGTTGAAGCTGGATGCAACTCGTCAGGCCAAATCCTGCGTGTTCGGTAGCGGCGATGGCGCTCTGCAGGACGTCCTGCGTCTTCTGACGAAGCACGACCATCCGCTTCAACTGATCCGCGATCTGAGGCTGGACGCGGCCGTTGCGAAATCGATTGATCGGTGGGCGCCCCGCCTTGCAGCGCTCGAACGGCAAAGCCGGCTCGTGACAACTTGGTCTGGAGCGGGCAGCTTCGTGGATATCGATACGCAGTGCCAGTTCGTTGCAGCGGATCTTGCAGGGGACGCGTTTGTGTGCGAGGCCGTGTGGCGACAACTGCGTGAAGGTGCAGGGGAAGTCCATCACATTATGCGCGAGCGATATTTTGGCAAGGCGTACCTTCTGAACCGGTTTGTGGTGCACCTTATTGAGCAATGCCAGAAGCGCGGGGCACATAGGGGCCTAGTCACCTACCACGCGCATCGGGAAGCGATTGTCACGAACGCGGAGCACACCGTTCGTGCTCGGAAACGCGGGTACCTAGTCTCGCTCAAAGACGACCCAAAGCAATATTTCTTCCGCTGGATCGCAGTCCGCTACGGCGCCGATCCCGATACGGTTCCGCAATCGAAAATGGTCAAGTTGAACCCAAAAACCCGCGCCGACCGCATGAGTATGGCGGCCATTCCGCTTCCACTCGTGGTGCCGGAATAGCGCCGGACAACGGACAATCAAGCATAGTTGTTAGCCCCGATGTATAACTGACCCTGCACCGGTGCTTGTCAAGCAACTGTCCGCGGGGGCGCTCGCCAACGAGTGCCCTCGCCGCGATCCCCCTTATCTCGCGCGGCGTGTCGCCAGAACGGCCGCGAAAGCGCTTGAGTTGGACGTGACGCATTTTCTCAAGAACCTATCGCTGCTGAATGGGATATGTCCTGCGCTGACGGATACTGACCAACGGTTCCTCGAGAATTGCGTTAATCCGGAGGCCGGTTGTTATATAGAGATGGAATTCCTGTAGTTTCCAAATCGGCGTGTCAAGCTGGTCCCTTCGTCAACCAAACTTCCTTCCACACTGCCCACCCGCAAACTAGCCGCTTATTACGCGGTGCGGCGTGAAACTGTGTGTACGGAGTAGTAGCGGTTCATACCACTTTTAAGTGTGCTGCGAACACTCGCCGTCCCAACGAGCAGCACAACGCACGCAAACATCCGTGATATCCGGAGGCGGCTCTGTCCTACATTCCCAAATCCAAGGGCAGGACGATTTTCGGTGTCGCATTGCTACGCGCGCCACACCGATTGGTTGGCGACCATCCGCCATTCCCGAAGAGCGGTACAACGCGCGCGAACATCCGTGATATCCGGAGGCGGCTCTCTCACGTTCCCCAATCCGAGGGTCGGGCACCCCGGTCTCGCATCGCCGCAGGCGCCAAGCCGATTAATCGGTGATCGATACAAGCCGTCGCACGTCACGCCCTGCGGTCAGAATCATCCGCGATATCCGGTTAGAACCGCTCAGAATGGTTCTCGTTCGTATGCAAGCGGATCAATCGGCAGCGCCTTCATGAATTCAGCGAGGTCGATTTCACCACCGATGAAGCGACGGGCGCGATCTTCGTCAGTTGCAGTGAGCGTGAAGCCTTCAAGGCCAATCGAGCCTCGGGCGAAATTCACCGCGCGCTGGCGTCTTTGACGCTCGACCGCGGGAATGGGGACTCGTCGATTATCAGAGTTCGGCATATTCATAGTTTGTCTTCATCCCAAGCTTTCGAAGGATCGCCAGTCTCAGTCGGTTGCTCGCGGTGCAACATGAAGTCTTCGGATACGTTGACTTTGTCGGGAGCGTCAAAAAATTCCCTCCAAGAAGCCGGTTTGGCTGTGTTGCCTTTCGCCGTAAAGGAGCCGGGTGTTTTCGGCGTAATGGCGCCAGCGACAGGCGCCTGATTCGGGGCTCGAACGGGTATCAAGAATCCTTGTTTTTACCTCCTCTCGCAAGTGCTGATTT
>NZ_JBFPKG010000086.1:0-14365 GCF_040948665.1 Paraburkholderia sp. BR14320
CACCAGCATCGTTGAAGGGATCAACAACACGATCAAGGTCATCAAGCGCAGAGCTTACGGGTACCGCGACGAGGAGTACTTCTTCCTCAAAATCCGCGCCGCGTTCCCCGGAAATCCTCGATGAACCAAAAAAAAAGCCGCTCAGTCGAAACTGAGCGGCTTTGGTGGCGCGTCAGGCAAGGCGGCTTGCGCCGCCAGCACTTACTCGCCCGAGTGCTGCTGTTCGGCGGCCGGGGTTTCCGGCGTACCGAATTCGAACGACTCTTCCGCTGCGATCTGATCGAAACGCTCGCGGTCGGCCAGTTCCTTGCTCTTGCGCGCCTTGTGGAACGCGAGACCCGTACCGGCCGGAATCAGACGGCCGACGATCACGTTTTCCTTCAGGCCACGCAGGTCGTCGCGCTTGCCCATGATCGCCGCTTCGGTCAGCACGCGGGTCGTTTCCTGGAACGACGCCGCGGAGATAAACGAATCGGTCGACAGCGACGCCTTCGTGATACCAAGCAGCACGTTTTCGTATGTTGCCGGACGCTTGTCTTCCGCGATCATACGGTCGTTCTCGTCGAGCATGTCCGATCGCTCGACCTGTTCGCCCGGGATGAAACGCGTATCGCCGTTGTCGGTGATCTGGACGCGGCGCAGCATCTGACGCACGATCACTTCAATGTGCTTGTCGTTGATCTTCACGCCCTGCAGACGGTACACGTCCTGCACTTCGTCCACGATGTAACGCGACAGCGCCTCGACGCCCTGCAGACGCAGGATGTCGTGCGGATCCGCCGGTCCGTCGACGATCATTTCGCCCTTGTTGACGACCTGACCATCGTGCACCAGAACCTGCTTCTCCTTCGCGATCAGGAACTCGTGCTGGTTGCCCTCGAGGTCCGTGATAACGAGACGCTGCTTGCCCTTCGTGTCCTTACCGAACGACGTCGTACCCGTGACTTCCGCCAGGATACCTGCGTCCTTCGGCGAACGTGCTTCGAACAGTTCCGCCACACGCGGCAGACCACCGGTAATGTCACGCGTCTTCTGCGATTCGGTCGGGATACGTGCAAGCACTTCACCGACCTGCACCTGCTGACCGTCCTTCACGGTGATCAGCGCGCCGACCTGGAAGCCGATCTGCACCGAGTGCTCGGTGTTCGGGATCTTCACTTCCTCGCCGTTCGCATCGAGCAGCTTGACCTGCGGACGCACCGTCTTCGACGCCTGCGAACCACGACGCTTCACGTCGATCACGACGAGCGTGGACAGACCCGTCACGTCGTCGATCTGCTTCGCGACCGTCACGCCTTCCTCGACGTTCTCGAACTTCACCGTACCACCGTACTCGGTGATGATCGGACGCGTCATCGGATCCCACGTGGCCAGTTGCGTGCCGGCCTTGATCTGCGCACCGTCGAGCTGCAGCAGCGTCGCGCCGTACGGCACCTTGTGACGCTCGCGCTCGCGGCCGTGATCGTCGGTGATCATCGCTTCGCCCGAACGCGAGATGACGATCTGTTCGCCCTTCGCATTCGTGACGTAACGCATCGTCGACGTGAAACGCACCGTACCGTTCGACTTCGCTTCGACCGACGAAGCCACCGCCGCACGCGACGCCGCGCCACCGATGTGGAACGTACGCATCGTGAGCTGCGTGCCCGGTTCACCGATCGACTGCGCCGCGATCACGCCGACCGCTTCGCCGACGTTCACCAGCGAGCCGCGGCCGAGGTCGCGACCGTAGCAGGCCGCGCACAGACCGTAGCGCGTTTCGCAGGTGAGCGGCGTGCGCACGCGCACTTCGTCGATGCCGAGGCGTTCGATATCTTCGACCGCGTCTTCGTCGAGCAACGTGCCCGCTTCGAACAGCGTTTCCTGCGATTCCGGGTTGACGATGTCAGCCACGGCCACGCGACCCAGAATACGGTCACGCAGCGCTTCGACCACTTCACCGCCTTCCACCAGCGCCTTCATCGCCACGCCGTTCGACGTGCCGCAATCTTCCTCGACGACGACCAGATCCTGCGTCACGTCGACCAGACGACGCGTCAGATAACCCGAGTTCGCGGTCTTCAGCGCCGTATCAGCCAGACCCTTACGTGCACCGTGGGTCGAGATGAAGTACTGCAACACGTTCAGACCTTCGCGGAAGTTCGCCGTAATCGGCGTCTCGATGATCGAGCCGTCCGGCTTCGCCATCAGGCCGCGCATACCTGCCAGCTGACGAATCTGAACCGCGGAACCACGAGCGCCCGAGTCCGCCATCATGTAGATGGAGTTGAACGACTCCTGACGCGTCTGGTTGCCGTCACGGTCCGTGACCGGTTCCGTCGACAGCTGTTCCATCATCGCCTTGCCGACTGCTTCCGACGTTGCCGACCAGATGTCGACCACGTTGTTGTAGCGTTCCTGGGCGGTGACGAGACCCGACATGTACTGACGGTCGTATTCCTTGACCTTCTTCGCGGCATCGCCGACGATAGTTTCTTTCTGCGGCGGCACGAGCATGTCGTCGACGCAGATCGAAATACCAGCGCGCGTTGCCAGACGGAAGCCCGACTGCATCAACTGGTCGGCGAAAATCACCGTCTCACGCAGACCGCACTTGCGGAACGCGGTGTTGATCAGACGCGAGATTTCCTTCTTCTTCAGCGGCTTGTTCAGCACCGAGAACGGCAGACCCGGCGGCAGGATTTCCGACAGGATCGAGCGGCCAACCGTGGTCGCGTACAGCGTGATCTTCGGCACGAACGCCGGCGCGCCTTCCGACTTGTCTTCGTTGTGGACCATTTCGGTGATCCGCACGTTGACGCGCGAGGCAAGCTCGACTTCCTTGTTCTCGTACGCGCGCAGCACTTCCGACACGCCCGTGAACGTCAGGCCTTCGCCCTTGCCGTTCACCGCTTCGCGCGTCGCGTAGTACAGTCCGAGCACGATGTCCTGCGACGGCACGATCGACGGATCGCCGTTTGCCGGGAACAGCACGTTGTTCGACGCGAGCATGAGCGTGCGCGCTTCCATCTGCGCTTCGAGCGACAGCGGCACATGAACGGCCATCTGGTCACCGTCGAAGTCGGCGTTGAACGCCGCGCAGACGAGCGGGTGCAGCTGGATTGCCTTACCTTCGATCAGCACGGGCTCGAAAGCCTGGATGCCGAGACGGTGCAGCGTCGGCGCACGGTTCAGCATGACCGGATGTTCGCGGATCACCTCTTCGAGGATGTCCCACACCACCGGCGTCTGGTTCTCGACTTCCTTCTTCGCAGCCTTGATGGTGGTAGCGACACCCATCACTTCGAGCTTGTTGAAGATGAACGGCTTGAACAGTTCGAGTGCCATCAGCTTCGGCAGACCGCACTGATGCAGCTTAAGCGTCGGGCCGACCACGATCACCGAACGGCCGGAGTAGTCGACACGCTTACCGAGCAGGTTCTGACGGAAGCGACCGCCCTTACCCTTGATCATGTCAGCGAGCGACTTCAGCGGACGCTTGTTCGCACCGGTCATCGCCTTGCCGCGACGGCCGTTGTCGAGCAGCGAGTCGACGGCTTCCTGCAGCATCCGCTTTTCGTTGCGGACGATGATTTCAGGCGCCTTCAGCTCGAGCAGACGCTTCAACCGGTTGTTACGGTTGATCACGCGGCGATACAGGTCGTTCAGATCCGACGTCGCGAAACGGCCGCCGTCGAGCGGCACCAGCGGACGCAGTTCCGGCGGCAGCACCGGCAGCACTTCGAGGACCATCCAGTCCGGCTTGATGCCCGAACGCTGGAACGCCTCGAGCACCTTCAGGCGCTTCGCGTACTTCTTGATCTTCGCTTCCGAGCCGGTGTTGCGCAGTTCCGTGCGCAGCATTTCGACCTGCTCGTCGATGTTGATCGCACGCAGCAGCTCGCGAATACCTTCCGCGCCCATTTCGGCACGGAATTCGTCACCGTATTCCTCGACCTTGTTGTAGTAATCCTCTTCGGTCATGATCTGCCGCGCTTTGAGCGGCGTCATGCCCGGATCGATCACCACGTATGCTTCGAAGTACAGCACGCGCTCGATATCGCGCAACGTCATGTCGAGGACCATGCCCAGACGCGACGGCAGCGACTTCAGGAACCAGATGTGCGCGACCGGCGAGGCCAGTTCAATGTGGCCCATGCGCTCGCGACGCACCTTCGCGAGCGTCACTTCGACGCCGCACTTCTCGCAGATCACGCCGCGGTGCTTCAGGCGCTTGTACTTGCCGCAAAGGCATTCGTAGTCCTTGATCGGACCGAAGATCTTCGCGCAGAACAGACCATCGCGCTCCGGCTTGAACGTGCGGTAGTTGATGGTTTCCGGCTTTTTGACTTCACCGAACGACCACGAACGGATCTTGTCAGGCGAGGCCAGACCGATCTTGATCGCGTCAAAAACTTCAGGTTGTTGGACTTGCTTGAATAGATCGAGCAAAGCTTTCATCGCTTCTCTCCAGTAGTCCGATTAGTTCCGGTCCAGGTCGATGTCGATACCCAGCGACCGGATTTCCTTCACCAACACGTTGAACGACTCAGGCATGCCGGCATCGATCACGTGATCGCCCTTCACCAGGTTCTCGTAAACCTTGGTCCGGCCGGTCACGTCGTCCGACTTCACCGTCAGCATTTCCTGCAGCACGTACGATGCGCCGTACGCCTCGAGCGCCCACACTTCCATCTCACCGAAACGCTGGCCACCGAACTGCGCCTTACCGCCCAACGGCTGCTGCGTCACGAGCGAGTATGGACCCGTGGAACGCGCGTGCATCTTGTCGTCGACCAGGTGGTGCAGCTTCAGGTAGTGCATGTAGCCGACCGTCACCGTACGTTCGAACATCTCGCCCGTGCGGCCGTCGAACAGACGCACCTGGTTCTTCGACGGCGTCATGCCGAGGTTTTCAGCGATGTCGTCCGGGAACGCCAGATCCAGCGCGCGCGACATTTCTTCTTCCGTCGCACCGTCGAACACCGGCGTTGCGAACGGCACGCCTTCGCGCAGGTTCTTCGCCAGTTCGAGGATTTCGTCGTCGCTGAAGCTATCCAGCTCTTCGGCACGGCCTGATTCGTTGTAGATCTTGATCAGGAATTCGCGCAGTTCTGCGATCTTCGCCTGACGCTGGAGCATTTCGCCGATACGCCAGCCGAGACCCTTCGCGGCCCAACCCAGATGCACTTCGAGAACCTGACCCACGTTCATCCGCGACGGCACGCCGAGCGGGTTCAGAACGACGTCAGCCGGACGGCCGTCGGCCATGTACGGCATGTCTTCGATCGGCACGATCTTCGACACGACACCCTTGTTACCGTGACGGCCTGCCATCTTGTCGCCGGGCTGCAGACGGCGTTTCACCGCCAGATACACCTTCACCATCTTCAGCACGCCCGGCGGCAGTTCGTCGCCCTGGGTCAGCTTCTTGCGCTTCTCTTCGAACGCGAGATCGAACTGGTGACGCTTCTCTTCGATCGAGTTCTTGATCGCCTCGAGCTGGGCTGCTGCTTCTTCATCCGCGAGGCGGATGTCGAACCAGTGGTAGTGGTCCAGATCTTCAAGGTAAGCGCGCTCGATCTTCGTGCCTTTCGCGAGCTTCTTCGGACCGCCGTTCGCGACCTTGCCTTCGAGCATACGCGCGAGACGCTGGAACGCATCGCCTTCCACGATACGCAGCTGGTCGTTCAGGTCGAGACGATAGCGCTTCAGTTCATCGTCGATGATCTGTTGGGCGCGCTTGTCGCGCTGGATGCCTTCACGCGTGAACACCTGAACGTCGATCACGGTACCGCTCATGCCCGACGGCACACGCAGCGACGTGTCCTTCACGTCAGACGCCTTCTCACCGAAGATCGCGCGCAGCAGCTTCTCTTCCGGAGTCAGCTGGGTTTCGCCCTTCGGCGTGACCTTGCCGACCAGCACGTCGCCCGCTTCGACTTCCGCGCCGATGTAAACGATGCCCGACTCGTCGAGACGGCCAAGCTGCACTTCCGCGAGGTTCGAGATGTCGCGCGTGATTTCTTCCGGTCCGAGCTTCGTGTCGCGAGCAACGACGTTCAGTTCTTCGATGTGGATCGACGTGTAACGGTCGTCCGCAACCACCTTCTCCGAGATCAGGATCGAGTCTTCGAAGTTGTAGCCGTTCCACGGCATGAACGCGATCAACATGTTCTGGCCGAGCGCGAGCTCGCCCAGATCGGTCGATGCGCCGTCAGCCAGCACGTCACCGCGCGCAACCTTGTCGCCCATCTTCACGATCGGACGCTGGTTGATGTTCGTGTTCTGGTTCGAACGCGTGTACTTGATCAGGTTGTAAATGTCGACACCGACTTCACCTGCGACCGCTTCGTCGTCATTCACGCGAATCACGATACGGCCCGCGTCGACGTAATCGACCACTCCGCCACGCAGTGCCTGAACCGTCGTGCCCGAGTCGACCGCCACGGTGCGCTCGATGCCCGTACCGACGACCGGCTTTTCCGGACGCAGACACGGCACAGCTTGGCGCTGCATGTTCGAGCCCATCAATGCGCGGTTCGCGTCGTCGTGCTCGAGGAACGGGATCAGCGAAGCTGCGACCGACACGATCTGCGACGGCGCCACGTCCATGTACTGGATGCGGTCCGGCGTGACCATCAGCGTTTCGCCCGCTTCACGCGACGACACGAGTTCGTCGGTCAGCGTGCCGTCGTCGGCCACCGCCGCGTTCGCCTGAGCGATCACGTAACGGCCTTCTTCGATCGCCGACAGGTAATCGATCTGGTCGGTCACCTTGCCGTCGGCAACCTTACGATACGGCGTTTCGAGGAAGCCGTATTCGTTCAGGTGCGCGTACAGAGCGAGCGAGTTGATCAGACCGATGTTCGGTCCTTCCGGCGTTTCAATCGGGCACACACGGCCGTAGTGGGTCGGATGCACGTCGCGGACTTCGAAGCCGGCGCGCTCACGCGTCAGACCGCCCGGGCCAAGTGCGGAAACACGACGCTTGTGCGTGATTTCCGACAGCGGGTTGGTCTGGTCCATGAACTGAGACAGCTGCGACGAACCGAAGAACTCGCGAATCGCCGACGAAATCGGCTTCGAGTTGATCAGGTCGTGCGGCATCAGGTTTTCGCTTTCGGCCTGGCCGAGGCGTTCCTTCACAGCACGTTCGACACGCACGAGGCCCGCACGGAACTGGTTCTCCGCGAGTTCGCCGACGCAACGCACACGACGGTTACCGAGGTGGTCGATGTCGTCCACTTCGCCCTTGCCGTTGCGCAGTTCGACGAGGATCTTGATCGTCGCGAGGATGTCGTCGTCCTGCAGCGTCATCGGGCCGACGATTTCGTCACGGCCGACGCGGCGGTTGAACTTCATACGACCCACCTTCGACAGGTCGTACGCTTCTTCGCTGTAGAACAGGCGGTTGAACAACGCCTCGACCGCTTCTTCGGTCGGCGGCTCGCCCGGGCGCATCATGCGGTAGATTGCGATGCGCGCGGCCATCTTGTCGGCCGTTTCGTCGATACGCAGCGTCGACGAGATGTACGGACCCTGGTCCAGATCGTTCGTATAGAGCGTCTGGATGTCCTTGATCTTCGCTTCGCGCAGCTTCTCGAGCACGGATTCCGTGATTTCGTCGTTCGCGTTCGCGATGACTTCACCCGTATCGCCGTCGATCACGTTCTTCGCGAGCACGCGGCCGAGCAGATAGTCTTCCGGTACCGAGATCAACTTGGTCTTCGCGTTGTCGAGGTCGCGAATATGCTTGGCGTTGATCCGCTTGTCCTTCTGGACGATCACGTTGCCGTCGCGGTCCGTGATATCGAAGCGCGCGACTTCACCGCGCAGACGCTCCGGCACGAATTCCATCTGCGCGCCTTCCGGCATCAGCGTGAAATTGTCGAACACGAAGAAGTTTGCGAGGATCTGTTCCGGCGTCAGGCCGATTGCCTTCAACAGGATCGTGACCGGCATCTTGCGGCGGCGGTCGACGCGGAAGTACAGCACGTCCTTCGGGTCGAACTCGAAGTCGAGCCACGAGCCACGGTAAGGAATGATACGTGCCGAAAACAGCAGCTTGCCCGAGCTGTGCGTCTTGCCCTTGTCGTGTTCGAAGAACACACCCGGCGAACGGTGCAGCTGCGAAACGATCACACGTTCCGTGCCGTTGATGACGAACGAACCGGTCGGTGTCATGAGCGGAATTTCGCCCATGTATACTTCCTGTTCCTTCACTTCCTTGACGACCGGCTTGCTCGGCGATTCCTTGTCGAGCAGCACCAGACGCACCTTGGCGCGCAGCGCCGAGCAGTACGTCAGACCGCGCTGCTGGCATTCCTTGATGTTGAATGCCGGCGGAGACAGCATGTAGCTGACGAACTCGAGACGCGCGAAACCGTTGTGCGAAACGATCGGGAAAACGGAAGTGAACGCGGCCTGCAGGCCTACCGGCTTGCGTTGAGTAGACGACGTATCTGCTTGCAGAAACGTGCTGAATGATTCAAGCTGGGTAGCCAGCAGGAAAGGTACTTGGTGAACGATGGGGCGCTTCGCAAAACTCTTGCGAATACGCTTCTTCTCGGTGAAGGAATATTGCATACGATCTCCGAATCACGGCGGGCATAGTTGTCGAGGCAGGATACCTTGATGAGACAACCCGAGTGTTCACCGACTGAGACCCGATGGCCGTCCGATGGCTTGAACGAGCCTAGAAGCTTGGTGGTTGGCCGCTACCAACCGCTGGCTGACGGCAGCGGATGCCTGTGTTGCCCGCTACCCGACCAAACTTGCCTTCTGCAGTCGCTTCAGAAGACAAAGAGAAACGCCGGTCAATATTACCGAGGGCGTTTCTCTTTGGCTTCTGGAAATCACATTCCTGCTGGCATACACCTGCAAAAACGCGTCCTCCACAAAGCACAAAAAGGCCGGCGGTGGAAAACCGCCAGCCTTCGCACAGCGCGCTGAAGCTTACTTGATTTCAACCTTCGCGCCGGCTTCTTCCAGCTTCTTCTTGGCTTCTTCAGCAGCAGCCTTGGGCACCGCTTCCTTAACGGGCTTCGGTGCGCCGTCGACCAGATCCTTCGCTTCCTTCAGGCCGAGACCCGTCAGTTCGCGAACAGCCTTAATGACCGAAACCTTGTTTGCACCGGTCTCAGCCAGGATGACCGTGAATTCGGTCTGCTCTTCAGCAGCAGCTGCGCCGCCGGCTGCACCTGCCGGGCCTGCCACTGCAACAGCAGCTGCCGACACGCCAAACTTTTCTTCGAACGCCTTGACCAGCTCGTTCAGTTCCAGAACCGACATCGAGCCTACGGCTTCGAGGATGTCTTCTTTTGCGATTGCCATTTGAAATACTCCTAAATTGAATTCGGATACAGCCAGCGATCAATTACGCTCGACTGAAGTGCATTACGCAGCGGTTTCTTCGCCTTGTTTCTTTTCTGCAAGCGCGGCCAGAGCGCGCGCAAAGCCAGAAACAGGTGCCTGCATAACGAACAACAGCTTGGAGAGCAGTTCTTCGCGGCTCGGGATGTTTGCCAGCGCTTGCACGCCCGCCTTGTCCATCACCTTGCCTTCGTAGGAACCAGCCTTGATGACCAACTTGTCATTGCTCTTGCTGAAGTCATTGACGACCTTAGCAGCAGCAATTGCATCTTCCGAGATGCCGTAGATCAGGGGGCCAGTCATCTGCTCTGCCAGCGGAGCAAACGGGGTACCCTCAACGGCGCGACGCGCCAGCGTGTTCTTCAACACGCGAAGGTAAACCTGTTGCTCACGCGCTTTCGCGCGCAGCTTGGTCAGATCGCCAACCGCGATTCCACGATACTCAGCCAGAACCACGGTCTGAGCTTTCGCGACTTGCGCGGCAACCTCAGCGACGACGGCCTGCTTGCTTTCTTTGTTGAGTGGCACGGTTAACCTCCAGATTCGATACACGCAGCGTGCGCCATGTGTACCGCATTCAATAACGGCGTCCGACCAGTCAGGAGTATTTCGACCGTCCGAAGCCCGCATTCCCACGGACATCCGACGGCTTCATCACTACAAAACCTTTTCGGGTTCGCCATCTGCGTTGGCTTTACATTAAGGACCCGCCTACCTGCTGCGTGCCCGCCAACGGTCTTTGACAACCGGTTGCGCAGTGCAGACTGCCACCTCGCAACCGCCCAAAGCCCATAAAAACCGCTCCGATTCGCACCGGAGCGGCCAAATTCATTACTGTGCAGCGATCGACGTTTGGTCGACGCGAACGCCAACACCCATCGTGCTCGACAGAGCGACCTTGCGGAGGTACACACCCTTGCTCGTTGCCGGCTTCGCCTTTTGCAGCGCTTCGATCAGCGCGTTCAGGTTGTTGCGCAGAGCTGCCGGTTCGAACGAAGCACGGCCGATCGTTGCGTGGATGATACCGGCCTTGTCGACACGGAATTGCACCTGACCCGCCTTGGCGTTCTTGACCGCGGTCGCGACGTCCGGCGTGACCGTGCCGACCTTCGGGTTCGGCATCAGACCGCGCGGGCCGAGGATCTGACCGAGCGTACCGACAATACGCATCGTGTCCGGCGAAGCGATCACGATGTCGAAGTTCAGGTTGCCGGCCTTGACCTGTTCAGCGAGGTCTTCCATACCGACGACGTCAGCACCAGCCGCACGAGCCTGCTCAGCCTTGTCGCCCTGCGCGAACACAGCGACACGGACCGACTTACCAGTACCAGCCGGCAGCACGACCGAGCCACGAACCACTTGATCCGATTTCTTTGCGTCGATGCCGAGTTGCACGGCGACGTCGATCGACTCGTCGAACTTCGCGCTTGCACATTCCTTCACGAGCGACAAAGCATCCTCGATCGGATACAGCTTCTGACGATCCACTTTGGCTGCAAATGCTTGCAGACGCTTCGAAAGCTTAGCCATTTACACGCCCTCCACGGTGATGCCCATCGAGCGGGCGCTACCAGCGATCGTACGAACCGCTGCGTCCAAATCAGCAGCCGTCAGATCGGGCATCTTGGTCTTGGCGATATCTTCGGCTTGAGCGCGGGTGATCTTGCCGACCTTGTCGGTATGCGGCTTGCTTGAACCCTTGTCGAGCTTCGCTGCCTTCTTGATCAAAACCGTTGCCGGCGGCGTCTTCAGAACGAATGTGAAGCTCTTGTCTGCGAATGCCGTGATCACAACAGGAATCGGCAGACCCGGCTCCATTGCTTGAGTCTGCGCGTTGAACGCCTTGCAGAACTCCATGATGTTTAGGCCGCGCTGACCCAGTGCCGGACCAACCGGCGGCGACGGGTTGGCTTTACCTGCAGGAATCTGCAGCTTAATAAAGCCGATAATTTTCTTTGCCATTTCGAGAACCTCTTTGGAACGCCGACCTACGTGCGGACGCTCAGTGAGTAGTAGCGCGTGTTCGCCGACGCTTGGCTAATTACGCTCCTCAACGGCCATTACGCGGACCGTAAGCGCGAAATACGGAACGCACCCAGCGGTGCGTTCCGTAAAACTAGGACTACAACTTTTCGACCTGACCGAATTCCAACTCGACCGGCGTTGCCCGGCCGAAGATCGTAACGGAAACACGGACTCGCGACTTTTCGTAGTTCACTTCTTCGACGCTGCCGTTGAAATCTGTGAACGGGCCTTCTTTTACCCGCACCATCTCGCCCACTTCGAACAGGGTCTTCGGACGTGGCTTCTCCACGCCCTCCTGCATTTGCGACATGATTTTTTCGACTTCCCGCGGGGAAATCGGACTAGGGCGGTTGCGCGCCCCCCCTACAAAACCGGTCACCTTGGCCGTGTTCTTCACCAGGTGCCA
Source organism: Paraburkholderia sp. BR14320 (assembly GCF_040948665.1). Classification (NCBI taxonomy): domain Bacteria; kingdom Pseudomonadati; phylum Pseudomonadota; class Betaproteobacteria; order Burkholderiales; family Burkholderiaceae; genus Paraburkholderia; species Paraburkholderia sp. BR14320. The sequence continues at coordinate 11,786 of NZ_JBFPKG010000086.1, forward strand.
CGTTTCATCCGTCATTTCCATCTCGACTAGAACGTAGCCGGGGAAGAAACGGCGTTCCGTCACTGATTTGTGACCGCCCTTTACCTCAACAACTTCTTCTGTGGGAACGAGGATCTGGCCAAACTGATCCTGCATGCCAGCCCGCTCAATGCGCTCTTGGAGCGCTCGCTGCACACTCTTCTCCATACCTGAGTATGCGTGCACCACGTACCAACGTTTGCCGCTCGGGGATGCCGGAGTATCACTCATATCATTTCCAACCCAGAATCGCCGAGAAAATCGCCCACTCAATGGATTTATCACAAATCCAGAGGAAGATGGCCATCACGACTACGAAGCCGAACACTACAAGCGTCGTTTGGGTGGCTTCTTTGCGAGTCGGCCAAACGACCTTACGGACTTCTTTGTACGAGTCTCTGGCGAAAGCGATGAAACCCTTGCCCGGCGCTGAGAGAAGCCCGACTGCGACACCCGCGATCGCACCAACAGCCAAGGCGGCTCCGCGGATGTACCATTCCTGGCCACTAAGCCAGAAGAACCCCACGAACCCGGCCAAGACCAGCAACACACCGGCGATCAACATCATCTTGTCGACGGATGTATTCACAGTTTCGACGGAAGGATTCGCCATAACACCTTAACGAGCGCCACTACGACGCGATAGTTGGCAGGGGCAGAGGGAATCGAACCCCCAACCTTCGGTTTTGGAGACCGACGCTCTGCCAGTTGAGCTATACCCCTAAACCATGTGGGGTTGACGACACCGCCAACCCCGATACAGCCGATTATCGAGAACTGTCTGGCGTTACTCGATGATCTTTGCGACGACACCAGCGCCGACCGTACGGCCACCTTCGCGGATTGCGAAGCGGAGACCTTCTTCCATCGCGATCGGGTTGATCAGCTTCACCGTGATCGACACGTTGTCGCCCGGCATCACCATTTCCTTGTCCTTCGGCAGCTCAATCGAGCCCGTCACGTCGGTCGTACGGAAGTAGAACTGCGGACGGTAGTTGTTGAAGAACGGCGTGTGACGGCCGCCTTCGTCCTTGCTGAGCACGTACACTTCAGCCGTGAAGTGGGTGTGCGGGTTGATCGAACCCGGCTTGGCCAGAACCTGACCACGCTCCACGTCTTCACGCTTCGTGCCGCGCAGCAGGATACCAACGTTGTCGCCGGCCTGACCCTGGTCGAGCAGCTTGCGGAACATTTCCACGCCCGTGCAGGTCGTCTTGGCCGTTGCCCGGATACCGACGATCTCGATTTCCTCGCCGACCTTGATCACGCCACGCTCGACGCGGCCCGTCACCACCGTGCCACGACCCGAGATCGAGAACACGTCTTCCACCGGCATCAGGAACGAACCGTCAACCGCGCGCTCCGGCGTCGGGATGTACGTGTCCAGCGCGTCGGCCAGGTTCATGATCGCCACTTCGCCCAGCTCGCCCTTGTCGCCTTCCAGCGCCAGCTTGGCCGAACCCTTGATGATCGGCGTGTCGTCGCCCGGGAAGTCGTACTTCGACAGAAGTTCGCGCACTTCCATCTCGACGAGCTCCAGCAGCTCGGCGTCGTCCACCATGTCGCACTTGTTCAGGAACACGATGATGTACGGAACGCCAACCTGACGCGCCAGCAGGATGTGCTCACGCGTTTGCGGCATCGGGCCGTCAGCAGCCGAGCACACCAGGATCGCGCCGTCCATCTGTGCCGCGCCCGTGATCATGTTCTTCACGTAGTCAGCGTGGCCCGGGCAGTCGACGTGTGCGTAGTGGCGGTTAGCCGTTTCGTACTCGACGTGCGCGGTATTGATGGTAATGCCACGCGCCTTTTCTTCCGGCGCCGCGTCGATCTGGTCGTAGGCCTTCGCCTCGCCGCCAAACTTCTGCGTCAGAACCGTCGTGATCGCTGCCGTCAGCGTGGTCTTGCCGTGGTCAACGTGACCGATCGTGCCCACGTTCACGTGCGGCTTGGTCCGCTCAAACTTACCCTTGGCCATTTTCGACTCCTAAGAGGATTTTCCGTACGTTGCGCCGGGCGCAAACAATCACCGAGTACTTCTGGTGCCCATGGGCAGGATCGAACTGCCGACCTCTCCCTTACCAAGGGAGTGCTCTACCACTGAGCCACATGGGCGTTACATCTGTGTTGCTGGAGCGGGTGAAGGGAATCGAACCCTCGTCGTAAGCTTGGAAGGCTTCTGCTCTACCATTGAGCTACACCCGCAAGGCCATGGATTCCCAACAACTGCTACAACTTGCATTCTGGTGGAGGAGGTTGGATTCGAACCAACGTAGGCGTAAGCCAACAGATTTACAGTCTGCCCCCTTTAGCCACTCGGGCACCCCTCCGCAGAGAACTAACGATTATGGGGGAACAACATCGTTTTGTCAAGACCTGCTTGACCGTTCCGATCGCAAAGCTCTCACTTATATAGTGATTGGCTGTTAGCTTTCCGTAAACGCAAAAACCCCACCGCTGGGGGTGGGGTTTCTGGCTTGTGGGGGAGCCTGACGATTACCTACTTTCACACGGGCAATCCGCACTATCATCGGCGTGGAGTCGTTTCACGGTCCTGTTCGG
>NZ_JBFPKG010000087.1:0-13005 GCF_040948665.1 Paraburkholderia sp. BR14320
GTCGGCTCTTCGGCCCCATCGGCAACATTCCACCTGCCGAGGCAGAAGCCGCTTACTATGCAAATCTCGCTGAGTCTGTCACTGTGGCATGACGCAAGCAAAACGGTCTCCGGAAAACCCGGGGCGGCTCAACCGTTCGTTCGTCCAGGCAATTGAGGTCGACCAGACTTGAGGTCGACCAGACTTCGCGAGTCGTGGTCAAAACGTTGGCCGGAGCGGCCAAGACACTCAACCTTCGTCTGGTTGCTGAAGGCGTTGAGACCGCCTCGGTGGCGCACGCTTTGAAGGACATGGGCATCGACTACTTGCAGGGCTACCTCTATGGCAAAGCCATGCCCGCAGCGGCCCTAATTGCTCGCTTCAGAACACTGGCGTCTCGCATTCAGTTGTGAATCGGGCACAGCGGCAGTTAATTTAGTCCTTGAGGTAGCTGGCTAAATTCCTCCTTGGCCTTGGTGAAAGCCCGCGCTCTTCGTCACTCTGGCAAGCTCCACCCTGCCGAGTCTGCGCGAACATGTAGTTGACTTTGATATCACTAACACCTCAGGAACTCTTCGTGGGTCAGGCCAAAGTCAATAACGTAACGACCTAATATAATAGCAACCGTTCAAAGATTATTCCAACGCGATCATAACCGGTCCTCACTGCAACGACGCATTGGATGCATCCATTGTTTCATTAAGTCAAAGTTTAGACCCGTTCCGTCCGGGAAAACGCAAGGTGATGGATAACGAATTTTTACCTGCGGTTTTTAGGTTAATCCGAGGATCTCGTCGGTGGATAATACAGATTCGTTTGCTGACAGATTTGGCGAGTACGCTCGACCTCGCGTACTGGAAGCGGCGCAAGCGCCGAAAATTGAATTGGACAAGACTCGTCGCGTGCTTGAGCCAGTTGTGTCACCACTTCATCTCCCGTTGACACCCGCTTACACCGCGTCCCAATCGGGGGGATGGTCATACAGGGCTATCTTTGGGCAATTGAGACGCCTTTGGATTGGCCTCGCCACCTCCCTGTGATCGTCACCTTCTATGAGCCGCTGCATCCGGGCCTCCATGCTAGAAGGTGTTATGCACTTTTGTTAAGGGCTGCAAAGTGGACGAGCATAAGGACGGAGAACACGACGAAATGCAGACCAGCCAAGGTTTCGGGCAATCGCTCGTAGTCTCTGGCCAGTCGCCGGAAGCGGTTGAGCCAGCCGAAAGTGCGCTCCACCACCCAACGACGCGGCAACAGTACAAAGCCTTTTTTTGCCTCCGGCAACCTGACTACGTGAAGCTCGATGCCTTCATCGCGCGCGGCCTGTGCAGGCTCTTCGCCGGTGTAGCCCTGGTCAGCGAACGCGATTCTCACGGTGTGCCCCGTGACCTGCTGGACCTGCCTCGCCTGTTCTCCGACCTGTGCACGCTCCTGTTCGTTGGCCGGCGTCACATGCACCGCAAGCAGTTGTCCCAATGTATCCACCGCCATGTGCACCTTGCTGCCTTTCTTGCGCTTGTACCCGTCGTAACCCGCGCGTGGACCGCTCTCGCACGTCGACTGCAGCGTGCGGCCATCCAGGATGACTGCACTGGGCTGCCCCCCGCGATCCTGCGCCACCCGGATAATCGAACGCAGATCATTGACCATGGCCTCGAAACAGCTTGCCTGAATCCAGCGCTGCGTCTGCTGGTAGACCGCCTCCCACGGCGGGAAGTCATTGGGCAGCAGACGCTACGGTGCGCCCGCGCGGACAATCCAGCGCAAGGCGTTGAACATCTCGCGCAATTCGTAGCGACGCTGAGGCGCCTCCTGGTTCATCAATGTCAGGTACGGAGCGGCAAAGTACCACTCTTCATCCGATACATCCGTTGGGTAAGGTCTGCGCTCTTTCATTCCGCCAGGGTACCAGGTCTGGCCGAAAGTTCATAACACATTCTAAAGGGATCAATTGGGTTCAGATGGCCGGCGCATTTTCCCGCGTGCTTGCCCGTTTGAGAGCGTACGGGAAGATTGATCTGAAGCAACACGTATGCGAAAAGCGTTGGAAAATTTACCTTTTAGCATCGTTCTCCGGCGTGCCAGGTTACAGTGCTTTCATCAAGGTTCAGGTGCCCAATAAACGCTTCTAAAAGTACGTTTTCGCAAATAGAAAAAGAAGGCGGCTCAATAGCATTAATTTGACTATAAACGGGCATCTTAAATCCGTCTCTTTCTGCATTTGCATGGAGGAAATATGGATCGCCTGCAATTGCCCTGTGCGTCGCCTAACCCCGGTGCAATCCCGGAACGCGCCCCCATTTTCACCAATACCCCCGAGTGCGCCGCCACTTCTCAAATGACCGCGTTCACCGCAGCCTTGCAGGCGCACACGGGCCAGATCTTCGACAGCTACGAAACGCTGCACGATTTCTCGGTACGGGCATATCGAACGTTCTGGCAAGTCTTCGTGCAATGGTCTGAAGGTCTTGACTGGTCCGGCAGTCTCGAACCCGTGTGCGTCGGCGACGAATGCGAGCACGCACAGTTCTTCCCGGAACTCGAACTGAATTACGCCGACAACCTCTTGAGCTTGTCGGTAGCAAGGGCCGAGGCACCTGCGCTGACAGCCTGTCACGCCGATGGCCGGCGAGTGCATCTGACTCGCGGTGAGCTGCGCGATCGCGTATCGCGTCTCGCGCATGCACTCACGGAATTGGGACTGCGCCAGGGGGATCGCGTAGTGTGTGTGATGCGCAACGACGCTGAAGCGGTCGTCACTGCGCTGGCGGTCACCGCGCTCGGTGCAACGCTGTCGACGGCCGCACCGGAGATGGGTGTCGAGACGCTCCTCGATCGCTTCACACCGCTCTCGCCGCGCCTGCTGTTCGCGCACGCAGCGGCGCAGACTTTCGACACGGGCGTACCGGTCGCGACCAAGATCGGCGAGCTGGCGGCTGCTTTGCCGTCGCTGGAATGTATTGTCCGTCTCGACGATGGCGCCCTACCAGATGCGGTCAAGCAACGAATCTATTCGCTCGATGAACTGGTCGAGCACAGTGACGCCGCATCGTTCGAATGGCGGCGCTTCCCGTTTAACCACCCGCTTTTTGTCATGTTCTCGTCGGGCACCACCGGGAAGCCCAAGTGCATCGTGCACGGTGCGGGCGGCACTTTGCTGGAACACCTGAAGGAGCATCGGCTGCATAGCGATCTGCGGGCCGGCGACCGGATGTACTTCCATACCACCTGCGCATGGATGATGTGGAACTGGCAGTTGTCGGCGCTTGCGTCCGGCGTCGAAATCGTCACCTATGATGGCCCGATCTCGACGGTCGATACGCTATGGCGCCTTGTTGCCGACGAGCGCGCCACGGTGTTCGGCACAAGTCCCGCTTATCTGAAGATGAGCGAAGACGCTGGGCTGATGCCAGGGCGGCAGTTCAATCTAAGCGCCCTGCGCGCGATGATGTCGACGGCCGCAGTGCTGTTCGACCCACAGTTCACCTGGGTGCGTGATCACGTGAAGCCGCTGCCTTTGCAGTCGATTTCGGGCGGCACGGACATCATCGGCTGCTTTGTGCTAGGCAATCCCAACCTGCCGGTCTACGCAGGCGAAGCCCAATGCAAGAGTCTCGCGCTTGACATTCAGGCCCGCTCGCAGGGCGAGTCCGTCGACGGGATCGGCGAACTGGTGTGCGCGAACCCGTTTCCGTCACGTCCACTCGGCTTCTTCGGCGACACGGACGGCACCGTCTTTCACGCCGCCTATTTCGCGAGCAATCCGGGCGTCTGGACTCACGGCGATCTGATCGAGTTTTCGCCGCAAGGCACTGCGAGACTGCATGGCCGCACCGATGGCGTCCTGAACGTGCGCGGCGTCAACGTCGGGCCGGTCGAGATCTATCGCGTACTGGATGACATCGAGGAAATCCGCGACGCGATGGTCGTTCAGCAGTCGTTGCGCAATATGACGGTTGGCTCTTCGAACGCAGCCCCAACGGATCAGCGTACGGTGTTGATGCTCGTGCTGCGCGAAGGCTTCCAGCTGAACGCAGCGCTGGCCGCCCGTGTGCGCCGCGACCTTGCACGTCGCACATCTCCGGCGCACGTGCCCGACCGCATCATCGCCGTCGATGCGTTGCCGGTTACGCACAATGGCAAGCCGTCGGAAGCGGCCGCACGCAACGCGATCAGCGGCCTGCCGGTGCGCAACACGGCGGCGCTGCGCAATCCCGAGTGTCTGGACGCGATTCGGCGTCACCCGGCGCTGAACTCGGCAACGCGCGAACTGGCGCCGGTGGGCCGGTCCCGGGAGGATCTCGAACGGCACTTGCAGTCGCATTGGGAAAGACTGTTCGACATAGCTCCGATCGGTCGCGACGACAACTTCTTCCAACTAGGTGGCAATTCGTTGCTGGCGGCGAGATTACTTGCCAGTGTGAATGAGTCGACGGGGCGCACGCTGCCGCTCGCGACACTATTCATCGCACCGACCATTGCGCGCCTCGCCGCGGCAATCGACGAGCCCGGAGTGCCGCAATCTTCGCCGACGGTCGTACCGATACGAGCAGGCACGGGTACACCGCTCTTCCTGGTACACGGGGTGAGCGGCACCGTCATGGAATGCTCGGCGCTCATCGCGGCGATGCAGACGCCGCGCCCGATGTTCGGGCTGCAGGCACGAGGCCTCGACGGCGAGCAGCCGGCACAACGGCGCGTTCACGAAATCGCGGCCAGCTACATCGGACAGATGCGCAGCGTGCAGCCGACGGGACCCTACGCGGTGGCGGGCTACTCGTTCGGCGGATTGATTGCGGTCGAGATTGCGCAACAGCTAAGCCGCGCCGGCGAGCAAATGGAATTGCTGTGCCTGATCGATACCTATGCGCACGAGCGTTGCCTCCCGTGGCGGGCCTGGCTGCGGCACAACCGTGACTTCCTCGGCTGGCACTGGCGCAGGCTGCGCGCCGTCCCCAAGGCGCAACTTACGCACTACGTGAAGGACAGACTCGCGAATGTCGTAGATTATTTGCGCATGCGCAATGGACGCATGGCACACCGCCCAAATAGCCACAACGCGATGATGCCGCCGGCACTACGGACGGTGCGCGAGACGTTGCGGGTAGCGATGACGACGTATCGGCCAAGGCCCTATCACGCTGGACCGATCGTCTATGTGCACGCGACGTCCACCCTGTCGTACCGTAACAATCAGTTGACGCTGTGGCAGCACGTCGCTCGCGGCGGGCTGGATGTCGTCGATGTGTCTTGCGACCACTTCGAGATGATCGCCGAGCCGAATGTGCAGGTCGTGGCTGCGGCGTTGGATCGGCGCCTGGCCAGCAGCGACAAATCGCGATCCGGGTTTCCTCCGTTCGGAGGCGTCGCGTGCGCCTAGGCGATCGCTGGTCGCGATCCGCCGCGTGGCAGAGCGCGACCAGCACCAACCGTTTTCATCCGCGTTAACCAGATACCGGAAAGAGCGCTGCCTACGCTGTTTGATCCGATGACACGAGCGATCCTTCACAATCTAGCGGGGACTGCGACAGGCATGGGCCTTGGCCTCTACACTGCCGCTGCATTGCCAAGGCCCATCCGAGAACCATAGATGTTAAATCAACCGGGCACGGGACGAGTTTCAGCGTCTGTATCCCGAGTTCGCTTTCGATTTCAGGTTAGCCTGTTTATCGCTAGGCGCTTGAGGACAGCTCGGCGGACGGATGACCGCCCCTCATGCGAAAGTAGCCATCGTGGTGACACGAGTTCGGACGGCGGTTGGGGGTAAGTAGCCGCCAGATCTGTCCGACGCCCAAGCACTTGGCCTTTCCTCTCACGCCATACATCGAGGCAGAAATCATAGACGCCGCCCGGTGATGCCGGCGCCCTTGTTTTGCGCTAGCTGTCGGACTTTTTTCACTATCTCGCGCTTCCGGGGCGACTGTTGGATCGGGTGTTGGATGGAAACCCCGGAATATTTCCGAAATCCCTGAAAATACCCACTCACCAAGGTTCGAGACCGGAGCCCGTCTTTGCAGCAGCGACGCCATCGAAACGGGCGACCGGGTGTTCATTCACGCTCGCGTCCCTATCGAACCGGCGGCGAGCTTCTTGTCGACTACGCTCTATCAGTCGACGAGGCAGCCGCCGACGACACCCAGATGCTGTACGCAATGTCATTGCCGCGCGTCGGGATGCCGTCGAACTATGCTGGGCAGCAATGCTGCGTCGGCATGTCCTGCTGCAACGCAGACAGTCCGATGCGCGAATTCTCCGGCGTCTGATACAGACACAGCGCGCGCTGATATCTGAACATCGCGCCTTGGCGGCATAGATGGGTGCCCGATTGCGATCGTTTTCGCATTGCAGATCGATGCGCGGCCAAGGCCAAGGTAGATTCGTTGAACCCACCCATGCTCATCGTTGCGGTCCCGAAGCTCGCTTCCGGCTCGTATACCGTCCCTATATGGGCAGGCTGGCATCCGATGCGAACATTGCCTCTCGTCTATAATTCACCAGCCAAAACATCAACGATCGCACGGAGCCACATTTTATGGGTCAACCCCGCGGACGATTTGCGGGACCTCGGACAGCGGACAACGCCAACCTCGCCACGCGAAAAAGTCTCCGTCCAACCGGCCGGGACAACCATACTTGAAGGCGCCTCCTCGAGACTCCACTCAGACTGCGTCAATCTTCAAAACACGGTCGTTCCAGTTTCTCGTCGATGCGGTGGGTGCAGAGAATATCGCGCTCGGACTCGACTCGAACATGACGCGAGTTGCTGAATTGATGAAGGGTGAAAGATTCACGCCCGAGACCGCTTTTCATATGGAAACCACGCTTGGACTGCCGCATGGTTTCTTTGACCAGCCCCATCCTGCCCTCGCGCCCGAAACCATCGCCCGTCTGAAGTCACCGCTCGACTTTATCAAAACAGACAGCGAGCCCGAGGTTGCGTCTCAAACGCGCATACCGGCTTCCGCCCCGAACGGCGGCCAACAATCCATTCTTGCAGACAACCTGTCCGAGGAAACGGAAATGCCAAAAAAAGCAACGGGCGTGTCGCCAGTGACCGTCAAAAAGAGTCGAGGCCAGTTGACCAGACCGACAGGCGCCCATGCGGCAGGAAAACGCTCATCATCGAAACCCAGAGCCTCTTCTCAAGCGCCCCGGCAGCAACCGCTGGCGTTAAACGACAGCGCCACGCTTGAAAACATTCGACGGCAGAACCTCCAGGTTCTCACGGGTCGCAACGGCTCCAAGGCGCGCCTCGGTGTCGTCATGTCGATGACTAAGTCCAATACCGCCCATCGGCTATATGGCAAGAAGCGCATGGACGATGCCGAGGCGAACCGTTTCACGGAGCGTCTTGGTTTGCCGACTGGCTGGCTGGACACACCGCGCTCGGAAATGGAAATTCCCGAGTCGGTGTTACGTTTGCTGACCCCTGCTTCGCGCAGTCGGGGATCCGTTGCACAACAGGAGTCGGTCGAGCCTGCGACGAAGAAAGGTGCGCCAGGCAAACCCGCATATCCGAAGGCGCACACGCGACGCGCGCGGACGGGCGTCCCGGTCGAGCCGGAAAATGTCTCGCCAGCTTCAGCGGACGTCGCAGATGAGAACACGGCAATCGTCGTCGGTCCGCATGATCATATAAGCGATGCGCATGCCGAGGCCGCCGGTCCGTCTTCTGAAGGAAATGACGGCGAGCTGCCTACAGTCATATCGGCAACCCCTGAGGCACTTGAGCCCGCCGCAATCTCCCAGCAAAACCTCGTCCCACTCCCCGCTTCGGTCACCAGCCTGGAAAATCTCCACGGCATCGCGCCAATCGCGGAAGCATTGATCAAGACGTTGGCAGGAAAGGCGCGCACAGGACGGCTGGACGAATTGGAGGCTCTGGAACTTTTGCAGCAGGCAGTCCTGTTGTGAGTCGGCGCTAGCGGACGATGACCCACTGTCCCGCGGAGCCCGACGCGCATCGGGCCCGCCCTGACCCAGAGGTATCGGACCGCAACTATCCGGTCGACAATTGACTGCTCAAGCCCCCCTTCGAAACGGCACAAGCCTCCAATGCACGCGTCAGCGCCTTAATCGTCGAGAAATGGTCGTAGCTTGGCGGTGCGGTTCGGATGCGTCAGTTTTCGCATCGCCTTGCTTTCGATCTGCCGGATCCGTTCGCGCGTCAAGTCAAACTGTTTGCCCAGTTCCTCAAGCGTACAGTCAGATGCGGTATCGATCCCGAAACGCATCCGCAACACCTTCGCTTCACGCGGCGACAATGCGTCGAGCGCCGTATTGATCGCGGCGCGCAGATTCGCCTGCACGGCCGCATCGGCGGGCGACGTCGCCGTCGGATCTTCGATCATATCGCCAAGTGTCGCATCAGCATCGTCACCCACTGGCGTCTCAAGCGATAAGGGCTGCCTCCCAATCTTCAACATGGCGCGAACCTTCTCTTCCGATAATTCCATGTGCTGCGCCAACACCGCAGGATGAGCCTCGCGTCCGGTTTGTTGCAGGATCTCACGGGAAATCCGGTTCAGCTTGTTGATCGACTCCATCATGTGAACAGGAATCCGGATCGTGCGAGCCTGATCCGCAAGCGAACGCGTGACTGCCTGCCGCACCCACCAGGTCGCATAAGTTGAAAATTTCCAGCCGCGTCGGTATTCGAATTTGTCGACGGCTTTCATCAGGCCGATATTTCCTTCCTGGATGAGATCCAGGAGGTGCATGCCGCGGTTCACATATTTTTTCGCAATGGAGATTACGAGGCGCAGGTTGGCCTCGATCATCTCGCGCTTTGCCTGCCGCATCTTCGACTCCGCCGCCATCATCTGCCGGTTGATCTTCTTCAACTGCTGCAACGGCAGTCCGACCTTCGTTTCGATATCGAGAAGCTTCCGCTGTTCAGCCTGAATCGCCGGCAGACTACGTTCGAGGGCGGCGCCGTACTCGCGCGACGCTGCCGCCGTGCTTTCAGTCCACGCGAGATCAGTTTCGCGTCCCGGAAACGACTCGACGAACTTCTCGCGCGGCATGCCGCATCGATCAACAGCAATTTGCAGAATATGGCGCTCGACTGCGCGCACCTGTGCGACCTGCTGTTGCACATCGTTACATAGCCGATCGATCGTTCGCGCCGTGAAGCGAATGGGCGCCAACTCGCGCTGGATCGCTTCACGCAGGTCCGCGCCAGCTCCCCGCCCCATACCCTGCACAGCATGGGAACCAGAAATCTGCTCGAACAGCTCGCGCACCCGGGCAAAAATAACGAGGCTGTCGCTCGTGAGCTGTTTCAGGCGCGCTTCGTTCGCCCTCGCCGTGTCCCGGTCTTCAATCTCGCTGTGCTTATCGCCGTCGTCGTCATCGTCAGCTGTGGCCTGCTCGGTGTGCGGCGCTTCAGCGAAATCCGTCGACGACTGTTCGACCGATTCGGTTTCCTCATTGATTCCGTCAATCAGTTCGTCGATGCGCAGTTCACCGGCTTCAATCTGCTTCGCGCTCAGAAGGAGCGCGGAGACGGTAACCGGGCACGCAGCAATCGTCCGGATCATTTCCTGGAGGCCGCCTTCGATTCGCTTCGCAATCTCGATCTCACCCGCGCGAGTCAACAATCCGGTCGCGCCCATTTCACGCATATACATGCGGAAGGGATCGGTCGTACGCCCGAATTCCGAATCGACGGTGTAAAGCGCCACTTCCGCCTCCTCGTCGGCCTGGTCATCCAACATGGTTGCCGGCGCCGCATCGTTCATAAGCAGCACCTCCGCTGAAGGCGCCTGTTCGTAGACCGCGACGCCCATGTCATTGAAGGTGCTGACAATGGTTTCAATGGCAGCGGTCTGCGCGAAGTTGTCCGGCAGGTGATCGTTGATTTCGGCATGAGTCAGGTAGCCGCGCTTCTTTCCGAGCTGAATGAGTGCGCGCATCTGACGCTGCTGCTCTTCGTCCGGCGACACTGTATCCACCGGCAGCAGGCCTGCGGTTGCCTTGCTCTTCGATGCGCGCCGGGCCGACGCTTTCGGCGCTGATGCAGCTGTATCTGGACCTGAATTGCACGGATCAACCTTTGCCATACATTCTCCTGAAGGGGTTTGCCCGGCGATCGCGAAACCAGCGGTTGCCGGCTGCGGGGCAGGCACGAGATGAAGGATCGCAACGGGCAATGAACACGGCCCGCAGAACCAGCGTGCGATAGGGAAGCGCAAAACGCGGCGCACGAGGAGGAAAGGCTAGCAATGTAACACCATCTGCTGCACCGCACCAATCCCGCGAATTGTTCGGCTGGCACGGACCGCGATCAAATGAGGACCCGGCGGACCTGCCTGAGGTAGGCTAATGCCGGAAAGCGCGCGATCGAGCACCACGGGCATCTCCCGGTTGCCCCGCGTATGACTTACCCGGCGCTTCGATTATGATATCCATCCGACGATCTTGAGCATCTGCGGAACTGGCGATGAAGCCGATCAAATTGCGAGTATCGCGCGACGAAGCGGGCAACCTGCTGGACGATTTGACTGCATGGGCGAGCCCCAGCGGCATTGACCTAGGGCTTTCCACCTTCAGTACGCCCCATACCTTGTCGAGCACGAATTCGCCCGTTGTCTATCATGTCTATGTGGGCGAGAGCTTTTTCGAGCAGTTCCCGGAGTGGCGCATGTTCATCGAGCAGTAACCGGCCACCCCGGCTATGCAAAACCGGCGACAACGCCCAAAGATTTAGAGACAACTTCGTGTAAGTCGCAATCTTTTCAATTCATTTGACGACAGCGGCCAGCAAAGTGGGAACACCGCAGCGGCGTTTGCGCCGCGCTTCGATATCGGCAGCGGCCGGCCGTTCAACACGGAAGTCGATGCCTTGACGGGCGAATTCAGCGCGGCGCGCCGAGTCGTTGACCGCATATGCAGCGTCCGTTCTATCCGGCAAGCGGCCGGTTCAGCTCAAAACGAACAACTGGTTGCGGAGTAGCGTCGTGTGCTGCGCGCTTCGCGGCGTCGTAAGCCGACATCATCCAGCCCTAGAAGCGGTGCCGGATGCCCGTGCCGACGAGCAACTGGTTTTGACTGCTTGACGGATCGTTGGTGTTGATCACGGTAGGCGCGCCCAATGACGCGTGCTGATAGATCGTTTCCGCGTACACGTCCGTACGCTTCGACAGTTGATAGACGGCCTGCAGCGCGCCCTGGTGCCAATGCGCCGAAGAAGCGTCGGAGAACACGTACATACCCGCTAGCGAGAGGGCGGGCGAAGCTTGCCAGACCGCGCTGATCTCGTAGTTACTGAACCCGATCGACGGCAAAACGCTGCCGCTGTCCGCATCGGCAACGCCTGTGTAGATCGAACGCGACCACGCCCCTGCCAGAGTCACATCGCCGAGCGCATAACTCGCGCCGGCGGCGAGCGCATCCTGCTTTTGCACACTGGCGTCGATCACTGTCTGACCGCTGCCGGGCAATGCCGATGGCGAGTAGGCACCGACCTCGTTGAGGCCGCGTCCGTTGTTGTGCATCCATGCGACACCGGCATTGAATGGGCCATTGCCGTAGTTCGCAGCAATGCCGTATGCACGGTTCTGCGCGAACCGGCCTGCAGTGTTGGAGAATGCATACATGCCGCCGAAGCTGAACCCGTTCAGAGAGGCGCTTGCATATTTGACGGAGTTCGCGGCGAGGTAGGAGTTGTTGGCATTGTCGTTGTCAAACGGATGCGCGAGCGCGGTACCGCCGGTTCCCCCTGTCAGCGTGAACGGCGCGAAATAGTCGTGAATCAGGTCGTATTGGTGGCCGAGGGTCAGCGTCCCGAGGGTCTCGGATTGAAGTCCCACGTACATCGGATGATCGTTGAATCCTTCGCCCGAGGTCACCGAGTAGCCTCGCTCCATGCGAAAAAGTGCTCGGGCTCCGCCGCCCAGATCTTCGGCACCTTGCAACCCCCAGAAACTGCCATCTATCAATCCCGACGTCGCGCGATATTGCGCATGTCCATCCACGTTGCTGACGTAGGCGAGGCCCGCATCGAGTGCACCGTATAACGTGACGCTTTGGGCTGAGCAGGTAGAACTGAGGGGCGCTAGCAATGCGCCGGCCAACGAGCAGTAGTGAAGTTGGTTCATGATCAAATCGAAGGAGTAGTGGGGCGGAAAATACCGAACACACCAATGCGCTCAAGGCACACGGGTGCCACGCGAGATTGCCGGTAAAGTGCCGACGGATCGAAGCCAGTCAGATCGGCAGATCGATTGACGGAGGGATCCGGATGATGTTGCCAGCCGCAAAGGCTGGCGCAAGGAGGTGACTGTGACGTTCATGTGCGGCTCCGTGGGGTTTCGCACCCCGGTTTGTCCGATACAGGAACGAAAAGAGATCTGACTCCTGCCACAGGCAGGAGAATGCCAGGACAGACACAGTGACGCGACCGCGCTGCCCCCTTTTCGCTCGATGGAAAAATGTAGTTATCATTTGGTCACTAACGGCGATGCACACTGTCGACGGAACAACAGAAGAATCGCGGGATCCCAAGTTTCGGTGATCGTAGTGCCTGCCGTTGGATATGACAATCAGGCACTGACCAGCGAGGATTCCCGCGCTCCAACGGAATGGCCGATGAGCCGCTGTGATGTGCCGCGGCAGCAGTTGAGAACGACTATTCCACTCGAATATCCCCACCTTTGCAACGCAGGCTACTCGATCGGCAGTTGAGGGGCGAGATCGTGTGGAAACTCCCTTTTTCACGGTTAATGCTGAACAGCAACTGGCCGGCTCTTCGTCATTGCCTGCATTCCTCTATGTTGCAAACTGCCATGTAGATATGCATCACAAAAACGCGCAATAAGACATTCAATGCTACGTTTTTCTGCGGAAAGTGACCACTGCTTAGCAGGATGCGGAAATACCCCCGCCCGGAATCGACCTTCCACGATTTGAGCGCCCACCGTCGCTAAATCTTTCGCATTGTGCAATTTCAACGCGCATCAACCTTTTTAAAGCACTGTGAGGCCGACTTCTGGCCTCATTGCCGCCTTTTCCAGCCACTATGGG
>NZ_JBFPKG010000088.1:0-12909 GCF_040948665.1 Paraburkholderia sp. BR14320
ACCTTCAGGTGATCAAACTCGAAGAAACGAAAAAGGGTTTCGTTCTGCTCCCCCGCCGGTGGGTGGTCGAGCGCAGCTTTGGCTGGCTCAACCGTTTCCGGCGTCTCGCACGTGACTATGAACGGCTCCCCGAAACTCTCGCCGGGCTTCATTTTGTCGTCTTCGCAATGCTCATGCTTGTCCACGCCGCGCCAGTACTTCAAAGTTCCTAACACGCTCTAACCGGATTGAAGTGTTTTGGTGCATTTCTTTCCAGTTCAATATGACTATCGAACGGTTCGATACCGGTACGCTCGAACGCGTATAGACGGTTGTCGATCCGACAGGTTATCTCAACTCGCGACGTATCGGGAACATGCGGTTGTTGATCAGGATATTGAAGTTCTTGTCGGCTTCTGTTACGACGTCCTTCGATGTGGCGAATAACAGCGTCGCACGCCTTACCCTCGTTGAATTTACGGCTCACTGTGGCCATTATCATCCAATCCGAGAAAAATCCTATGTAATCGAGCAGCTACGTGTAGAGCCCAGAGTCTATTCTCCAACAGGCCGGACGCGCTCGGCTTTGGTCGCCCGCGGCAGACACGCCACGAGAACGTGTAACGAAGTATTTGACAAACGCGCAATTGTGCTAAATTAGAAGTGCGCGGTAACCGCCCGGCGAACCGGGCGGCTTTCCACGGATCAGGACTGGAAAAGTTCGCTCAGGCTTACGACGTGCCCATTCTCCAGATCACCCCGAAGCCCGGCACCGACGATTCGCCATTCGAGGCCAAGCAGAAACGCACGGCCGCGACTCCTGCGCGCTTCCGGGCGAAGTCTGATGATCCGCCTGCGGGCCCCGCGCCGAAGAAGCACGCGATCGCTGCGCCGCTGGCTCCTGCGGGCACGACTTACCCCGATGGCGTACTCGACAGCCTGCTGGCGGGCAAATCACCGCTTCTGGCGTGGCGTCTGTATCGCGGGCTCTTGCTCAATCAGCTTGCCGAGCAGTACGGCGGTCGACCGGGCAACCTGAAGGCGATGGAAGAAAAAAGCTCCCTGCGCTCCGCGACAATCGAAAAGCTGTGCAAGGTCTTTCACTGCAAGTCCGAACAACTGCTGCTGCCAGTCGACCTGGAGGCCCGTCGCGAGAGCGCCGGCGCATCCAGAACCGCATCCGTAGCTTCCACTGCGCCGGCAGTCGTGCCGGCGGCACCATCTGGCGCCTCGTCGACGCGGCGAGCCGCTCCCGTCGCTCAGCCGCAATCGGTCATTGCCGCGGCGTTCGAGCATGCACAAACGATCGATCCGCAAGCCCGCGAAGCCCGGCAGCATGGCCGGGGCAAGGTCGACCGGCTCGCAAGAATGCAGAGGGAACTCTCTCGCCTCTGATCCCGTTTTTCAACTAAAAAACAAGTACCGTAAAGGCGGATTTATTGCTCTATAGCGCCTGAAATGCGTACGACATCCCCACAATGGAGTATTCCATGACGCTTATGATTCAAAGCGACCCGGGACATTGGTATAGTTCCGAGTCGTCAACAGATCGAGGTTTAGATGACCATCAAGAAAGCTGCCGACGATTCGAAGTCGCGGGAAAATGGCAATCCGCACTTCGAAGAGGAGGAAGGTCCACGCGTGAAGATCAGCATCACGGTCCCAGCGGACTTTCTGGAACGTCTCGACGCGTACCGCAAACGGCGCGGTGGCCTCAACCGGTCCGCGTTGCTCGCGCTCGCGACGGACTGGTTTATGGACGAGCATCCGCTAAAGATTCACTGAGCGTTACGCGATGCGCGACGCATCGCGAGGCGTCCCTGCCGCTAGGCACGGGGGTACGCCATGGCTAAGGCCACACCACCCGACGTCGAACTGATCATTCACATCGACGCCGGACTGAACGCGCGCCTGCTGAAGTACGCGCACGAGCACGGCGTAACACCCGAATCGGTCATGATTGAAGGCGTCTGCGCTTTCATGAGCACTTTTCCGCTGCGCGACAACCGCGTGCCTCGCAAACGGCGCGGCAGCAGCGAGCAGTAAGCGCGCGACCATGAAAGCCGTCAGGATGCCCGATCCGCACGCCGCCAAGATCGGGACGGCTATCGAGTATTCCCCGCCTGCCGTAGGCGATCGATCCCTGGACGCGCACTGCGGAAGCGGTAGAGCGCACCGCAGTCGACGCCCCCACTGTCCTGCAGGAAATCCGTTCCTTCATGCACTGCGACTATATCCAGGCTGTGCGTCTGCATGATGCGGGCCCGGACGTCATGTATCTGGACGAGGACGGCTACCAGAAGGACCCGCAGGCGTTCTTTCGCTGTCGACTGTGGCCGAATCAAACGGTCGCGGGTCGTGCGCTGTGGGTCGGAAAGACAGTGGACGGCGACGCCGCCAGTCCCACGATGCCGCTCGATTATGTGCCAGGACATATCGCGTGGGCTTATTGATGAGTTGCGGAGGTTTGCGAAAAATGAAAGCCCGATGCCGCATTGCACTCGTGCTGTCGTCGCTGCTCATGACAACGTGCCAGACGATGCCGGACAGCTACACCGCGCAGTTCCAGAGGGAAGGCGAGCCGCCCGCCTACATCGACGGGCACGCTGATGGATGCCGTAGTGGACTGAGCGCAGCAGGCAACCCGTACGTCCAGGCGACCAAAGACCCGACCCGCTTCGCGCAGGACTCGATGTACGCGCAGGGCTGGAATGACGGATTCTCGATATGCAAGGAATGGTACAAGCCCTTCTGACTACATCGCTGATGTGAGGACATACAGATCGCACGGGCGGGCGTCCGCCGATCAGCACGCCGCTGGAGAGCAGCTATGCAAATCGATGCGTTTATGCGAGGCGCAGCATCGAGATTCACCGAACCGTCGACCTTTCGTGGCGCCATCTCGAAGACAACATTTGAACATGGAGCGAGCCTTCGAGCGGCAGAGTGGTAGTGACCTCTTTTAAAGCTGTGGGCTTGATCCCGCAGACGAAGTCTGGCTGGCTCAGTTCGGCCAT
Source organism: Paraburkholderia sp. BR14320 (assembly GCF_040948665.1). NCBI lineage: Bacteria > Pseudomonadati > Pseudomonadota > Betaproteobacteria > Burkholderiales > Burkholderiaceae > Paraburkholderia > Paraburkholderia sp. BR14320. The sequence continues at coordinate 2,997 of NZ_JBFPKG010000088.1, forward strand.
GAGCAGGCCCCTCGATTCCACCGCCCGGTTGGGGCGCAGCAGCCCCGTCCCAAGTTGGAAGGAGCCAAAACGTGCAAGTCAAACGGGTAGTTGCCAACTTCAAGGCGCTCGATCTTGATCGGGCTCGGGCGTTCTATCGAGATATCCTCGGCCTCGAGCTTTTAATGGACCACGGGTGGGTCCAGACCTATGGTTCTCAGACCGAGATGACCATTCAGGTGAGCTTCGCCGCACAGGGAGGTTCCGGCACGCCAGTACCGGACCTATCGATTGAAGTAGACGATGTGGACGCAGCACTTGAGCGCATGAAGGCTGCGCGCTTTGCCATCGAATATGGTCCGGTTGACGAACCTTGGGGCGTCCGTCGGTTCTTCGTTCGCGACCCATTCGAGAAACTGGTCAATATCCTTGCGCACACCTGAGCGCCGTCCACGGGTTGTGCGGAATCGAAGAGGAATTGAACGTCCGCTTCGGAGCGCCGCGAATTTCCGCTTCGGGTCGATATGAGGTGTCGCTCGACGTCCCGAGCATGAGGTCCGATGCTTCGATCGGACGAATCATGCTCACCGTACCGAGGCGGTCGTTTTTGCATCGATATAGGCGAGCTTGGCCCATGCGAATCGCTGTGGCCCGAGCAATTCCTCAGAGCAGCCCGTATAGGCGCAGAAGTGGCCGAAGTCGACCATCGCAGCAAAGCCACGATCATTCGGTACGAGCGGCGTGGCTTCGAGCAGGTTCTCCAAAAGCTGGACGGGTTTCTGATAGCACATGATGACCTCCGGGCGAAGAATCTGCCAGAGCAAGGCAGATTCCCGATCGCACTTGTCGTCGGCTCCCGCCTCCATCCGTAACCGCCAAACTCTAGCGTCTGGCTGGCGCAGTGTCCCTGGTCAGCCATAGAATTGCTTTGTCCGCATCCACGAGTGGACAGTTGGATCGGCCCGTCGTTCGCGGCGGGCTTTTTTTCGCGCTGAGCTTCTACGGTCTTGCCGATAGTGGCTCCGCGTAGTCCCGTAGCAACGGGCGTGCCTCTCGTGGCTGCGGGACCATGCTGGTGCCGCCGCCGATGTCGGTCAGCGTGTTGCCGTTGCCCGCGATGCACAGCACGTACAGCCGGGCGCGCAGACGATCGCCACGACGTCGGCGAACACGATCACGCACAGCAGCGCGGAGCGCAGCACGCGCACGAGATCGGGTTTCATGACTGAGGCAACTGCGGCCAGTCGATGTCGAGCGGGAACCCGGCCTGCTGCGGTATGTCGCGCAATGCCTGACGATACGCGAGGACGGCTTGATATTCCGTCTCAGGGATCGGTGGTGGCTTTACTTCGCTCTGACGCGTCGTGATCCAGTCCGTCTCGTGCAGCAGCACGTCACGTTGCGCCCGCACGGATATCGCGAGTTGTTCATCAGTCGGCGGAAGCTGATCGAGCAGTACTGCGCCGCCGCTTTCGTCGACGCTCATACGCTTGCCGTTGCTCTGTCCATCGAGCAACGTCGTGTACGTGTCGTCGGTGATCGCGACGGCATCACCGGGAACGTTCTCGCCGTGAATGTCCTCGTCGTAGAAGCCGATTACGATGCGGTCGGCGTCGAGGTGCGCGTACTTTTGGCCCATGTTCAATTCCCCATTGCGACATAGTTCGTGCCGCTGCCGGCGATGGTTGTCCCGGAAAGGTTGAACAGCGCAAACGGAAAGCTGGAGGTGTTCTGATTCGTGGTGGGAATGACGGGAATAATTGCTGCACCGATTGTCGGCGCGGCAAGCGCGATCATAAATAGACTGTGCGGAAACGTCGTGGGAAAAGTCACATTGCTGCCGCCCACTACTGACGCGCCGGTATATCCCCATTGCACCATCAAGCCGCTTGCCAATGTTTGATACCCACTGGAAACCAGAGATTTCTTTCCGACACCTTCAATCGCAACGAACCATTGGGTCGAGCTGATCGCGAGGAGACGGAATGAGATGCCCGGCGGCGGCGTATAGGTCAATGCGTTTGGAGTGCTGTCATTGAAATAAAAGTTGTCACTCCCGGAACAGTTGAAAACTGCCGTGCCCGTACCGACTGAGAAAGATAGGGCAGAGCCCAGCGGGACGGAATTAGCGGGTGGCACGGTTACGGTCGCATTCGAATAGATATCCCAGAATCCGCCCACCTGTGCGGAAGTGATATTGATCGTTCCGCCTGAACGTCACCACGCCTGACTGATAGTTCCCGAGCGCGCGTTGCACGAATTGCGTGGTGGCCGTTTTCGTCGTGTTATCGAATTGCGGTGGCGTCACTCCCGGATTTTTCGCGATCGTCTGCATCGCGGTCCAGAGCTGATTGAACGCGGCCTTATTCAAGGTCTGCCCCGCGCCCGTCACCGCGTTGACGAGTTCCATCATCACGGAGTTCAGCCGCTCGGCGGGGACAATAGTCGCCGCGAGATTCGAGGCTGGATTGCCATCGGTAAAGAACCCCGCCGCGCCTGCCGGCGTCGAAGGTGGCTGCGCACTGATAGCAGTCGAATTGTCGATCTGGAACATACGCCAGTCCCCTATGAATAATGGAATTGCAGAATCGTGTGTGCAGGCTTGAGCGCGTTCATCTCGCACTCAAGGACCGCGCCACGTCGCGAGCGGATCGCCCGCTGCTGATTGACCCGCCGCGAAGTGAGTAACGGAGTTCTGCGGCGCGTTGATCGACCACGTAAAGAACCAGTCCGGAGTGCCTAGCTGCTGCCCACAGCGGCTCTGTCCCGCACGAAACGGTGCGTAGTTGCTCGTCGTGATCTGATAGCCGAGCGCCGCGGCGTACTCGATGTAGAAAGCGGCGTTCTGTCCGCCCTCATTGATGAGGCGCGCGACGACCTGCGCGCGGCGCTGCTGCGTCGAAGGGTTCGCGCCCGTGCATGGGTCCGGTAGTCCTGACGTCGCTTCCCATTCGGGCACGAAGTCCGTTACCGTCATAACCGGTCATGCCGGAATACGGGTGCAACGTGCCGAGCTTCGCGACGAGCGTGCCCTGTACGGGGATAACCGCGAAACCCGCGATAACCTGATAGGGCCGCTCCTGCGCGGGCTCGCCCACATCGACGGCGTCCGCGAGCATCACGACATTGCCATCGGCGCGAAAGAGTCGCGCGAGGCCGAAGCGGTCCGCGATCGCCGCCATCACAATCTCGATCTTGCTCGGCGTGATGGCGAGTGGGACGTTAAAAAGGCGTGTCGCCAGATGTGGATAGTCGGGACGCATTACACGATCCATGACGGGGTTGGAGCTGGCGCACAGCGACGGTCTATAATCTGGCCCCGTCCGTGACAGCATTCAATTCCAGGGGAGGTAGTCGTCATGCATGGCCAATGGATAGGCGGGTTTCAATCTACCGAATGGGCAGGCACCATAACCATCGACGTAGAAAGTTTTCAAGGCGATACGGTCGGCAGTGCAGTCCTCTTTCCTAGACCAGGACTGGAAGGCCCTGTGATCGTTGGTCAGATTCAATCCACCTTCGGGACGGCTCCTAGCGTTTATCTCTCCCTTCTGCTGAATGCAGTGAACCCATACAACGGAAGCCTTCTTTCGTGGGAACAGAGCCGCAACCAGTTCCCCAAGTTCCGGTTGGCAAAATTTGCCCAAGCGGAAATAAACTGGACCGACGATCAAATGACGATTCACTGGCATTCCGATATCAACATGAGTGGGCACGCAATGTTGAGACGGAACGATGGAGCTGCAAGCCAAGCCTCCGATCTAAAGTCCAAAAGAATGACGTGGGACCAGTTCAAGAAACATGTTGCGACTCTGCCTTTGCGAAAATTCGTATTTAGAGGTCAGCAAAATAAAGCATGGAGGCTTCGGTCGAATTTTCATAGAACGGGCCGAAGAGATCTTGTCAAGTACACCTGGAACGACCTGCCATTGCTTCACCGTCACTTGAGCGCACGCACACGTCACCTATTCGACCGGTCAAATCCAGACGAGAACGGTGCTTTTCTACATCTCGCTCAGCATCATGGCTTTCCGACGCCGCTGATCGATTGGACGTATTCGCCTTATGTCGCTGCGTTTTTTGCATTTAAAAAAATGAGCGTTTCAGATTCACAAAAGCGCGGTACACCCAATGTACGCATCTTCCTGTTTGACCAGGACCAGTGGCGATCAGATGCGCGGCAGATAAGTTTCACTGCCGCAATGCCGCCACACTTTTCGCTACTTGAATTTCTTTCAGTAGAAAACGAGAGACTGATTCCGCAACAGGCACTCTCAGGCCTTACCAACGTAGACGACGTTGAGACGTATATCGCTGGGTTCGAACAAAGAGCAAACAAGCGCTACTTGTTCGCGATAGATATTCCGGCCAACGAACGAAAACAGGTGATGAAAGAACTTGCGCTAATGGGGATTACGGCGGGCTCTCTTTTTCCGGGCCTTGATGGCTCTTGCGAAGAACTTCGCGAAAGGCTTTTCCCTTCGTAACATGAACAACTGTAGCCTTGAATATCACTGCGGCTGCGGCGCTTCAGCAACCCGGCCCGCCTCGGCGGCGGCGACGTCTCCAGCCCAGTCGGGGAGCGTCAGCCCCAGTTCCTCCATGAGGCGGATTTCCGTCGCGCGCTGATGCAGTACTTCCTCATAATCCAGACCCTGTTCGGCGCATTCCCGTTTGAGCGTCGAGAGTGCCGCGTCCATACCCATGACTGCGCCGGCTTTTTCCTTGGTCGGATCGATCCACCCGCGCGCGACACCCATCCACGAGCAGCGCGAATAGGCCGATCGCGCCTCGATGAATGGCGGCGCGCCATCGGGTAATGGAAGTTCGCCCCGGTCCATTGCTTCCCACAACCACGACGTATAAAACGGCGTGGCAAAGTTCAGGCGGAACTCGTCGCGCCGCCGCTGCAATGTTTTCCACGACTCGAGGAGCGCTGCGCGCGCGCTGCTGCATTTGTCTTGCTCCAGTCCTGCGTAACCTGTTCAGCAGAGAGGCCGAGTGTTGCAGCGAATGCGCGCTGCATCTCGTGCGTGAACATCTCGAAATTGCTATGCGGGTGCGTGGCCGAGACGTTTTCGAGTGATTCGCCCGGTGCGAGTGTCGGAATGCGCGCGCCGTTCAGATACGCCGGCCGCTCTTTCGCCCACTGCGCGCGCAGCGACTGGTAAAGCGGAAGCTCCTCGCCTTCGCCGAGCGCGTCCTGCATGAGCGCCGGATCGTACGGGCTCGTGACGTAAGTACCGAAGATCGAGCCGATGGCGGCGGCCTGCAATTCGACCTCGTAGTACCGCGCGAGCATCTTCGCGTGCGCGAGTACCGGCATGAATACACCGAGGCCGCGATGCTGTCCCGCACGATCGCGGTCGAAGTCGTGAATGACGCGTTGCCAGCCGTCCTCGTCGTACCGCTCGATGCGCTCCCACTTGTTCGCCTCGATCGCGAGATACCAGTCGTTCGGCTCGGCGCGGCGGATGTGATACGCAACGGGGGCGCCGTTATCGTCGATCTCGACACCGCCACGCAGGTTGCTCGAATCGAGCATCTGACACGGATTGCAGAGACGATCGGGTTCGACGAGCAGAAGCGCGGTCGCATAGTCGGCTGCGCCATAACCGACCTGATCGGGGAGCCAGTAAGTAAGGCCGAGTCCTTCGCCATCGATCAGCTTGTGACGCATCGCGAGGCGGAACTGCTGTCCGATCGTCAGTTGTCGCGCTACGTCATTGAAGCGCCCCGCGTTCTCCGCGTAGCCGCGCCACAGTGCTTCGGCAGTGCGGCGGAAGTCGTCGGCCCATTCGGCATCGAATGCAGCGATACCGAAGCGCAGCGCGAGCGCGCGGTAGTCAGGATTCGCGGAGAGTTGGAGATTCGTGCCGATCGTATTGTCGAGAATCCGGTTGACCGCGCCGTTGATCCATCCGTCATTGCGTGAGAGGTCTCGCGAGCGCGCGACCATGCGGTCGCGAAAAAGGTTGATCTCTGCATCGGGCGAACGTATCCACGGGAGCCAGTTCCCGAACGCCTGGCTCATCCAGTCCGCAGCCTGATACGGGAACTGGTACTGCGTGCCGACGCCGAGCGCATAACTCGACGGCCAGCCGGGATCGCCTTCCTGCGCACGTGCGCGGCCACCGTTACCGCGCGCCGGCACGAGCGCGCCCGTATCGAGCGGCTTGCCGCTCTCGTCGACGATCAGACCCATGACAGGAACTCAGAAGAAAGGCGCGATCGGCGGGCGACGGTTGCACCAGTAGCCGCTCAGCGCGGCGATCTGCTTCTGCACGGCGAGAATGCCCTGCACGAGATCGGGAATCGAGGCGCGCGTGAAGGTAATCGAGCGGCTTCCATCGGCCTGCGTGTAGGAGGCACCTTCGGGCTTCGTGCCCGTAATCAGCGCGAGATACGCCGCCTGCATCGAGGCGAGTTGCGCTTGCAATGCGGCGAGCGGCACACCGTCGAGAATGCTCGTGCAATCACAGGTAGCCATGAGTTACGCCAGTCGGTTGATGAACGATCGGGGCGGCGCGGGTCGCGCTGCCGGTACGTTTGCAATAGCGGATAGTTCTGCGAGTTCAACGGGCGCGAGCGGCGCGCTTACCGCGTCCGCGCGACGGTTCAGTTGCAGGCCGAAGTGCAGCAGTCCGCACAGCGCGCCAAACGCATAGACGCGACAGTCAAGCGCTTCATTCGCGCGCCCGCGTGGCAACTCCCAGACGCGATAGCGCTTGCCGCCCATCTCTTTCACGACGATCCGCTCGGCGGTCAGTTGCGCGTAATAGCCAATGTCGCGATCAGCGGGAAAGTGCATGTAACCCGGCCCCGGTGCTTCGAGGAGCAGCCCCAGGCGAATCGTGTCCTTCGCTGCGTTCACGCCAAGAATAACGGGCCGATACGTCTTTTTCGAGCGCGAGGTCGGGCGCTTCGCGGGCCAGACGGGGTTACGCTCGCCGCCGCGCGCGCTCTCGCCCTTGATCGCCCAGATACGCCGGCCAATGCGGGCCTTCGAGAACTCATGGACGCTTTGTGTGTGGTGCCCGCCTGAGTCGATACACGCGGCCATGATCTCGAAAGGTCGACCATCAGCGCGCGACCACGTGCGCCGCAAGTACTCGTCGACTGCCGCCTGCGTCGTCGCGTCAGAGAACTCGCCTTCGATGACCTGATACTCGATCGACCACGATTCCTCATTGCGCCCCCAGCCGACGACTTCGAGCTCAACGCGGTAGTCCTGCACGTCAATGCCGACCGTGAGCACGGCGACGCCATCGGGGACTTCAGCGGCCCATATCTCGCCACGCGCGGCCAGCAGTTCGTTCTGCACGCGCCGGCCGGTATGCGCCCGATAGGGGAGCCCCATCTGCGTATTCCACCAGGCTTGCAGCTTTTCCTCGTCGCCCTGCGCGGCGATCCACTTCCCAGCGATCGCGGGCGGACGGTCGCGCGTCCACGGGCTAAAGAGCTTCGACGCCTGAAAGCCGGCGTGACGGTTATCGACGCGCCACTCGCCACACTTCGGGCACTTCGCGCGCCATACCGCATAGCGCCGGTTCGCGACGTCCTCCCACCAGTCCCACACCGTCTCGACTGCGCCCGCGCCGTCGTGCTCGCGCCACGCGCGTTCGTAGTCGTCGAGCGGGACATGCCGCGCGCCGCAGCAGACGAACGGCCTTGTCTGGTGCCAGCGTACGGATTGCAGCGCTTTCAACCGGTCCGCTTCGGACCACGCCACGCCGCACGCTTCGCAGTAAACGCGCGCGGTATCGGTGTCGTGCGCCGTGATCGCGCCCGACTCGCTGCGCGTCTTGTCCCACTCGACGTGTTTGAAAAAGTCCGGAAACATCCGGTGCCGCGCAGTGCGGACACTCGACCGACGCGCGTCGCTGGTCGGATGCGAGGTAGCTGTCCTCGATGCGGCTTTCCTCGGAGATCGTCGGCGAGCACGCGCGTACACGCAGCCACTCGGCAAACGTCGCCGTGCGCTCCTCCGCGAGCGTGATCGGATCGCCCTCGCGCGTAACCGGGTACTTGTCGATCTCGTCCGCGAGCACGACGCGGATCGGTCGCCGCGCGAGGTTATCGGGACTACCCGCGCCGGCGAGCGCGAGAAAGCCGCCTGGGAATGCCTTGTAGAGCAGCGTGTCGCTCGCGACGCGGGTGCGCATCGCTCCGATCAGTGCGCGCAGTACTGGCGTCGCCCGAATGAGCGGTGAGAGTCGTTCCTTGAACTGCTCGGCCGCTTCGTCCTTCGGCTGGAGGAGCAGGATCGGGCACGGGTCAAGCTGCGCGAGATAGCCGAAGATGTTTTCGAGCAGCGCGGTTTTCAGTAGCTGCGTGCAGACCATCACCGTGATCGTATGGACCCCGGGCTCGGTAACAGCCAGCATCGGGCCGCGCGCGATCTCGACGGTCGTCGTACGCCACTGTCCCGTCAGACTGCCTGCGGCCCGCGCGAGCTTCCTGTAACGATCGGCCCAATCGGGCAGCGACAGACGCAGCGGCGGCGTCCAGCCGCGGCGACCGGCCTGCGCGATCTTTTCATAGCTGTTCGCCGTCGAAGCGCGGGTGGGGCTCTCCGAGATCGGCAAGCTGATTATGGACATGGGCAGCCAGGGAAGCGGTCAGCCGTTCGAGGTCTGCGATACCGAACTCGACCGCGAGGAACGGCACAACCTTCGGCGGAAATGCGAGCCACGCGTCGCGCTGCTCGCGGCACAGATCGAACACGACGCGCTGCGCGGTCGCGACCTCGACGAGTGAGCCCGCCTTGTGCTCGTATTCGAGCCGGCGCAGCAGCGCGAGCCAGTTCTCTTTCAGTCTCAGCGCCTCGCCATAGGGCACGCCACGCACCGCGCCGCCGCCCCCCGTGAGTTCTTCGTCATTCTTTGCAGGCTCTGCAAAGCGCTTTGCGCCCGAGTCCTCCTTGTGCCAGCCGGAGCCGACGAGCGCGGGATTCATGCGCCCATCTGGCGCGCGCGAGAGTTTTCCTTCCTGAGCGCCTGGTGTACGAGCGTGTCCGACACTCCCTCACGTCGCGCGAACTCGCGGATCGAAATGGTGTCGTCGGGCATGACGTCTCGACAGCAGTGCACAGACCTTTCAGACGTTGGAGCTAGAGAAGAAACGCGACGCGCAATTGCCCGCGATTCGGAGAGCCCCCGAAGGACCCACCCCGGATGTATGACGAACCCCGAGGGGCGGGCGTGTCCGGGGGGCGACAGTTTCGTACGGCCGACTTGTCCCGACCCGAGGCATGCGTACTGCTGCAGGCTATACAAAGATGAACGGGCGATTGTCCGGGAGGGAAACGATGAATGAAGACCGCGAAAGCATGCTCGTAGAAGTATTGAATCTCGGGTCAGAAATCAGGGTCTGCGCCATGGCGCTCTCAAATATGGAAAAGATGGAAGAGCAGGTACATCCGTATTTGGAGCATCGGATACGGCAGCTCCACCTTGAGCTCAAACAATTGAAACTGCGCAGGCTCGTTTTACTTGGTCGACTGGACGACGGCCCCGACCGTGAAGCGGCTCCAAAGTATCAGAATCCGTTTATCTGAATCGGCTCGCGCATCCGCGCATTGATTTCGACGATCACGGCCGGGCACTTGCCAGAAGATTCAAGTTTCTTCCGTCTCTGCCGATACAGCGGATATCGTCACCCGGAAACGCAATGAACAACGAACGGTTCTGTCGCGATAACGATGGCAGATCAAATGAGTGAATGTACATAGGATTGCTTACATAGCCAGCAAGTAGAACTGCCCGGCAACCGTTCGGGCGACGCGATCGTCTTGCATCTGTCTCCTGCGGATCATATGCATCACTTCGATGCCAGACAGAATGATGCGGGCACAGCGAAAGTCCTTGAATCCCATCATCGGTTTGATGATGCGTTTGATCGCTCGGTGGTCCTGCTCGATGATGTTGTTCAG
>NZ_JBFPKG010000089.1:0-12828 GCF_040948665.1 Paraburkholderia sp. BR14320
TGTTCCAGAACCATTCGCACAGCCCGCTCACGAACTTCAGGCGAGTACCTTGGGCACTTCTTCTTCGTGTTTTCCATAGCTCCATTTTCTCAAGAAGTGGAGCCTCCGGAAATCCCGGGGCGGTTCACGCCCGGCCCTGTGATGCAGCGCCGAGCGGCCACGTTGTGCGGGCACACGGCGGCTGGATCCCGCTCCGGACTTCGTGGCCGGCGTCAGCTCGCCCGCCGCGTCGGCGACGGCCGTCAGCGCATCATCGAAGCCCTGTGCGAACAGCGCGATCGACTGTGCGAACCTCTGCTGATTTTTAGCGGGAAGCTGACCGATATCCGCCTGCATTGAGCTCGCCACGACCTTGCGGATCGCTTCCGGAGTTCGCGCACCAGTACGATCCAGCATCTTCGCAGCACGCACAAGCAGCCGTGAAAACTCAGACGCCTGAATGGTTGCCGTAGACATAGAATCTTTCCCAAGGAACAACTAAGCCTATCCCGAATATAGCGAAATTGTCAAGGAAGTAAAGGAAATAGCTCCGTCATGCTGCACCGCCCTACCAGCCGCTCGTCGCGGGCATCCGCGCAGCGGCGGTTCAGCATCCTGCGAACCGGATACCGGTCAAGCAGGGCCCGCGCATTGGTCAGCCCGTAACCAAAACGCAGCACGTTCTCGATGTCTATGAAGTCGGCGTAGCGGCCCGAGTCGGCCAGCCAGCATGCTTCCTCAAGGATGGCCGCTTCCCCCGGCGAAGGCGGCGCACCGCCGTCCTCTTCCGTCATCACCCCATTCTTGTCCATGTCGTCACCAGATCGTTGATGCATGCCTCCGGACGCGGCATCAAGAGTTTGTCCGACGCAGGTGCGTCGTACACCGGCTGGTATCGCCTGACGTGCCTACGCTTATTGAATACGCATCACGCCATTTCGCGCATGATGGCATGCGAGCCAACGTGCATCGTTGCGAAGCGATGTCTGGCGAATGATCCAAGGAGGGCTGTCTACGCTGACGAACGATTGTCGAAGCCGTCCTCTGGACCGCCTTCCTTGCCCGGCAAGACGTTTCATCGCTCAATAACGTTCGAATCATCTTGGCCTGCTCGCGCAAAAGACAAGATGTAAGCACATTTCATCGAATGTAAACGGCCCCTAGATGCTGTGTGGAAGGGCTGCGTCAGGCGTGCCCGTTTGCGCGCTCCCTCGGAGAAAACGAGTCTGGAAATCCCGTTTTACTCGAGTCGGGCTTACTGCCACTGCCCTCCCACATAGCATCTAGGTGGCATCGAACTCATGCACATGATCGTCAAGGGGAAATTGAACGATGGCGGCGTTTGGCAAACTCCCGCACATCAGTTCTATTCGCTGGCTGGACAAGGAATCCATGCCATATCGGTCTTGACCGACCTCTCTATCTTACTGCGACAGAACCCGCTTGCATCCACGCCCCTGTCAAGCAATGCGCTCGCGTTTAATGTGCAGAAACCTGCCGCATTATGATCTCCGTCATCCGCTCGATATGCATTAGCAATTCGGGCACCGCCGTCGCCTCCCAAAAGCGTCTTCTAAGCGCAGGGCCAATATAAAACAGAGATGGATTCGTACAGCTACTGACTCGAACCACGCGGTAAGACTCATCAACACACAACCCCGCCCAGTCAAATTTTGCAATCCCGTCGCGCCGTAACTGATCGAAAAGAGAATCACACGCGTGTGCTATAGGCCGGTGTATGCAATCTGCATGCGGTTCTGTATCTGACGCCGTAGCTCGATGAGCCGGAGCCATCCCGACACCGGTGCAATTCACGAAATACGATGCGTGCACAACGCGCGAGCCCGTTGCTGCGCGCGGGCGAATAGCCAGCAGCAGCCCGTCGCCATGTGCGCTGATCGTCTCGATTCGCCCCCCCATAAGCGAGAGACGCCCACTCATCCCGAGTGACGCGACAAGCGCTGCCGTGGAAGCTGGCTGTCGGTGACGATGTGTGTCCCAGTAAGGCGCAATATGGCGCACGAAAGCGCGCCGGTCGGCCTCAGACCAGTTTGACCAGATCTGCGGTACCGCTGGACGCAGGCTATCGATCACCTCGCGCCAGTCACCGCCTCTCGCGCGATGTTCAGCAATGACTTTCCGTACGACGGTGATGCAATGCCTAGGGCCGGCAGTCAGTTGATCGAGAAGCGACCGCCGCGCTTCTGGCTGAAGTCTCGGCGGTGACTGGCAGTGGTGTTGGGGCAACAAACCACGGCGGGACATAAGCGTGAAGCGCAACTTTTCGCTGCGCCGGTGCAGCGCGTAAACAACGTCGAGTGCCGTCAGACCGGACCCGCACATGAAGAAATGGCTGTCATCCGGCACGGTCCGCAGTTTAACTGCGTCCCAGGGATTCGCGAGGAAACGTTGATCGAGTGAAGCGCCACCGGTCGCTGCTACAGTGATGGAGCGGCGGCCATCGCTGTGCCCGGTCGCAAGGACGACGTGATCGGCAGAAATCTCCACACCCGTGTGCAAATGAACCTTCGTTCGGCCATCCTCGACGGGTTTCAGCGCGACGGCGTATCCGTCATGTTGAGAAAACTGATGCTTCCCGGGGTTTTCGACGGCTTGTTTTAGCAGATGTGCAAGATAATCACCGTACCACGCACGTGGCAGGAAATCGTCGGGTTCGGCAGGACGGCCCCGCAGTCGGCAATAATCGACAAAGCCGTTGCCGTTGTCTCGCTCAACACTGAGGGTCCGTGCGGGGGCGTTCAGGAGCCAGCCCTCTTCGTCTGACCGATAAGCAATACCGCGCGAAACGCTATAGCTGTCATCGACCAGTGCGATCGACAGGGGCTTTGCGGTTTGATCCGACAGTAGCCATATGGCCGTCATCGTCCCGCAAAAGCCGGCACCCACTATCACGATCGATACAGTCATTGCCACGGCTCCGATGATTGCTCGTATCCGCTCACGCACAAAATTAATTTTGACGTTCGGATGGATACCCGCTCCGATGGAGTCGCTTGCATCGGGGCACGTCAGGAAAGCTCTCTTTCTGGCGCGGATAGTCGGAAGCTGTGCCGCGCGTCGCAGGAAGCGACTATGCGGCATTTCGCCTCAAGCTACAAAATCGATTGTTTGGATAACACTGATTCGCATCGCAAATGAATGGGCTCGGGGCGGATGGGTGTGCCGTCGGGAGGGTGCCGTTCAAACCCAGTAGCGCACCTATTTCGCGTAGACCGCGCCACACCTCAATGGCATCGCAGCGCTGTCCACGAACCCTCAAACAGTGGGGCCGGCTAACGGGGCGTCAACAGTACTCCGCAAATTGAGGCTCGGATAGTTTGGGCTATCCGGGCCTTCATTTCCGGACATTTTATTAGTCAGAAAATTACTTTACTGATTTTCCGGGCCAGGTAGCTGGGCTGTGGGGCCGGCGGCCGCCCGCCAGGGCGACACCTGTGGGAAGCGAACGGTGTCGCTTCCCCGGGAAAGCGCCGTCCCTGCCTGTCCCTCGCCACAGCCGTCCATCGACCCCAGGCACGGGTACCAAGCCGGAATGTGTTCGTCGTCGCCGCTCGCGCGTGACCACACCTTGGCGGACCGCTTCCGTGCTTGCCCGCGCCGGTTGGGGCACGCCCGCGGCTCGGGTAGGATGACGGCTTCACTTCCCCACCTCTGGAGGACAATCAATGAACAGGCAGAAACTGGTCGATGCCGTCGCCGCGAAGACGGGCACCACCAAGGCGGAGACCGCCGAAACGCTCGATGCGCTGATCGGCACCATCACCAGCGCGGTCACGCAGGGTGATACCGTGCAGCTCATCGGCTTCGGGTCGTTTTCGACGGGCGCGCGTGCCGCGCGGGTCGGCCGCAACCCGGCGACCGGAGCCGAGATCCAGATCGCGGCGGCGAAGACGGTCAAGTTCACGGCGGGCAAGGCGTTCAAGGATGCCGTGAACGGCGCCTGACAGCGTGTCGTGATTTTCCCGGCGGGAAGACGGCGATGCCGGATGTTCGTCGTCGTCGCATGCGCTGTTTGACGGGCACTGTTGATGGTGGTTTTGCCCGCTATCCGCGGCGGCCGCCCGGACCGGTCGCCTTCCACCTAGTCGGATCGTTGACAGGGATGCCGTGTCGCGAATCGCAGCTCGGGGACTGTCTGAACCTGCTATCAACTGCCCAGAGGAACAATCACGAATCCGCCGGCGTAGAGCGCCGCCGATCGGCAGCGCTGCTGCGCTACGAGGCGCGCATCGTCCGGGTCGTTGCCGAAGCGCGGGGGCAACGCGCGATGATCGAATTACGGGACACGACGGGACGGACATTTACCAGCACCGTCAAATGGGGCAGTCCGCACGAACTGGGCGCCCAGCCGTTGGCGCTCGTAGTTTTTGCTAGCGATGTTCACAGGTGCTGCTGATGGAAAGAATCCTCGAAAATCGGACCTGAAGCTGTCATCGGCGACTTGAAAGTCTTCGAGAGCTGACGGTGCGAACGTCATCTTCGTAAGGGTGGTTTTTCTTCCAGTTGATTGGTGCACGTCGTGGCAAGATGTGCGGCCCCGGAAGACAGTGGCCGCGTGCGATCTCAGCTCATAGCGGCGCGAAGATTCAGGCTGCCCAGAAAGCGACGCTTCCCGGAACGGGCGCATCGGGAAAAGGTATCGAAAAAGCCTCGTATTTGGATAGAAATTTGCAGGAAGGTCATCGCGGTTGATTTTGGCTACCGGCTCTCGTCATTAGGATAGTTACAGGTCAGCGCAATGTTGCTTGCCCAACGGGTCGTAGGTTCTGTCGATCCGATTCCCAGCCAAACTATCGAGAGTACGACCATGCAATCATCCCGGCCACTGATATGTCTCGCGACTTTGACGCTTGTACGCGGATTTGACAGTAAAGATCGGGCAGGTTTCCCCGCTTACCGGTGAACTGTCCCACATCGGAAAGGATGATGAAAACGGTGTGCGGCTGGCGATCGAAGATCTGAACAGCAGAAAGATTCGGATAGGTGGGCAAAACGTTACGTTCGTGCTCGACTCCCGGGACGATCTTCTGAAGACAAAGACTGCCGAATGCGTTGCTAGCTGCGCACGGCTGCGCTCGTTGGAGCATATCGGCATCAACCAGGCCGTCCACTTTAACCACCGCACGTGCCTGAGGTTTCATGGTCTAGGACGAACTGGAATTGACGCATTTTAGTGCGCACTGATGCGAGTTGACGACATTGCTTCGCTGGTAAACTAAGTAATGTCGTCAACTTGAAGGCTCCCGCCCTGTACTGGCGTCATTGATCGGTGACAACTTTACTTCGCTCTAGGACTTCGACGCCTCGCTGAAGGTGCTGCTCCGTCGCGAGCCGGTTGATTTCCGCAAGAGCATCAACGGGCTCGGCGGGATCTGCGCGCGGTCTGCTATGCAGACGGGCGCTAATGCGGCTGGTCCCGGTAGACCAAGCGTCCTGACGCTGAGGGATATCGAGGGTGGGCGCATTGTCAACGGCAGAGGCACGGACTGCCGTCCAGCACGGCACGGGAGCGCAATGATGCGCCACGACGCTTCCCGGCTCATTGCCGGTCGATCCACTCTGGCATCGCCGGGGTGGCCTTATCAGTGCCCGCTTCGTGCGCGAATGCGATCCTCGCCGTGCTCCGGGCCAGCGCCTGACGTCGCCATGCATCCGCCAGCGTGCGTGACGACGATACGAGATCGTCGTCGAGCCGCTCCTCGATCTGCTTCAGGGCGACGTTGGACGCGATCGGCGCAAGTTGCAGCGGCGAGCCGTCCGCGCCGGTTTCGAGAAACACGATGGAGCGTTCCCACACGTGCATGCGCGACCAGAACGTCGCATCGCGCTCGCCGCATTCCGATGCGGGTACGAACAGCGTGTGCAGCGGCGTCATCATCTGCACCGTTCGATGCAGGTCGGCCAGCTTGAACCAGAATTCGTGCGTCATGTCGGCCGGATGCATCGGAAACCTGACCAGCGCCATTGCCTGACGCGGCCCGAACGACAGCGACAGCGTCTCGGCCAGCGCGTTGAAGCGGTCGGCACGGGATTGCGGCCAACCCACGTGCCACAACGTGTCGAAGTAACCGGGCTGGATGACGACGGTATCGAGCCCGGCGCTCAGCCTGATTCGCCGTGCCACGAGTTCCTGTGCGAGCACGGTCTGTAACCCGCTGGACGGATCGATGCCGAACGTGATGCAAAGATGCTCCAGACTGGAAATGCCCGCGACGATCCGGGTGCGCAGCCCGGCACCGTGTGCGGCCTCCAGCACGAAGCGCGTCACGAGGTCCGTCACCATCGCACTGCCCGGCTCGATCAGGACCACGGCGCCCGACTCGCGCGCCGCGCCCACCACCCGGGACGCCATCGCGCGGTACATGTCGGGCCGATACTGGCCGACCTGATAGTGACCGGTATCGATGTCGACGACGTCCGCGTCGCCGGCGAGATCGGCCAGCCAGCGGGCAACGCCCTCATGACATCCGGCGTGAAACACGACCTCTGCGTGGCGAATCGCCCGACATGCCTCGACGCTCGGATCCTTCGAAAAATCGAGCCCGCCGCCAACGATGGTCACTTCCGCTTCGCTATGCATCTGATGTCTCCTCTTCTCGATCCCAATGGGTGGACGCAATCGGGCGAGACCCGATCCCCCACAGCAGCGCGCATGGAAACTTGCTCGGATACGCGAGGCGGAGCAATTCGTAGCCAATGCCCGCGAGCCCCTGGAAAAAACCGAGGTTCTCGTTGTCGCTGCCGAACGGCCAGCTAAAGCCTTCCACCGTGCGATCCAGACGAGCAGCGGCGCGTCGGCGCGCCAGCGCGACGAGCGCCGGCCTCCCGAGCGTGACGCCGGCTTCCAATAGCAGATCGAGCCGTCCGAAATTGCCGCAGCACAGGCAGTCGAGCGCGCTCATCGGTTCCGCCACCGTGCGGGCGATTGCCCGCTCCAGGTCTTCGCGCACGGCGCGTGCGGACGCGCCGTGCAGAACCATCCCGAGACGCGCCAGTCCGATCCCGGATGCGCCGTGGCACCATCGGCAGCTCGCGTGTTCGGACTGCGGTCGTTCCTCGGCCTCGAAGCGCAGGTCCGGCCAGTTGCCGGTTGCATCATCGAAGAGCGCGTGCTCGTATGCGACCCATTCCGCAGCGGCGCTAGAGCATTCGCGTCGCGCCGACGCGGCCGCGAGGCGTTCGAGCGCATAAGCGAACCCCGCCGCGCCGTGAGACATCCCCGCGAGTGGACGCGCATGGCCGACGGTATCGTCCGCCGGAGCCGGCCGACAGTGTGCGAGCAGATGCGCACCGCAGGCCATGGCGCGATCCAATCCGATCGGCCGGCCGGCCTCGTGCAAAGCCAGCAAGCCGAGCATGGCACCCGCCGCCCCGCCGATGACGTCGTATGCGGTATCCGCGCCGATCCACGCGTCACCGATGCATTGCGCGATCTCCTCGGCCCAGTCCAGCAGCATGTCAGAGTCGGCCAAGTGCGCGCCCAGCACGAGCGGATAGATGCAGGACGCCAGGCCTTCGGCTCCGCCGAGAATCCGGTCCCGGTCGGGAAAGCCGGCATGCCGTTCGCGGACGAAACCGTCGCGCAGCGTCGCAAATGCGTTGAGGCCGGTCTGCCTGCAATCGTCGCGTCCGGTCGCGCGAGCAAGGGCCAGCAGGAAGACGGCAATGCCCGCCGTCCCGTCATAGAAGTTCTCGCCTAGCACCTGGATGTGCGGCGCGGCATCGATGGCGGTCGAGGGCAGGCCGATCCATGTCGCACCGCCGTCGCTCACGACGGCCAGCGACAGCAGATGCTCGCCGATGCGGGTAGCACGCTGCACCATTTCCTGAGGACGCCAGGCTCGATCGCTGTCCTCCGGCCACGCGTCGCTGGCGAACGCGGGCGCGATGCCATCGCGCGAGAACGCGAAGCGCAAGAGTCGCCGCTGCTGCTCAAGGTGTGCGTCGTCGAATGCATCGAGCCGTGCCGCCGCGTGCGCCATCGGCGACAGCACGTCGTCTTTCAGGTAGAAGAATTCGACTTCCTCGCCGCCGACCTCATGCAGTGTCGTGCCGTCGCTTCTCATCCAGAACAGCGGCGTATCGAGGCGCAGCATGGCCGTCTGCTCGCAACGCACGCACGTTATTGCGTTCGCGTCGACCGGATGATGGAACCGCATCAGGAACTCCAACTCGAGGCTGGCGCTCAACCCGTCCACCAGCCGCGTCGGCTGCATCGCACGCCGGCTCAACATCTCATAGAAGCGCGTGTCGCGGAGCACGACCCGCACGCTGGTGTCGCGAAACACGGCGAGCGCGTCGCGGACCGTCTCGCGATGGGCCAGAACGAAGCGCCCCATGGCCACGAGCCCGGCATCGATGTCTCCGAGATGGCCCGAAGGATCGGCAATGGATTCCGCGAGCCTCGGCAGATGCCGCACGGCGTCGATTGCAAGCGGCTTGCGGCCGAGCATCATCGCATCGGTATTTGCATGCAGCCAGCCAGTCACCTTGACCTCCTCGGGAGCCGACCAGCTCAGCCCGCCCACGGTCCATCTCGTACTGCGAAACGTATTCCAGTACGGGAGATAGCCCGATTCGAGCACCGATGCGCTCATGATCCGCACCGCGGCGGAGATAGCCGGATGCCAAGGTCGGTCGTCGCCATCTAGCCTGCCTGCTGGGCGCAGCAGCGTTTCGAGGTCCACCGGTATTGGATGGCTGCCGCATGCAATGACGTTCTCCTGATGGAAATCGCAACTGCCAAGGATCTGGAACAGCGCGAGAAGCGCGCCTGCGCGCAGGTAGAACACGCGTACTTCGTCGAGCGACGCGCACGGCTCGGCGTTGACAAACGACGTCCAGCCATAGCCGTCCCGGCATAGTACGTCCGCCGTCCGGAGTTCGCCCGGTGCGCCGGCTGCCTGGATGCGTTGCAGGAATGTCGCCCACGCACCATCGATGCCCAGATCCCGAGGCTTATAAACCAGCTGCTGCCCGCTGTCGAACCGCACGATCGCGACGCCGCGCCCGTCCCGGTGCCGATCCGACATGCCGAAGTCCAAGCCGGCGACCGCACCGGGCGAGCGACCGCCGAAGAACCGCGCGACAATCACCTGCCGATCATGCTCGAGACGCTGCGCGAGCTCCGTCACATGCTGCTCCCACTGCAGGACGGAGATCGCGAAAAAGCGGGCAAGGACCGGCTTTCGATCGAGCAAGCGAACGAAATGCCCGCTGCGCAGCCACGACAGGAAATCGGTGTAAATTCGGTTCGACGCGGCCGCAGCCTCGTCCGCCGCAAGCTGGCCGTGCGATTGCCGGACCGACCGGAATGCGTCGAACCAGACGTAAAGGCTGTCGGCGAACAGGGCGGACAGGTGTGTGGCTAGCCCAGCGCTCACGTCGTCTCGAACCGGCGCGGCCCAAAGCGAGCCATCCAAATGGCGGGCGATGCGATCCCATATGGCACGGCCCAGCGGACGAAAGAGATCGGCAAACGGGACATTGCCGTCGTCGCGGCCCTCCGATGCCGCGTCGCCCGTACAAACGAGCGCAATCCACGCGGGCAAGCGATTCGCCCAGTCAGGCAGCGCAGCGCGGCCGGCCTGCCTAGTAGGGCCGAGGCGCAGCACCGCCTGGTGCTCGCTCAGCCCGAGCCGTTCGAGATAGGTGTCGAAATGGTGCGCGTGATCCTTCGCGGCCAACCGGCGCCAGGACGCAAAAGCGGTAGCCTCCTTGTCGCCCCCGACGCCACCGGCGTCGGGGGGGCAGGTCAGGCGCTCGCCTAGCCACGCGCTGCGAGCGACCCAATCGCGCAACGTCGATTCCGCGAGTGGAGGAAGAAGCGTGACGACTTGCGCGTCCATCGCGAACCTCTCCGTCAGCCCCGACACCCGCCGCAGGTGTGCTCGCAACTTTCGGTGATGGTCTGCGTCGTGCGGCCGAATCGCATTTTCGACCGCGTGCCGGAGGCAGCGGCGCCGATTGCGTGCAAGTCGCAAGTCTCCAGATCCTCGTCCAACGCCAGCGACGGGTCATTCACGGCCGGTGCGGTGTCCGTCGCTTCGACGAGCATCGCTTCCAGCATTTCCGGATCGATCGCGTGCACTTCCGTCTCGGCGCCGTTCGGCCGTGCACCTCGCAATGATGAATTGCTGCTTGACGTATGGTCATTCATATCAACTCCTTCAAACAATATCCAACAGGTTTCTGACGTTCACGCCCATATCGGCGATACGGACACTTATTTTCCTGCGGTTTCGATTTCTTGAACAATGAAATCGACCAATATCGTTAAGTTATTCCTGTTTCAAGAAAACCTCTCATGAAAGGACAAGCCGATCCGTACTGCACGAAAATTTGTATTCAATGCCTTGTCGTTCGGAGCAAGAACGCCATGTCCATCGACATAGTCGGCCAGTCTGTTCAAAGCGCCCAGAGGAATTCCCGTTCTGTTACGGGTCGAGATAACGCACTGAGTGGGTCGGAAAAACCTGCCCGCGCTGCTTCGCACGCTTCGCCGCTGAACAGCAAGCGATAGTCATCAATGGAGTTGATCGCCACCGTCGTTGAGATAGTTTCATCGGGTCTTGAGTCGGGCAACATCATCCCCCGGCAATTTATGCTCGATCTCGAGAGTTCATTTCGGATGCAATTGTGGGCATATAAATAAAATTGTCCATCGCAGAACACGTCGAAAGCGTCCCGAGCAAACCAACTAGGCAATCGGCCTCGCGAATGTTGTTAAAGGAACACGCATATGGAGTCATGGTGTCAAAGCGCGGCGGCGCGGGTATCCGTAAGTCGGGCATGTCCTTTCTCCTGAGCAGGTCGCATGTTTATCAAAAGCGAGTTTCATGCCAACTCACTCGTTTCCGCCCACATTCGCGACCGTCGGTCAGCCAACGCAATTTTTACGTGGAGGCCTACATTTCAAACCCGACAAACCCGCCGTTTATCGTCTTAGTTGCGACGAGGCCAATTTCGGCGCTGTCACGTTAAATTGTTCGCGGCGCAATAGCGGAGCGGACTCAGATCCGTTCAGAAAACGGAACCCGGCACCTCAATGAAAAGATGCCAAGCGGCGAAGCGTGCGGCGAGCTGATTGCGATAGAGTGAGGTGAGCAGTTCTTCGACGCCGGCTTCGCCCGATCGCTTGCGCCGCCGCGTGAGTACTTCGGTCCCGCTTGTGAACATACAATATCGAGAACCCAACACCTAGGACAATCACCCTCAAAGACTAATGTGTTGTGTCGGCCATTTCTCGTGTTCTCGGGTCAGCTGGCACATAAGCTGCTTTGGCTAGGCGAACGTACAAACGTTCCACCAACCGGAAACGCAGTACCTTACTCATTTACTTCGTAGAACTTTCACACCTTGATTGAGCAAATCGTTCAGATTTGCCGCCAAGGGCAGGATAAGTTATCCATCAACTCTTGAAATAAGTGAATGCACTCATGTCTTCATACACCATATCCGTGCTCAATGCCAGCGGCGCTCCCGCGAATGTCGCTATCTACCAGACGTATCCTAATTTAAAAGCAGGATTGCCACTAGTGTGGCTTCTGCAATCGGTCAACAATGGCAATACCAATATCTACAATTGGACAGTCGACTGGGCGCTCAACTGGGGCACCTCCGAGCAACCGCTTGTACCGGGCGTCCAGTGGAGTTCTGGCGGCCCGCTCCAAAGGATGGATCCAACCGCTGCTGGCGGCAACAACGAGATGGGCGTGACTTATGCTAATGAGCAGTTTCAGACTCGTCCTCTGGCATTCAACGACCCGCAGGTGCCCAACGGTAGCATGCTGGTTACGACAGACGCGTCGTTTACAGTTTCACAGTCACAAGCAATGAGCCTTGCCGTGTACATGAATTCTCTGCCAACGTTTGCAATGCAAGGCAAACCAAATGGCAAATTTTTGTTTGACACCCACCCGATTTACTGGATCTGCACAACTGAGGCCAAGCAAGGCGTTGCTGTCTCTGGCAGCTTTGTCAGCAGTCCGACACAATTCGAATTTGCGGGAGGCGTGACTTCGTTGAAATTCAAGCTGACTGATACGTTACAATTCGTCCCGGTCCCGGTATAGCCGGAGGCTGGCAGCCTGCTTTTCGGTGGCTCGGTAAAACCAGTCTGTTTTCAAACAGACTGGTTTTTATTAAGCTCGGCGACAATAAATTGCCAATACGCGCCATCACCGCCAATGGCAAATCAATAAGCGCATATAATATTCATCTATATCAATTCCCTTGAAGCATTCATTTTCTCCCGCGAAGAAGAAGGATCGACATTTTATCGTGACCTGTTCCGTGACCGTCGCCAATAGCAGTGGCGCACCGCAGAACGTTGCGATATTTCTGGCGGACACTTTTGGCAAATGTTGCTTTTCACTGGTCTGGCTACGAAGCAGGATCAATGACAAAGGCAACCACCAATTCAAGTGGGACGATACTGCTTACGGACTTTGAGCTTCCCTCGGTTTTTCGCCTTCCAGAGGTCCGGGGTTATGCAGCCGTATCCTTTGTCCGCTGAGCCGCAAGCCAGTCTTGCATGAACTGAGTTGGCGACGTGAAGCCGAGCGATGAATGACGACGACTGCGGTTATAAAACACTTCGATGTATTCGAACAAGTCCGCAACGGCGTCGCGATGCGTGCGATACCGCGTGCCGTGTACCCGCTCGTTCTTCAAGCTGTTGAAGAAGCTTTCCGTCGGCGCGTTGACGCTCCTATGTCAAGAAGCGCGGGCCGAATCGGCCAAGTCGGCCAGAATGAGCGGGTACAACTCCCTGACGATATAGCGCTTCAGGCAGCGGTGAATTTCCTTGTTCGACATGCCTTCCTT
>NZ_JBFPKG010000008.1:0-203268 GCF_040948665.1 Paraburkholderia sp. BR14320
GATGCGCGGCCGGATAGACCAGATCCGCGCCGGTGCCGACCACCGCGACCGTTCCGCCGACACCTTCCAGCCCGCCCCGATGCGCGGCGCCGTCGATGCCGAGCGCGAGTCCCGATACGACCGTCACGCCCGCCGCCGACAGCTCGCGCGCGAACCGCCGCGCATCCTCGATGCCCTGCGGCGTCGCGCTGCGGCTGCCCACCAGCGCGACCGCACGCGTATGGAGCAGGTCGAGCCGGCCCTTTATATATAGAAGCGGCGGCGGATCGGGCATCGTCAGCAGCGCGGGCGGATACGCGGGATCGTCGAGCGTGACGATCTGGTTGCCCGGCTGCTCGCGCCATGCGAGCACCGCCTCGAGCTGGCCGTCGAACGCCGGACCCGGCGGCGCCAGCACGGCGCGCGCCGCGGCCTCACCGGCGACCTCGGCGAGCGCATCCGGCGACTGCGCAAACAGCGCTTCCGGCAGCCCGAATGCGGCTAGCAACAGGCGCAACGCCGCGGGTTTGAGGCCCGGTGCAAGCGCCAACCGCAGCCAGGCGGTCAGTTCGATACGGGTTGCGGGCAACGTGTGCATGCGGGTCGCTCCTCTGGCGGGGCCTGCGGGCAGGCGGGCGCCATGCTAGAATTTTCATGATCTGAAATAAAACCGTGCATATAGAACGGCAATGAGCCGCGAATAGCCGCGGCGCCGCGCGTGAGCGCGGGTTCGTCGTCGGGCGCGCGAGGCGCGTTGAATCGAACCGGTTCGACACCATCTATCCTCTGCGTATTGCGACGGGCTCACAACCTGGCCAAATGGCCAACGCGAGCCTCCAATGGTTAGCGGCGTCTGAAATCACACTCGAAATCATGGCTTTACTGAACATCCTCAATTACCCCGACAAACGGCTGCACAAGGTGGCGAAGCCAGTCGAGGAGGTCAACGACCGTATCCGCCGCCTCGTCGCCGACATGGCCGAAACGATGTACGCGGCGCCCGGCGTCGGCCTCGCCGCCACCCAGGTGGACGTGCACGAACGCGTGATCGTGATCGACGTGTCGGAAACGCACGACGAACTGCTCGCGTTCATCAACCCGGAAATCATCTGGTCGAGCGATGAGAGGAAGTTGTCGGAAGAGGGGTGCCTGTCGGTGCCCGGAATCTACGACAACGTCGAGCGTGCCGAGAAAGTGCGCGTGCGTGCGCTCAACGAGAAGGGCGAAACGTTCGAGCTCGATTGCGAGGGGCTTCTCGCCGTGTGCATCCAGCACGAGATGGATCACCTGATGGGCCGCGTGTTCGTCGAATATCTGTCGCCGCTGAAGCAAACGCGCATCAAGAGCAAGATGAAGAAGCTCGCCCACGCGATGTAACGCGCTTTCAACTTGCCCGCCGCTCATTCATGACTCATTCGTTGCGCGTCATCTTCGCCGGTACGCCGGAATTCGCCGCGGCCGCGCTGGCCGCGATTCATCGCGCCGGGTTTGCCGTGCCGCTCGTCTTGACGCAGCCGGACCGGCCCGCAGGACGCGGCATGAAGCTGCAGGCAAGCCCGGTCAAGCGTTACGCACAGGAACATGGCCTCGCAGTCGCGCAGCCCACATCGCTGCGCCGCGCGGGCAAGTACCCCGAGGAAGCCGCCGCCGGCATCGAGCAACTGCGCGCGACGCCGCACGACGTGATGGTGGTCGCCGCCTACGGGCTGATCCTGCCGCAGGAAGTGCTCGACATTCCGCGCTTCGGCTGCATCAACATTCACGCTTCGCTGCTGCCGCGCTGGCGCGGCGCGGCGCCGATTCATCGCGCGATCGAGGCGGGCGACGCCCAAACCGGCATCACGCTGATGCAGATGGACGCCGGTCTCGACACCGGCGCGATGATCTCCGAAGTCCGCACCCCGATCTCCGCCGACGACACCACCGCCACGCTGCACGACCGCCTCGCTGAGCACGGCGCACAACTGATCGTCGACGCGCTGATCGAGCTCGAGCGCAGCGGCAAGCTGGCCTCGACCCCGCAACCGGCCGACGGCGTGACCTACGCCGAGAAAATCGCCAAGCACGAAGCGGCGCTCGACTGGCGCCGCCCGGCCGAGGCGCTTGCGCGCCAGGTACGCGCGTTCGATCCGTTCCCCGGTGGCGCCGGCACGCTCGACGACGGCAACACCGTCAAGATCTGGGCCGCCACCGCCGTTGCCTCGCCGGCGTCGGGCAGCAGCAAGGCGCCGGGCACCATCACCGAGGTTTCTGCCGACGGCGTGCTGGTCGCTTGCGGCGAAGGCGCACTGCGTCTGACGCAATTGCAGAAGCCCGGTGGCAAGCGCCTGCCGGTGCGCGAATACCTTGCCGGTTCGCCGCTCGCCGCAGGCCAGCGCTTCGAGCTTCCCGAGGCGCAATAAGCGCGGCGCGCACGCCAGAGCATCGTCGATTCCGCCGGCGTTCCAGGCGCCCGCCGCGAGCCAACCGCGCGTTAGAATCCTCATGCAGCAGACCAGGTTTTCGAGGGTTCATCACATGTTCGGCATCGTCCATTTCGAGTTTTTCATCGTCGCGGTTTTTCTCCTGAACATCACGCCGGGGCCGGATACCGCTTATATCGTCGGGCGCAGCGTCGCCCAGGGCCGCGGCGCGGGGCTGATGTCGGCGCTCGGCATTTCGGCGGGCTGCTGCATTCACTCGCTGGCCTGCGCGTTCGGGCTGACCGCGCTGCTGGCCGCGTCGGCCACCGCGTTCACCATCGTCAAATTCGTCGGCGCGATTTATCTGATCTATCTGGGTGTGCGCCTGGTCTTCACGAAGCCGGCCGCGGGCGCACCCGCCAGCGACGCGCGTGCGCCGTCCACGCCGAAGTCACTGCGGCAGTTGTTCCTGCAAGGCTTCTGGACCAATGTGCTGAACCCGAAGGTCGTGCTGTTCTTCGTGTCGTTCTTCCCGCAGTTCGTCGCAACGGGCAGCGAACACAAGACCTTCGCGTTTTTGACGCTCGGCGCGGTCTTCGTGCTGATGAGCATGGTTTGGAACAGTTTCGTCGCGTGGATTGCGGGCAGTGTCACGCAGCGTTTCTCGGGCAAGCCGACGGTCAAGCGTTGGCTCGATCGCGGCGTCGGCAGCGCGTTCGTGGGCCTCGGCATCAAACTCGCGACCGCCTCGCGGTGATTGAATTTTCCCGCATCGCCCATATCTAACATTTCTCTTACAATCTGGCGCCGCAATCGCGCGGCACGGAGATGAAGGCCACGCTCAGGGCAAGGAGTTGCAGACATGTTCAATTGGGTGAAAACCGCGATGTTGATGGCCGCGATTACGGCCCTTTTCATCGTGATCGGCGGGATGATCGGCGGGTCGCGCGGCATGATGCTCGCGCTCGTGATCGCCCTTGGGATGAATTTCTTTTCGTACTGGTTCTCCGACAAGATGGTCCTGCGCATGTACAACGCGCAGGAAGTCGACGAAAACAGTGCGCCGCAGTTCTATCGGATGGTGCGCGATCTCGCCACGCGCGCGAACCTGCCGATGCCGCGCGTCTACCTGATCAACGAAGACGCGCCGAACGCATTCGCCACCGGCCGCAATCCGGAGCACGCGGCGGTCGCGGCGACCACCGGCATTCTGCGCGTGCTGTCCGAGCGCGAAATGCGCGGCGTGATGGCGCACGAACTTTCGCACGTGAAGCACCGCGACATTCTGATCTCGACGATTTCTGCGACCATGGCCGGCGCGATTTCCGCATTGGCGAACTTCGCGATGTTCTTCGGCGGCCGCGACGAAAACGGGCGTCCCGCGAACCCGATCGCGAGCATCGCGGTTGCGCTGCTCGCGCCGATTGCGGGCGCGCTGATCCAGATGGCGATTTCGCGTGCGCGCGAATTCGAAGCCGACCGTGGCGGCGCGCAAATTTCGGGCGACCCGCAGGCCTTGGCGTCGGCGCTCGACAAGATCCATCGCTATGCGAGCGGCATCCCGTTCCCGACGGCCGAGGCGCATCCGGCCACCGCGCAGATGATGATCATGAATCCGCTCTCGGGCGGCGGTATCGCGAACCTGTTCTCGACACACCCTGCGACCGAAGAACGCATCGCGCGTCTGATGGAAATGGCGCGCACCGGGCGCTTCGACTGAGCCGCAGCCTCGTTCGGCGCGTCGAGTCTGAAGTACTGAAGAGCGGGCCCGCGAGGCTCGCTTTTTTTTCGCACCGTTCGTCGCCACCGCGCGACAGCGTCTGCCGCCGCCCCCGCACGGCGGCGCCCCACCGGCGCCACGCTACAATGTGCGCTGATTGCGCCGCGCGCACCGTGCGGCTGGCCCTTGCTCCCTTCATGACTTCAAAGCCTTCTTCGCGTTCTGCTTCCTCGTCGGCGCGCTCGCGCGAATCCCGTTTGTCGGCGCTGCATCTGTCGCCCGAATCGCTCGGGTTCGCGCTCGACTGCGCGGCTCAGGCCGTCGGCGCCGTGCGTCTCGGCGCGGCCTTGCCCGCGGCGCTGCAGAGCGTGCTCGTGTCGATGCCCGAGGGCAACGCCGCGGCGGCGCGCGGCGCGGTGCAGGACATCGCCTATCGCACGATGCGCCGTCTCGCGACCGCCGAGTGGCTGATTGCGAAGCTCGTGAAGAAAGCGCCGCCGCCGCACGTCGCGCATGTGCTGGCGTGCGCGTTCGCACTGCTCGTCGACGACGAAGCGAGCGCCGCTTACACGCCGTTTACGGTCGTCGATCAGGCGGTCAGGGCGATTGGCGCACGCCGCGAGTTCGGGTTCGCGAAGGGGCTCGTCAATGCGGTGCTGCGTAACTTCTTGCGCGAGCGCGACATGTTGCTCGCCGCCGTGCAAGCCGACGAAGCCGCGCGCTGGAACTATCCGGCGTGGTGGATCGACGCGGTGAAGCGCGCATGGCCGGAGGCATGGCAATCGGTGCTGGCCGTCGGCAATGCGCAAGGTCCGCTGACGTTGCGCGTGAACGCACGCCATTCGACGGTCGACGCCTATCTGCAAGAGCTGCAACGCCAGCAGATCGCCGCGAGCAAGACGGGCGAGCACGCGGTCACCCTCGCCACGGCGATACCGGTCGAGCGCATTCCGGGCTTCAGCAAAGGGGTCGTGTCTGTACAGGACGCAGGCGCGCAACTCGCCGCGCAACTGCTCGGCGTGCGTGACGGCATGCGCGTGCTCGATGCATGCGCGGCCCCTGGCGGCAAGACCGGCCATCTGCTCGAACTCGCCAACATTCAACTCGTTGCGCTCGAAAGCGATGCGTCGCGCGCGCGCCGCATCGGCGAAAACCTGCGGCGTCTGAAGCTCGAAGCGGAAGTGCGCATCGGCGACGCGGGCAACCCCGCGCAGTGGCACGACGATCTTGATCAGCCGTTCGACCGCATTCTCGCCGACGTGCCGTGCTCTGCGTCGGGCATCGTGCGGCGTCATCCGGATATCCGCTGGCTGCGTCGCCAGTCGGATATCGCCGCGCTCGTCGCCGAACAGCGCCGCATTCTCGACGCGCTGTGGCCGCTCGTGAAACCCGGCGGTGAGCTGCTTTACGTTACCTGTTCGATCTTCCCCGAAGAAGGCGAGTTGCAGGCTCAGTGGTTTGGAAACCAGCATCAGGATGCGGTACGATTGGACGCGCCGGGGCAGCTTTTACCCTCAGTTGCCCGCGCGCCCGCCGACTCATCGGCCGGTTCTCATGCTGGACGACCCGCTGATTTCAGCGCCGGCACGAACTCAGACCACGACGGATTTTTCTACGCGCGCTTTCAGAAACGGTGACCATAAAACGCTTCTTCCCGCTTCGGCTCGCTGCCGTGCTCTGGATCGCGCTGGCCGTCTGGCTTGCAGCGCCGGGCGCGGCGCACGCTGACTCGATCGCGGTGCAGCGGGCGTCGCTGCAGGCCGACAGCGGCGGCTGGAGTCTCGATGCGCATTTCGAATTCGAGCTGAACAGCAATCTCGAAGACGCGGTCAACAAAGGCATCCCGCTTTATTTCACGACCGATTTCGAACTGAGCCGGCCCCGCTGGTATTGGTTCGACGAGCAGCCAGTCAGCGTATCGCAAAGCTTGCGGCTGTCGTTCCAGCCGCTCACGCGCGAATATCGCGTGTCGAGCGTGCAATCGGGCGGCTTGCAGCTCGGCTTTTCCACGCTGAAGGACGCGCTCGCGGTGATCAAGCACGTGACCTCGTGGCACGTGATTGACCGCAATGAGGTGCGTGTCGGCGAAACCTATAACGCGTCGGTGCGCATGCAACTCGATATCGGGCTGATGCCCAAGCCATTCCAGATCGACGCGGTGAACAACCGCGACTGGAACCTCGCCTCCGATTGGAAGCGCTTCACTTTCACGGCGGCAGATCGTGCTAAATAAAGTGCGCTCATCTTCCACCAGTGTCAGCAGCATCGTCGTGCGCGTGCTGGTGTCGACGGTCGCGGTCACGGCCGTGCTGCTGCTCGTATTGCTGGCCGCCGCGAGCGCGAACACCGAATTTTTCGACCGCTACTACCAGTGGCTGTACGCGGCCAACGTCGCGGTCGCGATGATCTTTCTGCTGGTGGTGGCGACGCTCGTCGTCGTCATCGTCGTGCGATTACGCACGGGCAAATTCGGTACACGGCTGCTCGCGAAGCTTGCGTTCTTCATGGCGCTGGTCGGCGTGGTGCCGGGCGGCATCATCTACATCGTGTCGTATCAGTTCGTGTCGCGCAGCATCGAGTCATGGTTCGACGTGAACGTCGAAACCGCGCTCGCGTCCGGCCTCAATCTCGGGCGCGGCATGCTCGACGCGTCGCTGTCCGATTTGCAGACGAAGGCGCGTCTGATGTCCGAGCAGATCGCGAGCGCGGATGCGGCCGGCACCACGCTGACGTTGCTGCGTCTGCGCGACCAGTTCGGCGTGCAGGACGCGACGATCGTCGAGCCGACCCGCAGCATGTCGGGCGCGACGCCGGACATGCACGTGGTCGCGCAGGCGTCCAGCAATTACGCGATGCTGCTGCCGAACGATCTGCCGACACCGCTGATGATCGAGCAGGCGCGCGGCCACGGCTATGCGGCGATCGAAGGCGAGGTGGACGGCGACGCGCATGCGCAGGGCGGCAAGGGCGCGCTGCGTCTGCGCGTGGTGCAGCGTATTCCCGATGCGAACGCATCGCTATTGCAGCCCGCCGAGCGCTTCCTGCAACTGACGCAGCCAGTTTCGACGACACTCGCGCGCAACGCCGACGCGGTGCAGCGCGCGTATCGCGAGTATCAGGAGAAGGCGCTCGGCCGTACGGGCCTGCGCAAGATGTACATCGGCACGCTGACGCTGTCGCTGTTTCTCGCGACCTTCATCGCGATGATGCTCGCGCTCGCGCTCGGCAATCAGCTCGCGCGGCCGCTGTTCCTGCTCGCGCAGGGCACGAAGGAAATCACCGAGGGCGACTACACGCCGAAGCGCGAGATCAAGTCGCGCGACGAACTGGGCTTCCTCACGCAGTCGTTCAACGCAATGACGCGGCAGTTGGCGGAAGCGCGCGGGGCGGTCGAGAAAAATCGTATCGCGCTCGAGCATTCGAAGGCGTATCTGGAGAGCATCCTCGCGAACCTGACCGCGGGCGTGTTCGTGTTCGACCGACAGTTCCGGCTGACCACTGCGAATCGCGGCGCCGAGCGGATTTTCCGTCAGCCGTTCCAGACGGTGCTCGGATCGTCGCTCGATCAGATCGGCGTGCTCGGCGAATTCGGCGCGATGGTGCGCAAGGCATTCGCCGATCGCGAAGCGGCGAGCGAAGACGGCCATGACGATAACGGCCATTGGCAGCAGCAGTTCTCGGTGCCTGTACCCGGCGAGACCGAGCCGCTCACGTTGCTCGTGCGGGGCGCGCGCCTCGTCGCGGCGAACGAGCGCGATGCCGAAGACATCCAGACCTCTGGCTACGTGGTCGTATTCGACGACATCTCCGACGTGATCTCCGCGCAGCGTTCGATTGCATGGGGCGAAGTCGCACGGCGCCTTGCGCACGAGATCAAGAATCCGCTCACGCCGATTCAATTGTCGGCCGAGCGTTTGCAGATGAAGCTCGCCGACAAGCTCGCGCCGTCGGATGCGGACGTGCTGAAGCGCGGTGCGACGACGATCGTCAATCAGGTCGCCGCGATGAAGCAGATGGTCGACGATTTCCGCGACTACGCGCGCACACCGCCCGCGGTGCTCGCGCATCTGCAATTGAACGATCTGGTCAGCGAGGTGCTCACGCTGTACGGTATCGAGGAAGGCAAGGGCGCGATCCAGATTGAGCTCGCGGCCCTGCCCGCGATACGCGGCGACGCGACGCAATTGCGTCAGGTGATCCACAACCTGCTGCAGAACGCGCAGGACGCGGTCGCCGAAGTCGCGCATCCGCGTGTTTTGCTCGAGACGAGGACAGTAGAATACGGAGACCCCGACGTGCAAGGCAAGGCGCGCGTCGCGGTGCGTCTGACCGTGTCGGATAACGGACCGGGCTTTCCCGCGCGTATCCTCACGCGCGCGTTCGAGCCGTACGTGACGACCAAGGCCAAAGGTACGGGTCTGGGACTTGCGATGGTCAAGAAGATCGTCGACGAACATGGCGCGCGCATCGACATTCGCAATCGCATGAAGGCTGGCGACGTGATCGAAGGCGCGCAGATTTCGATTCTCTTCCTTCAACTGGCGGACGACCCCGCGCAGCCGGGTGCACCTGGTTCGGGTGCGCATCCGGCGCGTGGTGGAGCGTCGCAGGGAACGACAAAAGCAACAGTGCAGACAAGGGCAGCGTAAATGGCAACCATCCTGGTGGTAGATGATGAAATGGGCATCCGGGAACTGCTCTCGGAGATCCTCAGCGACGAAGGACACGTCGTGGAGGCCGCTGAAAACGCGCAGGAAGCGCGCGAGTTCCGGCTGCGTCAGGCGCCGGACCTCGTGCTGCTCGACATCTGGATGCCGGACACCGACGGCGTGACGCTGCTCAAGGAATGGGCCGCGCAAGGTCAATTGACGATGCCCGTCATCATGATGTCCGGTCACGCGACGATCGACACCGCGGTCGAGGCCACCAAGATCGGCGCGCTCAACTTCCTCGAAAAGCCGATCGCGTTGCAGAAGCTGCTGAAGGCGGTCGAGCAAGGACTCGCGCGCGGCAACTCGGCGGCCGTGCCAGGCGGTGTGGCCGCGAAGCCGGCGTTGCCCGTCAGCGCATCGTCGGTCGCGTCGGCGGCCGCGTTGCCGATGCTGTCGGCCGATGGCGTCGGCGGCGGCGCGCTCGCCGCGCAAACCGCGTCGATCTCGTTCGACATTCCGCTGCGCGATGCGCGCGACGCGTTCGAGCGCGCGTACTTCGAATATCACCTCGCGCGCGAGAACGGCAGCATGACGCGCGTCGCGGAGAAGACCGGTCTGGAGCGCACGCATCTTTATCGCAAGCTGAAGCAACTCGGCGTCGATCTCGGCAAGAACAAGGGCGAGTGAGCGCCACCTGTTGCATGCGAACGCGGCTAGGCAAAATTTTTTATGAAAGGGCTTGCTGAACTGCGGATCGCTTGATATAGTTTCGTTCTTCGTTGGCCCGGTAGCTCAGTTGGTAGAGCAGCGGATTGAAAATCCGCGTGTCGGTGGTTCGATTCCGCCCCAGGCCACCAGAATTCAGCCCCAGGAAATCGCAAGATTCCTGGGGCTTTTCCGTTTGGCGGACAAGTCGTCACTTTGGCTCGCCATGCAGTTGGAACCGCGCGCGTAGGACAGCAGGCGTCGGTGACATTCGGTGTCGCGTGATAAAATCGCGCCAGTTCAAGGACTTGCCTGCAGGCGTCGCACGCGGTCGTACACCGCGCGAATGCGGTGCCGAGCGTATCGCACCGAAGCACCCAACCCTTCGCCCGACGATCGACGGTATAAGCGCCCAGCCACGTTCACGCGCAACGCGCGACCTATACTGCTTTGGGCCGGCACAATGCCGGCACACGCCGCGCCGCGTTGCTCGCATAGCGCACCTCGCGCAGCGCGACGTGGCACTCTCATTCACGGAGTATCACGGTGATCCGCAAAGACGCTAAGCGTAGCGCGCTCGTGCTGTTTTCCGGCGGCCAGGATTCCGCCACGTGTCTCGCGTGGGCGCTCGATCGTTACGACACGGTCGAAACGATCGGCTTCGATTATGGTCAGCGTCATCGCGTCGAGCTTGAATGCCGCGAGGGGTTCCGCCAGGCTGTCGTGCGTGCGTTTCCTGCATGGGCCGATCGTCTCGGCGACGATCACACGATCGACCTGTCGCTGCTCGGCGCGATCAGCGACACCGCGATGACGCGCGAGATCGAAATCGAAGCCACGGCCAATGGGTTGCCGAACACGTTCGTGCCGGGCCGCAATCTGATGTTCATGACGATTGCCGCGGCTATCGCATATCGGCGCGGTTTGCAGGTGCTGGTCGGCGGGATGTGCGAGACGGACTTCTCGGGCTACCCCGATTGCCGCGACGACACGATGAAGGCGCTGCAGGTCGCGCTGAATCTCGGCATGGACACGCGCTTCGCGCTTGAGACACCGCTGATGTGGCTCGACAAGGCCGACACATGGCGTCTCGCACACGAGCTCGGCGGCGACGCACTGGTCGAACTGGTGCGCGTCGAAACGCACACGTGCTACCTCGGCGAACGCGCCGAGCTGCATTCATGGGGCTTCGGCTGCGGCGAATGCCCGGCATGCCGGTTGCGCAAACGTGGCTATGAGGCTTACCTCGCCGGTGAAAAAGTCACCGAGCCAGTGTGACGGTTCGCGCAAGAGCGCGCATCATTGATTCAGGAACACAGGACAGATAGCAGCATGACGTACGCGGTCAAGGAAATCTTCTACACGTTGCAGGGCGAGGGCGCGAATGCCGGGCGGCCGGCCGTGTTCTGCCGTTTCGCGGGCTGCAATCTGTGGTCGGGCCGCGAAGAGGATCGCGCGGAAGCGGTCTGCCGTTTCTGCGACACCGATTTCGTCGGCACCGACGGCGAGAACGGCGGCAAGTACCGCACACCTGACGAACTCGTCGCGATGATCGCGTCGCAATGGCCGCAAGGCGAGGGCGAACGCTTCGTCGTGTGCACCGGTGGCGAGCCGATGCTGCAGATCGATCAGCCGCTCGTCGACGCGCTGCACGCGGCGGGCTTCGAGATCGCGATCGAGACCAACGGCTCGTTGCCGGTGCTCGACACGATCGACTGGATCTGCGTGAGCCCGAAGGCCGACGCGCCGCTCGTCGTGACCAAGGGCAACGAACTGAAGGTCGTGATCCCTCAGGACAACCAGCGCCTCGCCGACTACGCGAAGCTCGACTTCGAGTATTTCCTCGTCCAGCCGATGGACGGTCCGTCGCGCGATATCAACACGAAGCTCGCGATCGACTGGTGCAAGCGTCATCCGCAGTGGCGCCTGTCGATGCAGACTCACAAGTATCTGAACATTCCCTGATTTGCCGTGCTGACGATTACCCGAAAACTCGAATTCGACGCGGGCCACCGCATCCCCGATCACCGCAGCCAGTGCCGTAATCTGCACGGCCATCGCTATGTGCTCGAAATCACGCTGCAAGGCGATCTGGTCGACACCGAAGGCGCGCCCGACCGCGGCATGGTGATGGACTTCGCCGACGTGAAGTCGCTCGCAACCGAGCACCTGGTCGACAAGTGGGACCACGCGTTTCTCGTCTACGAAGGCGACACGCAGGTGCGCGGCTTTCTCGACAGCATGGCGGGTCACAAGACGGTCGTGATCGATCGCATTCCCACGGTCGAAAACCTCGCCGCGATTGCGTTCGATATTCTCGCGAACGTCTACGACGCGCACTACGGCGTGAATCTGCGCCTGCATAAAGTGCGTCTGTACGAGACGCCGAACTGCTGGGCCGACGTGGTCCGCGACTAGCTTCCAGCCCGAAGCCACACCCCGGCGCGCGAGCGAACTCTCGCGTTTTTGTCACGGTATGATCGTTCCGACCAACACACGGAGCGAGACATGCCGGTCACCGCATCGCGTCGCAGCAGGCATCGAGGCCGTCAGCGCCCCGGTGCCTGCCTGATTCGCTATCTGGCCCCGCTTCGAATTGCAACCCTGCGCGAGGCCAGCCGATGAGCACCTTCACCAACTCCCTCAAACAACGTCTGAAGGACAACGCGCCGCTATTCGGGCTGTGGTTGTCGCTCGGCAGCGAAGCCGGCGCCGAAGCGCTCGCGCACGCCGGCTTCGACTGGCTGCTGATCGACATGGAGCACGCGCCGAACGATAGCGGTGGTGTCGAGTCGCAACTGCGCGCGATCGCCGCCGCCCATCTGCCGAGCGAGCCGGTGGTGCGCGTGCCAGCGAGCGAGCCGTGGCTCGTCAAGCGCGTGCTCGACGCCGGCGCGCGCACGCTGATGTTCCCGAACATCGAATCCGCTGAAGACGCGGCACGCGCCGTGCGGCTCACCCAATATCCGACCGCCGAGGCCCTCGACGGACTGCGCGGTGTTGCGGGCGTCGTGCGTGCGGCCGGCTACGGCATGCGACGCGACTACGTGCAGACGGCCAACGCACAGATCGCGACGATTGTGCAGATCGAATCGGCGCGCGGCTTGCGGGAGGTCGAGCAGATCGCGGCGACGCCGGGCGTCGACTGCGTGTTCGTCGGGCCGGCCGATCTCGCCGCGAGCCTCGGTCATCTGGGCGACGCGAAGCACGCGGACGTGCAGGCAGCGATGGCGCGTATCGTCAGCGCGGCGGACAAGGCCGGTATTGCCGCCGGCATCTTCGCGATGGACGTGGCCAGCGCGCGGCAGCATCGCGACGCGGGCTTTCGCTTCGTGGCGCTGGCCGCCGACGTGATCTGGATGTTGCGCGCGACGCGTCAGGCATTACAGGAGGTGAGGTCATGAACGGCAGAGTGCAGGGGGGCGCCGGGCCGAGGATTGCGCGGGTGACCGCGCAAGTGACCATTACGGCGGCAGCGCTGCTCGCGAGTACCGCATGGAGCGCCGCGTACGCACAGGATCACGTCGCAAGAGCGAACGATCCGCAGACGCAATCCGCAGTGGCCGATTACAACGCCGGCAACCTCGCCGCTGCGCTGACCGAATTCCGCGAGGCCGCCGAGCGCGGCAGCCGGCTCGCCCAATTCAACTACGCGATGATGCTGCTCAACGGCGAAGGCACGCCGGTCAACGTCGACGAAGGCAAGAAGTGGCTGCGCAAGGCCGCCGACGCGAACATGTCGCACGCGCAATATGTGTACGGCAAGATGTACGACGATGGCGAGTTCGTCGAGCGCGACCCGGCGGAGGCGCATCGCTGGTTCATGAAGGCGGCTGCGCAGGGTCATGTGCAGGCGGAGCTCGCGCTCGCGAACCAGTTCCTCGACGGACGCGGTACCGAGCGCGACAACAAGCAGGCGTTCGTCTGGTACAAGAAGGCGGCGCAGGGCGGCGACATGACCGCGCAGTATGTGACTGGCTCGTTCTACGAGCGCGGCGGCGATGGTGTCGACCGGAATCTGAATGTGGCACGCGCGTATTACGCGGCCGCGGCGGCGCAGGGCGATCCGGCCGCGCGCCTGAAGTATCAGCAGTTGAGCGCGCAGTTGCGCGATCAGAAGGAAGTGAAGCCGCAGTAATGAGGTAGCAATAAAGCAAAAGGGCGCTCGCAACGAGCGCCCTTTTGCATTTTCGATTGCTGCGTGCCGCTAGCGACGCTTAGCTCTGCATCAACCGCTTCTGTCGCGCGACACTCATGATCAGCCCGGTCGCGACACCCAATGTAGTCAGCGCGGTGCCACCGTAACTCATGAACGGCAACGGCACGCCGACCACCGGCAGAATCCCGCTCACCATGCCGATATTGACGAACGCGTACGTGAAGAACGCCATCGTCAAAGAGCCGGCCAATAATCGCCCGAACAAGGTCGCGCCGTTGGCCGCGATGTAGAGCCCGCGCGCGATCAATAGCATGTACAGCGTGAGCAGCACGATCCCGCCCGCCAAACCGAACTCTTCCGAAAACACCGCGAAGATGAAGTCGGTGTGCTTCTCGGGGATGAACTCCAGATGCGCTTGCGTGCCCTTCAGCCAGCCCTTGCCGAGCGGGCCGCCCGAACCGATCGCGATCACCGCCTGAATCGTGTGGAAGCCTTTGCCGAGCGGGTCCGAGGTCGGATCGAGCAGCGTACAGATACGGTGCTTCTGATAGTCGTGCATTAGCGGCCACTGCACTTCGGGCTGACAGATCTTGTCCTGGAACGCCGCGATCGACACAACCGCGATCACGCCTGCGATCAGGACCGGTACGATCAGCTTGAAGCTCAGCCCCGCGAAGTAAATCACGAACAGGCCGGCGGCGAACACGAGCACGGCCGTGCCGAGGTCGGGCTGTTTCGCGATCAGGCCGACCGGCACGATGAGGATCGCGAAGCCGACAAGGTAGTCGTACCAGCGCATCACGCCTTCGCGGCGCTGGTAGTACCAGGCGAGCATCAGCGGTGTCGCGATCTTCAGTATTTCCGATGGCTGGATCACCACGCCGACGTTGATCCAGCGCTTCGCGCCCTTGCGCGTGAGACCGAACATCGCGACTGCGACCAGTAGCGCGATCCCGAACGTGTAAAGCGGGACCGCGAAGCGCATCAGCGTATTGGGCGGCACATTGGCGAGCCCCCACATCAGCACGAAGGTGAGCAGGATGTTGCGCAGCTGGTCTTCGACGCGGCCCGGCACGTCGAGACTCGCGCTGTACAGCGTGACGATGCCGACGCACAGCAGCAGAAACACGATCAGTGCGAGCGGACGGTCGAAGCCCGCGAACATCCGCTTGATGCGGTCGAGCCAGGCGCGCTTGTCGAATTGCATGCCTTTCTCCTTATTCGTCGATACCGCTGGTGGCGGGCTGGCGCGGTGACGCGCCCTGGACGCTGTTCTCGCGCGATGGGGCCGCGACGCTCGGTGCCGGCTCGCTGGCCGGACGGGGTTTGTGCGGGGCGCCGGACGTACGCGACGCGGATTGCTTTGCCGCGGCCGAAGCCGATGCCGGCCTGGCCGCCGACGCCGCCCGCGCCGCGCCGGCCGAAGCCGCTGCCGGTGCGCTGGCCGGCACCGTTGCCGCCGCGCCAGCCGATGCCGCCACCGGCACGGACGCGCCATTCGAGTCCGAAGCCGCAACAGCCGCCGACGCACCCGAGGCCGCCACGGCAGCCGCCGCCCCCGGCACCGGCAGTGCCTTGAAGCCCGCCGCAATCCTCAGCGGCTGGGCGCCCTCATGCTGCGTCGGCGTCTCACCGACCTGTGGCGCGGACGCTTCGGCGGTGTTCGATGCCGCTGCCGCGACGGCGGCTTCCACCACGCCGGGCTTGTTCTTGCCGACCAGGTAATAGTCGAGCACCCGGCGCGCGATCGGACCGGCCGCCTCCGCGCCCCAGCCGCCGTTTTCGACGATCAGCGCGAGCGCGATCTTCGGTTGCTCGACTGGCGCGAACGCGATGAACAGCGCGTGATCGCGCAAATTCTCGGCGATCGCGTGACCCTTGTAGTTCGCGCCCTGCAGCGAGTACACCTGCGCGGTACCGGTCTTGCCCGCCGCCTGGTACGCGGCGCCCGCGAACACCTTGGCCGCCGTGCCGTTCGTGACCACGCCTTCCATCGCGTGCTTGATGAAGTCGATATCCTGCTGCTTGACCGCGATCTTGTCGCTCGGGTCGCGCACCACCGGCCGCGTGTCCTTCGTGATCGGATTCTCGATGTCGCGCACGAGGTGCGGCTTCATCACGACGCCGTTGTTCGCGAGCGTTGCGGTGGCATGCGCGAGCTGCAGGATCGTGAACGAGTTGTAGCCCTGACCGATGCCGAGGCTGACCGTTTCGCCTTCGTACCACTTCTGCTGCTCGGGGCGGCGATACGCATGGCGCTTCCAGTCGGTCGACGGCAGGATGCCCTTCGCTTCGCCGGCGATGTCGATGCCGGTGATCTGTCCGAAACCCCACGGCTTCATGAAGTTCGCGATGTTGTTGACGCCGAGATCGTGCGCGAGCATGTAGAAGTACGTGTCGTTCGACACGACGATCGCGCGATTCATGTCCACCCAACCCTGGCCCGAGCGCACGTCGTTGCGGAACGTGTGTCCGCCGAACGTGTAGTAGCCGGGGTCCTGGAAGCCCCAGCTCGGCGTGCGCTTGTGCAGCGACAGCGCGGCGAGCGCCATGAACGGCTTGTAGGTCGAGCCCGGTGGGTAGGTGCCGTGTAGCGGCCGGTTCAGCAGCGGATGGTCGGGCGAGTTGTTCAGCTCGTCCCAGGTCTGCTGGTCGATGCCGTCGACGAATGAATTCGGGTCGAAGCTCGGCGCCGACACGAACGCGAGCACGTCGCCGGTGGACGGCTCGATGGCGACGAGCGCGCCGCGACGTCCGGCGAACGCCTGCTCGGCGACCTGCTGAAGGCCGATGTCGAGCGACAGCACGAGGTTGTTGCCCGGCGTCGCCTGGGTGCGCGACAGCGTGCGCACCGGGCGGCCGCCCGCCGTCACCTCGACTTCCTCGAAGCCGGTCTGGCCGTGCAGCTCGGTTTCGTAGCTCTGCTCGACGCCGATCTTGCCGATGTAATCGGTGCCCTTGTAGTTGTTCGCGTCCAGACGCGGATCGTAGTGGTCCGGATCGCTGTCGTTCTGATCGCTGGCGTCGTCGATGCGGTCCTGGTCGCGCTGCGAAATCCGTCCGATGTAGCCGATCACGTGCGCGGCGGTCGGCCCGAGCGGGTACTGGCGGAACAGCCGCGCGCGCACTTCGACGCCGGGGAAGCGGAAGCGCTGCGCGGTGAAACGCGCGACTTCGTCGTCGGTCAGGCGCGTGCGGATCGGCAGACTTTCGAAATTCTTCGAGTCTTCCTGCAGCTTCTTGAAGCGGCGGCGGTCGCGCGCGTCGATCGAGACTACCGTGGCGAGGTTGTCGACCACGTTATCGAGCGTGTCGTTCAGCTTCGACGGTGTGATTTCGAGCGTGTAGGCCGAGTAGTTCTTCGCGAGCACGACGCCGTTGCGGTCGGTGATGATGCCGCGGTTCGGCACGATCGGCGCGACGGAGATGCGGTTTTCATCGGCCTGCAGCGAGTACTTGCTGTAGTGCCAGACCTGCAGGAACAGGAAGCGGAAGCCGATCAGCCCGAAGCAGACGAACACGAACAGGCCCGCCGCCGCGACGCGCAGGCGGAATTTCGTGAGCTGCTGTTGAGTGTCCTTGAATTCGGTCATGCGATTCTGCAAAAGGCCGGCGTGCGGCCATCAAGAGTGTGCGCCCAAACTGGCCCCGGGCGGCGGGCCCGATGCGGGATCAAATGGGGCGCGTATCGTCCGGGTCAGCCGGGCGGCGCTGCGGCATCAGCAGCAAGATGCTCGCGAGCGGCCACAGCGCGGCTTCGACGAAACCGTCGATCAGATAACTCCAGCCCGGAAACGCCGCACCGGTCAACAGGCGGATCACGAACGGCACCAGTTGCGCGACGACGAGCAGTGGCATCACCGCGAAGGTTTGCACGCCGAGCGACATCCACAACACGCGGCGGTGAATCGTGATCGCGCCGTACGACAGCAGCGTGTAGGCGAGCGCGTGTTCGCCGAGCAGGCTCGCGTTGTGCACGTCCATCAGCAGGCCGAGAAAAAACGCGATGCCCATGCCGACCTTGCGCGGCTGATGCACATTCCAGAACAGCAACACGAGCGCGACGAAATCGGGCACGCCGGCGAGACGCCCCCACGGCATCAGGTTCAGCAGGAACGCGGAGGCGAGGCTGAACGCGATGAAGTACGGGTTGACTGGCTGCAGGATGTATTGCGGGCGATTCATGGCTGAGCCCCCGGCTCGGCTTGCGGCTTCGCGTTCTTCGCGGCGGCCGGTTTTTCGGCTTTTCTGTCGGCTGCGGGCTTTTCGGGCTTCTTGTCGGCGGCGAGCTTTTCGGGCTTCTTGTCGGCGGCGGGTTTGGCCGGCGCCTTCTCCGTGGATTTGGCTGCCGGCTTTTCGGCCGCGGCTTTATCGGCGGCGTTCTTGTCCGCCGACTTGCCGGTGGATTTCTCCGCCGCGCTCTTGCCTTCCGCGGCTTTGACGCCCTTCTTCGCTTTCGCCTCTTTCGCGACGGTTGCCGCGTCGGGTTCGTCGGCCGGGCGCGGCGGCGCGGTGTTCTGGACGTGCAGCACCAGCACCTGACGCGCGCCGCGCACCGCCGCGACCGGCAGACTGACTACGCGGGCAAACGCGGTGTCGGCCTGCTTGTCGACGCGTACGACCTTCGCGACCGGCAGCCCCGGCGGATACACGCCGTCGAGACCGCTGGTGACGAGTTCGTCGCCGGTTTGCACGTCCGCGCTGATCGGCACGAAGCGCAGATCGAGCGTGTCGCCCTTCGGCGTGCCGTAGATCACGCTGCGCAAGCCGGTGCGCAGAATTTCGACCGGCACCGCCTGATCCTTGTCCGTCAGCAGCGTGACTTCGGCCTGCAGCGGGAACACGCGTGTGACCTGGCCGATCACGCCGTCCTCGTCGACGACCGGCGAGCCGTTCTGGATGCCTTGTTGAGCGCCCCGTCCGATCACGACCTTCTGCGTGAACGGATCGCGCGTGTCGTACTGGATTTCGGCGGGAAGCGATTGCGTGGTCAACTGCTGCGACAGTTGCATCAGCGCGCGCAGATGGGTGTTCTCGGCAGCGAGCGAAGCGGCCGTGTTGGCCTGCTGCGACAGTTGCAGATCCTTCGCGCGCAGCTTCGCGTTTTCGTTGCGTAGCGTGGCGCTCGTCACGGCGAGATCGGCGGCGCCCATGAAGATGTCGCGCGGCACGAGCGCCGCGCGCTGCAACGGATAAAGACCCGCGCCGAGCACGCCGCGGACGATTTCGAGCGTCTGGAAGCGGGCGTCGGAGATCAGCAGGGCGAGCGCCAGCACGACGAAGAACACCAGTCGCGCGAGAGCGGAGGGGCCTTGCTTGAACAGGGGCGGCGGACTGTATTCCATGGTCGGCGCCGGGGGCGTGAGCGGTTGGGTGAGACGGCGGCGCGCTAGGCAAGCGCGGTCAGCGCGCGGAGGCTGGTCGGCCCAGCCAACGACAAAGCGGCCCGCAAGGGGCCGTGTGCCAGATCCGCGCTACTGACATGGGAGGAAGGCTCGCTTACTCGTACGAGAAGATGCTGCCGAGCTTGTCCATGCGCTCGAGCGCCATGCCCGATCCGCGCACGACGCAAGTCAGCGGATCTTCGGCGACGAGCACCGGTAGGCCGGTTTCTTCGGCCAGCAGTCGGTCGAGATCGCGCAGCAGCGCGCCACCGCCGGTCAGCATCATGCCGCGCTCGGCGATGTCCGCGCCGAGTTCCGGCGGCGTTTGTTCCAGTGCGATCTTTACCGACGACACGATCTGGTTCAGCGGATCGGTCAGCGCTTCGAGGATTTCGTTGCTGGAGATCGTAAAGCTGCGCGGAATGCCTTCCGACAGATTGCGGCCCTTCACTTCCATTTCCTTGACTTCGGAGCCCGGGAACGCGGAGCCGATTTCCTTCTTGATCGCTTCGGCGGTCTGCTCGCCGATCAGCATGCCGTAGTTGCGGCGGATGTAGTTGACGATCGCTTCGTCGAATTTGTCACCGCCGACGCGCACCGAGCCCTTGTACACGATACCGCCGAGCGAGATCACGCCGACTTCGGTCGTGCCGCCGCCGATGTCGACGACCATCGAACCCGTTGCTTCCGACACCGGCAGGCCCGCGCCGATCGCGGCGGCCATCGGCTCCTCGATCAGGTATACCTGCGAGGCGCCCGCGCCGTGCGCGGCTTCCTTGATCGCGCGACGCTCGACCTGGGTCGAACCGCACGGCACGCAGATGATGATGCGCGGCGACGGCGAGAACATGCGCGATTCGTGAGCAGTCTTGATGAACTGCTTGATCATCTGCTCGGTGACGGTGAAGTCGGCGATCACGCCGTCTTTCATCGGGCGGATCGCCTCGATGTTGCCCGGCACCTTGCCGAGCATCTGCTTGGCTTCCTTGCCGACTGCCTGAATGGTCTTCTTGCCGTTCGGGCCGCCTTCCTGGCGGATCGACACGACCGACGGTTCGTCGAGAACGATGCCCTTGCCGCGCATGTAGATAAGCGTGTTGGCGGTGCCGAGGTCAATGGCCAGGTCGTTGGAGAAGTAGCTGCGCAAAAAACCGAACATTCAAAATCCTGTCTCGCTGGGGGCCGGGCCTCGCACCGTATGCGTAGGACGGCAGCGGAATAAATAACAGCTTCAACCGGGCGGTAGCGACGCCACATGAACTTGAAGCCGCGGGGGAGTCTACCGGAGGCCGTTGCAAAGCCAGGGCGGAAAACGCCGGACGTTCTTTGAATTGTCCGTAAGGCCTTGGTAAGTCGGTCCGGGTTTGGGTCGAACGCGTAATGATACCTTATAATTTTGGATGTTTTGAAGGAAACGGAGCGTACATTTTTCCGTTGCCGCTTCTTTTTTCAGATTGTCCTATCTTGTCGTAACCCGCTGTTACAGCGCGACTTTTTAACTGTTGTGGGATTCCACCCTTTCCGGTGACTGCATGGCTCTGACCCTGACCGATGTAAAACGCATCGCGCATCTCGCGCGGCTCGAACTGGCCGATTCCGACGCAGAGCACACGCGTGCCCAGCTCAATGATTTTTTCGGCCTCGTCGAGCAGATGCAGGCGGTCGATACCACCGGCATCGCCCCGCTTGCCCACCCGATCGAGCAGATCGAAGACGTCGCGCTGCGTCTGCGTGACGACGCCGTCACCGAGACGGTCGAGCGCGAGGCTTTCCAGCGCCCCGCGCCGGCCGTTCAGGACGGCTTGTATCTCGTGCCGAAGGTGATCGAATAAGACGCGCCGGGCAGACCCTCGGCCCGGCGTCGGCGCGAGTCTTTCGTGCCGCAGCCGCGCGGCGTCGCCGCGTACCTTGCCGGGCCGTCTGCCGACGGGCAACCGAACGCCTCCACGGCAGCGTGACTACGCTGCCGCGCTTTCCAGGATAAAACGCAATGCATGAAAAAAGTTTGACCGAACTGCGCGCTGCGCTCGCGGCCAAGGAATGCTCCGCAGTCGAACTGGCGCAGTTGTACCTCAAGCGGATCGACGCGGCCAACAGCCTGAACGCGTTCATCCAGGTCGATCCCGAACTGACGCTCGCGCAGGCGAAAGCCGCCGACGCGCTGCTGCACACCGGCCACGCCGGCCCGCTCGTCGGCGTGCCGATCGCGCACAAGGACGTGTTCGTCACGAAGGGCTGGCGCTCCACGGCCGGCTCGAAGATGCTCGCGAACTACGAGAGCCCGTTCGATGCGACCGCGGTCGCGCGTCTGCAGAACGCCGGCATGGTGTGCGTGGGCAAGACCAACATGGACGAGTTCGCGATGGGCTCGTCCAACGAGAATTCGTATTTTGGCGCCGTGCAGAATCCGTGGGACCGCAAGGCCGTGCCGGGCGGTTCGTCGGGCGGCTCGGCGGCCGCCGTGGCCGCGCGTCTCGCGCCCGCCGCGACCGGCACCGACACTGGCGGCTCGATCCGTCAGCCGGCGTCGTTCTCGGGTATCACGGGCATCAAGCCGACGTATGGCCGCGTGTCGCGCTACGGCATGATCGCGTTCGCGTCGTCGCTCGATCAGGGCGGCCCGATGGCGCAAAGCGCCGCGGACTGCGCGACCCTGCTCAACGCGATGGCCGGCTTCGACGAGCGCGACTCGACGAGCCTGTCGCACGAGCACGAGGATTACACGCGCTACCTCGGCAAGTCGTGGCGGGACGGCGGCGCGGACAAGCCGCTCGCTGGCCTGCGCATCGGCCTGCCGAAGGAGTACTTCGGCGCCGGTCTCGCCGACGACGTGCGCGCGTCGATCGACGCCGCGTTGAAGCAGTACGAAGCGCTCGGCGCGACGCTCGTCGAGGTGTCGCTGCCGA
The DNA here is from genome assembly GCF_040948665.1 of Paraburkholderia sp. BR14320. NCBI lineage: Bacteria > Pseudomonadati > Pseudomonadota > Betaproteobacteria > Burkholderiales > Burkholderiaceae > Paraburkholderia > Paraburkholderia sp. BR14320. Next base: position 21,908 of record NZ_JBFPKG010000008.1, read on the forward strand.
AAACCGAACTGTCGATCCCGGTCTACTACGTGATCGCGCCGGCCGAAGCCTCGTCGAACCTGTCGCGTTTCGACGGCGTGCGCTTCGGCCACCGCGCGGCCGAGTACCGCGATCTGCTGGACATGTACAAGAAGTCGCGCGCCGAAGGCTTCGGCCCCGAAGTGAAGCGCCGCATTCTGGTCGGCACTTACGTGCTGTCGCACGGCTACTACGACGCGTACTACCTGCAGGCGCAGAAGATCCGCCGCATCATCGCGCAGGACTTCCAGGAAGCGTTCAAGCAGTGCGACGTGATCATGGGACCGGTCGCGCCGTCGGTGGCGTGGGACATCGGCGCGAAGGGCGACGATCCGGTGCAGATGTATCTGGCCGACATCTACACGCTGTCGGTGAGCCTCGCTGGCCTGCCGGGCATGAGCGTGCCGTGCGGTTTTGGCGCGGGCACGAATGCTCAGCGCCCGGTCGGTCTGCAGATCATCGGCAACTATTTCAATGAAGCCCGGATGCTGCAGGTGGCCGACGCGTTCCAGCGCGCGACCGACTGGCACCGTCAGGCACCGGCAGGAGTGTGAGCACCATGACGAAACAATGGGAAGTCGTGATCGGTCTGGAGACCCACACGCAGTTGTCGACGCATTCGAAAATCTTCTCGGGCACCGCGACCCAATTCGGCGCCGCGCCGAACACGCAGGCAAGCCCCGTCGATCTGGCCTTGCCGGGCACGCTGCCGGTGATGAACCGCGGCGCGGTCGAACGTGCGATTCAGTTCGGCCTCGCGATCGGCGCAACGGTCGCGCCGCGCAGCATCTTCGCGCGCAAGAATTACTTCTACCCGGATTTGCCGAAGGGCTACCAGATCAGCCAGTACGAAATTCCCGTCGTGCAGGGCGGTCAGGTGACGATCCAGGTGCCGGCCAATGAAAAGGCGGGCAAGGAAGCGTACGAGAAAACCATCAACCTGACGCGTGCCCACCTCGAGGAAGACGCGGGCAAGTCGCTGCACGAAGACTTCGCTGGCATGACCGGCATCGATCTGAATCGTGCCGGCACGCCGCTGCTCGAAATCGTCACCGAGCCAGAAATGCGCAGCGCGGCCGAGGCCGTTGCCTACGCGAAATCGCTGCACACGCTCGTCGTGTGGCTCGGGATTTGCGACGGCAACATGCAGGAAGGCTCGTTCCGCTGCGACGCGAACGTGTCGGTGCGTCCGCTCGGCCAGAAAGAATTCGGCACGCGCGCCGAGATCAAGAACCTGAACTCGTTCCGCTTCCTTGAAGAAGCGATCCAGTACGAAGTGCGTCGCCAGATCGAGCTGATCGAAGACGGCGGTACGGTGGTGCAGGAAACGCGTCTGTACGATCCGGACAAGCGCGAAACGCGCTCGATGCGCAGCAAGGAAGACGCGCACGACTATCGCTATTTCCCCGACCCCGACCTGATGCCGCTCGTGATCGACGCAGCATGGGTCGAGCGCGTGAAGAGCGAGATGCCGGAGCTGCCCGAAGCGATCCAGCGGCGCTTCGTGTCGCAGTACGGCCTCACGCCGTACGACGCGAACGTGCTGACCTCGAGCAAGGCGACGGCCGCTTACTATGAAGCGGTGGTCGCGAAGGTCGGTCCGGCCAACGCGAAGGTCGCGGCGAACTGGGTGATGGGCGAAGTGTCGTCGCAGCTCAATCGCGAAGGCCTCGACATTGCCGCGTGCCCGGTCTCGGCCGCACAGCTCGCGCTGGTTCTGCAACGCATTGCCGACGGTACGATCTCGAACAAGATCGCGAAGGAAATCTTCCTCGCGATCTGGGAAGAGAAGGCCACCGACGAAGCCGCCGCCGATCGCATCATCGAGGCGAAGGGCCTGAAGCAGATTTCGGACACCGGCGCGCTCGAAGCGATCATCGACGAAGTGCTCGCCGCGAACCAGAAGTCGGTCGACGAATATCGCGCCGGCAAGGAAAAGGCGTTCAACGCGCTGATCGGCCAGGCGATGAAAGCAACCAAGGGTAAGGCCAACCCTGCTCAGGTCAATGAATTGCTAAAGAAGAAGTTGTCCTGAGTTGAAGTGCCGCGGCCGGGCGTGGTCACGCCCGAGTCATCACGGGCCGTTGCCGGATCGAAGCAGGGCAACGGCCCGTTTTATTTTGCGGACCCGCTTCAGCCGGTTAAGCGCAGACCACGGAGTGTGTGCATGACAAAGCATCCCGATCTCGACGATTTCCGCGTGCCGTACTTCGACGACGGCAAGAAGAAAAACCATTTCTCGCTAGACCATTTCGATCCTAAGGCCAAGCCGTTTTCGAGCGGCTCGAAAGACGCGGACCGCGCGCGTCTGTCGGAAGTGGGCCTGCTGCTCGACAATCTGCAGGAGCGGCTGCACGCGCAGCGCAAGCGTCGCGTTCTGCTGGTGCTGCAAGGCATGGACACGAGCGGCAAGGACGGCACGATTCGCGCGGTATTTCACGAAGTCGACCCGCTCGGCTTGCGCATCGTGCCGTTCAAGGCGCCGACGCCCGTCGAGCTCGCGCATGACTTCCTGTGGCGCGTGCATTCGCAGGCACCCGCGGCTGGCGAGCTGACGATCTTCAATCGCAGTCACTACGAAGACCTGCTCGTTCCGACCGTGCAGGGCGAACTCGACGCCGAAGCCTTCCAGCAGCGCTGCTGCCACATCCGTCAGTTCGAGCAGTTGCTCGCCTACAGCGGCGCGACGATCCTCAAGTGCATGCTGCACATTTCGAAGGACGAGCAGCGTGTGCGTTTGCAGGAGCGCATCGACGATCCGCTGAAGCACTGGAAATTCGACGTGTCGGATCTCGAAGCGCGCAAGCAGTGGGACGCATATCAGTCCGCGTATCGCGACGCGCTGGCCGCGACGTCGACCGAATACGCGCCGTGGTACGTGATTCCGGCCGACTCGAAGACGCATCGCAACGTGATGGTCGCCGAACTGCTGCTGCGCACGCTCAATGCGCTGAAGCTCGAATATCCGCCAGCGAAGGAATCGCTGAAGGGCGTCAAGGTCGAGTGAACGCGACTTCGGCCTTTGGCTTCAGAAACGAATCGAACAAAAGAGGAACGACATGTTGCGTGTGATTACCGCCAACCTCAATGGCATCCGCTCGGCGGCCAAGAAGGGCTTTTTCGAATGGTTCGGCGAACAAGGCGCCGATGTGCTGTGCGTGCAGGAAATCAAATGCTCGCAGGACGACATGACGCCGGAGTTCATGGCGCCGCACGATTTCACCGGCTATTTCCAGCACGCGGTGAAAAAGGGCTACAGCGGCGCGGGCGTCTATACGCGTCATGAGCCGGACGAAGTGGTGATCGGCTTCGGCAGCGAGGAGTTCGACCCGGAAGGGCGCTATGTCGAGCTGCGTTTCGGCAAGCTGTCGGTGGTTTCGGTGTATGTGCCGTCGGGGTCGAGCGGCGACGAGCGCCAGCAGGCCAAGTTCCGTTTCATGGACGAGTTCATGCCGCATCTCGCCGAGCTGGCCAAGGAGCGCGAGGTGATCGTGTGCGGCGACGTGAACATCGTGCACAAGGAAATCGACATCAAGAACTGGAAGAGCAACCAGAAGAATTCGGGCTGCCTGCCCGAAGAGCGCGCGTGGCTCGATAAACTGTTCGACGAAGTCGGTTATGTGGACGTGTTCCGCACGCTCGACCCGCGGCCCGAGCAGTACACGTGGTGGAGCAATCGCGGTCAGGCGTATGCGAAGAACGTCGGGTGGCGGATCGATTACCAGATCGCGACGCCGGGCATCGCAAGCAAGGCGAAGCGCACCGACGTGTTCCGCGACATCAAGTTCAGCGACCATGCGCCGCTGACCGTCGACTACGACCACAAGGTCAGCAAGTAAGCCCATCGGCCGCCGGCGCGTGCAGCGCCGTCGACTGCCAGCAGCCGGTAGAAACGGCGTCTCAGTCGCGCGCCGTCTTGCGCGCCGGACGGCCGATGCCCGCGTAATCGGGCAACTCGTCGACGTTCTTGCCGATTGCTTTCGCGTACAGCGACAGCATGTCCGGCAGCCGCTTGATGATGTCGTCGCGGCGCGCCGGTGTGAACGGGTGCACGTAGATGAAGCCCTGCTCGCGATTGCCGCGCGTCGCTTGCGCGAGCTTGTCCCACAGCGTGACCGCCGCGCGCGGATCGAAGCCGGCGCGCGACGCGATATCGCTGCCGATCACGTCGGCTTCGGTTTCGTCGGTGCTCTCGTACTTCATTTCCAGCAGACGCGAACCGATGCCGAGCGGCGCCATGCCCAGGTCGGCGAGACCGAACAGTTGCGGGATCGTGCCGGACGAATCGAGCTGGCTCGCCTGCAACTGACCGAGCCGCATGCGCGCGTGCTCGCGCAACGCGTGCGCGATCTCGTGGCCGATCAGCATGCCGACCTCGTTGTCGTTCAGGCGCACGCGATCGAGTATCCCGCTATAGACGACGATCTTGCCGCCCGGCAGGCAGTACATGCGGATGTCGTTCGAGCGCACCACCGCGACTTCCCACTTCCAGCCCTTGGCTCGCTCGTTCCATTTCAGCGAGTACGGAATCATCCGGTCGATGATCGAGCGCACGCGCGTCACGCGCGCGTCCGTGTCGCCGTACAGGCGGTTCGCGTGGCTGGCGCCGTAGACTATCTGGTTGAACTCCTCGGCGGCCTGCGCCTCGAGCATCGACGACGGGATCAGGTTGCGGAACACCATGTAGCCGCCGTAGCGAAGCTGCGGGCTCACGTAGTAGGGCGGCGGGACGGCCGGGGGGGCCGACGCGCCGGCGCTCGGAGCGCTGCCGCTAGCGCCGGACGCGCCCGCGGCACCGGCGTTGGCGCCGGTGCTGTTATTCGCGCCAGGATTGGCGCCGCCGGTGCCGCTGTTGCCGGCCGCAGACGAGGTTGCGTTTTCTGCGCTGGCGCCGCTTGGCGCGGACTTGGCCGCAGGCGTCGGGGCCGGGTTGGCTGTTGCACCGCTCGTGGTCGCGGCGGCGGCAGCCGGCGCAGGCGCTTGCGCGCCGCTCACCGGGCTGGCGCCAGTCGCTGGGGCGCCGGCCGCATAGGCGCCCATCGGCATCGCCAGCGCGACGCTCGCGCAGCCGAGCACACGTACCGCGCTGAGTGAGGCGCGGCGCGCGCGGGCCGGAAACGGTACCTTCACGACCGCTCCCTCCACGGCGCGATGCGCACCAGCAGCAGCATGCCAGGCACCGCGAGCGCGGTACAGAGGATGAAGTAGTCGAACCAGCCGATCCGCGCGACCACGAAGCCGCTCGCCGCCGACGCGAGCGTGCGCGGCACCGACGCGAGGCTCGTGAACAGCGCGAACTGCGTCGCGGTATAGCGCGGATCGGTGGTGCTCGCGATGTAAGCGGTGAACGCGGCCATCGTCAGACCGGTGGCGAAGGTCTCGAAGCCGTAGACGAGCGCGAGCGCGACCGAGCGCGGATCGAGCTGCACGCTCCAGTCGATGCCGATCAACGACAGCAGCTTCGTTGTCCCCTGGCTCAGCGCGACGGCGATGTTGTAAATCGCGGCAAGTCCGGGCGAATCGGGACCGAGATGCGCGAGCCACGCGAAGCCGAGCGTCGACACCATCTGCAGCAAACCGAAGATCCACAACCCACGGCCGATGCCGATCCTCATCAGCCAGATGCCGCCGACGATGCCGCCCGCGAGACTCGCGCCGAATGCCGTGGTCTTCGCAATCACGCCGATCTGCGTGCGCGAAAAGCCGATGTCGAGGAAAAACGACGTGGACAGCGTGGTCGCCATCGTATCGCCGAGCTTGTAGAGAAAGATGAAGCCGAGTACGAAGAGTGCACCGCGCCAGCCGTCGCGCTGAATGAATTCCCTGAACGGCTCGACGATCGCCTCGCGCAGATTCTTCGGCGGCTGGCCGTGCACCTCGGGCTCGCGCACGACCAGAGTCATCAGAACGCCAGGCAGCATGAACGCGGCCGTCACGATGAACACGGTGCTCCACGGCAGATGATCGGACAAAATCAGCGCGAGCGAACCGGGAACGAGCGCCGCGATCTTGTACGCGTTCACATGCACCGCGTTGCCGAGGCCCTGCTGCGTGTCGCTGAGCAATTCACGCCGGTACGCGTCGATCACGATGTCGGAGCTCGCGCCGAAGAACGCGACCAGCGCGGTCAGCGCGGCGACGCTCCAGATCGCTTCGCGCGGCGACACGAAACCGAGCGTCGCCATCGCGCCGGCCACGAGCAATTGTGTGACGAGCATCCAGCCGCGCCGTCTGCCGGGCCGCCAGCCGGGCACGCGCGGCACGTAACGGTCCATCAGCGGCGCCCACACGAATTTCCAGGTGTACGGAAACTGGATCAGCGCGAACAGGCCGATTTCCTTCAGATTGACGCCTTCCGAGCGCAGCCACGCCTGCACGAGGTAGACGAGCGTAAACAGCGGCAATCCCGACGTAAAGCCGAGAAAGACGCAAATCAGCATGCGCGTATTCAAAAACGCGCGCCAGCCGGGGTGTTCTTCGTGAGCGGTAAGTGCGGGCGCCTCGTGCGGCGGGTTCGACATGTGGATAACTGAGGTTAGCTTTTCTTGACGCGATAGACCGCAAGACTACCACGCCAGTTCACGCCCCACCGCACCACCTGTCCGTCGTGCAGCACGACACGATCGAGAATTTCGATGCCGACTTCGGGCGCGAGCGCTTCGAAGTCCTTGATCGTCAGCACGCGCACGTTCGGCGTGTTGTGCCATTGATAAGGCAGCGACTTCGACACCGGCATGCGCCCCTGCAGCACCGACAGCCGATGCGCCCAGTAGCCGAAATTCGGAAACGACACAATGCATTGCTTGCCGACCCGCACCGTCTCGCGCAGGATCGCCGCGGTCTGATGAATGGTCTGCAGCGTCTGCGACAGCACCGCGAAATCGAAGCTGCCGTCTTCGAACAGGCGCAGGCCGTCTTCGAGATTCTGCTGGATCACGTTGACGCCGTTCTGCGTCGCGGCGAGCACGCCGGCGTCGTTGATCTCGATGCCGTAGCCCTGCACCTCCAGTTCCTCGTTCAGCAGCGACAGCAGCGAGCCGTCGCCGCAGCCGAGATCGAGCACCGTTGAATGCGGTTCGACCCAGCGGGCGATCGCGCGGAAGTCCGGGCGCGATGCCAGGTAATCAAGTGCTCGCTGGTTCATGCGTTGACCTCGTTTGCAATGCGTTCGTAGTAGGCGCGCAGCAGGTTGTGATAGCGCGCGTCGTCGAGCAGGAAGGCGTCGTGGCCATGCGGCGCGTCGATCTCCGCGTAGGTGACCGTGCGCTTGTGGTCGAGCAGCGCCTTCACCAGTTCACGCGAGCGAGCCGGCGCGAAACGCCAGTCGGTCGAGAAGCTCGCGATCAGATACTTCGCGGTGGTGTGCGCGAGCGCGGCGGTCAGATCGCCATCGAAGGCCTTGGCCGGATCGAAGTAGTCGAGCGCGCGCGTGATCAGCAGGTAGGTGTTGGCGTCGAAGTAGTCGGCGAATTTGTCGCCCTGATAGCGCAGATACGATTCCACTTCGAACTCGACGTCGAAGCTGAAGTTGTAGTCATCGAGCGCGCCTTCCGCGCGACGCAGCGAGCGGCCGAATTTCTCGGCCATGTCGTCGTCCGACAGATAAGTGATGTGGCCGATCATCCGCGCGACGCGCAGGCCGCGCTTCGGCTTCACGCCGTGCGCGTAGTAGTTGCCGCCGTGGAAGTCGGGGTCCGACAGGATCGCCGAGCGCGCGACCTCGTTGAACGCGATGTTCTGCGCGGACAGCTTCGGCGTCGATGCGATCACGATGCAATGCGCGATCCGCTCGGGGTACATCATGCTCCATGCGAGCGCCTGCATGCCGCCGAGGCTGCCGCCCATCACGGCGGCGAAGCGCGTGATGCCGAACGCGTCGGCGACGCGCGCCTGCGCGTTGACCCAGTCTTCGACGGTGACGACCGGAAACGTCGCGCCATACGGCTTACCGGTGGCGGGGTCGATGCTCATCGGCCCGGTCGAGCCGAAGCACGAGCCGAGGTTGTTCACGCCGATCACGAAGAATTTGTCGGTATCGAGCGGCTTGCCGGGGCCCACCATGTTGTCCCACCAGCCGATGTCCTTCGGATTGTCGGCGTACACGCCCGCCACGTGATGCGATGCGTTTAGCGCGTGACACACGAGCACCGCATTGCTGCGCGCGGCATTGAGCGTGCCGTAGGTCTCGACCATCAGGTCGTAGCCCGCGAGCGAGCTGCCGTTGCGCAAGCGCAGCGGCTCGGTGAAATGCATTTTTTGGGGAGCGACGATGCCGATGGAGTCCATTCATTCCGCCATTGAGTCAACAGGGCGGCTAAACGGCGTCGGCGAAGCACGGAGAGAAGGGCGGTGTGCGCAGCTGACGACCTCTTTAGCCGCATTTATAGTGAACCGCGGGCCTGAGGCCCAAGGTTCGCGCGCCCGCAATCGAGTCAGCAAATCGGCGCGTGAAAGGGTGTGAAACCGGGTGCAACGTGTTCGGGATGCCTTGGCGCGGTCTGTTGTTCATCGTGGGACCGCGGCGGCGTCAGGCGCAAAGTATAGCGGAAAATTCCACGCGGCAGCGGCGCGGACGGTGCCGCGCGAAGGGGGGCGAGTCCTCGCGGACTACTGAAGAATCAGCAGCAGTTGCTCGTCCGCGTGTTCGGCGGGCGGCCGCGCGAAACCGCTGCGCACATAGCGATGCCAGCGGCCGATCACGTAGCTCACCAGCAGGCTCGCGCGAATCGCGGGATCGTAGCCGGCGGGCAGTGCGGCGGATGGCGGCGCGGTCTGCGGGTCGGTATGGCCTGTGGCGTGGTTATCAGCACGGGCAAGCGCTTCGGTTTGCGCGAGCCGCAAGCACTGCTTCAGCGATGCCTCGACCCGTTCGAGCATCTGGTTCACGCGCTCGGTCAGCCGTTCGTGCTCGCCGACCAGCGCCTCGCAGGTCAGCACGCGCGTCATGCCGGGATTTTTCGCGGGGAAGTTGAGCAGCATCAGCGCGATCGAGCGCGCCTGCAGCACGCCGTTGCTTTCGTGACCGGTGATCTGGTTGATGAGCCCGAACAGCGTCTGCTCGATGAACTCGATCAGCCCTTCGAACATCTGCGCCTTGCTGGCGAAATGGCGATACAGCGCGGCTTCCGACACACCGAGCCGGGCGGCGAGCGCGGCGGTGGTGACCTTTTCGCTCTTCGGCGCCTCAAGCATGCTGGCGAGCGTTTGCAGGATGTGCACGCGACGCTCGCCCGGCTTCGGACGCGTTGCGCGTGTCGCGGCGGGCGCCGCGGCGGAGTCTGCGGCTGAGGCTTCGTCAGGCTTGTCGATCGGCTGCATGGCTGTCGTCCCCCGGCTGATGTCGTTGGCGGCTTTCGTCCTTACTGTCCAGGCTTGCGTCCCTTCCATCGAACCGAGCGCGTGCCCAGTCGTAGCGATTTTAGCGAACGAATGCTGCGGTCGACATAATGAGGCCGGCCGGTGCCCGGCAGGCGCGTCGGTACGCCGGCCGCGTGCGGCTTGCGCGGCAGGTGCCCGGTGATCCACACGGTGCGGATGCCGAGCCGCCGATAATTTTTCAGGTGCGAACGCGTGTCCTCGACGAGGATCGCGTCTTTCAGCGACACGTGCGCGTCGCGCATCGCGCGGCGCAGCATCGCGTGATCGGGCTTCGCGCGCCATTGGCGGCGATCGCGCATGTGCTCGATCGCGATCACCCGCTCGAACAGCCGCTCGATGCGCAACTCGGCGAGCACGGCGCGCGCGTACGTTTCGGGCGCATTGGTCAGCACAATCTTGCGGCCCGGCAGCGCCGCGACCAGCCGCGCGACGCCGCGCTCGTGGCGGATCATCGAACCGAGGTCGGGGAACGTGTGCACGACCTTCAGGAAGTCGTGCGCGTCGAGCGGATGGTGGCGCGTGAGCCCGAGCAGTGCCGCGCCGTAGCGCAGCGTGTAGCCGGTGCGCAGACGGTTGGCTTCGTCGATGTCGACTTGCAGCGCGTCGATGATGTACTGGGTCATGCCGCGATTGATCGCGGGAAAAATGGCATGCGACGCACGATGCAGCGTGTTGTCGAGGTCGAACAGCCAGACTGGCTTGCCGCTCGCGATGTCAGGACGGCGGCGCCGCGAAGTGGGGGTGCGCATGTTGGAGGTCTTCAGCCGCTGACGGGCGTTTCATGCTGCGGATGCGGATGCGGGAAGTGTGTCGCAGCGACGCTCGGCGGCGCGCATAGGCTGCCAGCCGCGAGGTGGAGCACAGGGGGCGCGCCACAGTGACGCAACCCCTGTGCCGGGGATGCCGCAACGCTCAATGCGAGCGGATCATCGTGCCGAACGGCTGTTCGGTCAGAATTTCGAGCAGCACCGAGTGCTCGATGCGACCGTCGATGATGTGCACCGAGCGCACGCCGCTCTTCGCCGCATCGAGCGCGGACGAAATTTTCGGCAGCATGCCGCCGGAGATCGTGCCGTCTTCGAACAGGCCGTCGATTTCGCGCGCTGACAGGTCGGTCAGCAGATTGCCTTCCTTGTCCATCACGCCGGGGATGTTGGTCATCATCACGAGCTTTTCGGCGTTCAGCACGACCGCCAGCTTGCCCGCGACGAGGTCCGCGTTGATGTTGTACGACAGACCGTCTTCGCCGAAGCCGATCGGCGAGATCACCGGAATGAACGCGTCGTCCTGCAGTGCCTTCACGACCGCCGGGTTGATCGCTTCGACTTCGCCGACCTGGCCGATGTCGACGTACTGGCCGGGCTTTTCCCGATCCGGCATCAGCATCTTGCGCGCGTGGATCAGGCCGCCATCCTTGCCGGTCAGGCCGACCGCGTGGCCGCCGAAGTGGTTGATCAGCATCACGATGTCCTGCTGCACCTCGCCGCCGAGCACCCATTCGACGACTTCCATCGTCTCTTCGTCGGTGACGCGCATGCCCTGGATGAACGTGCCCTGTTTACCGATTTTCTTAAGCGCCTGGTCGATTTGCGGACCACCGCCGTGCACGATGACCGGGTTGATGCCGACCAGCTTCAGCAGAATCACGTCGCGCGCGAAGCCCTGCTTCAGACGCTCTTCGGTCATGGCGTTGCCGCCGTATTTGATGACCACGGTCTTGCCGTGATACTGGCGGATGTAGGGCAGCGCCTCGGCCAGAATTTCGGCTTTCAGGGTGGGCGCAATCTGCGAGAGGTCGGGAAGCTCGGACATGGCGGCAGGCTCGGGCACGGAACAGTTAAAACAGCGCGAATTGTACAGGACTGGCGCGCTGCAACAGGGTTTTCGGCAGCAGCGCGAGCGACGGGCGGTGCAGGTTTGGCGTACCGCACCATGACGGGTCACGGGACGGGTAAACGGCAAGCGTAACGCACTTGCGTGACGGCCGTGCATTGGCCGAACGGACGGCTGCACCCAGGCGTATCAGTCATGGCATCATGATCTGACCGATGCCTCCGGCCTTTCGCGCCCATCCGCAATGAAACCGTCTTCTACCCGTTCCGGGCGCAGCGCGCGCTGTCCGCGCTGCGGCAATGCCTTCGACTGCGGCATGCAGGGCGAGACAACATCTCCGTGCTGGTGCCGTGCTCTGCCGCCGCTGCCGGCGGAGCGGCTGAAGCCGGGCGGCCCGTGCTTGTGCCCGGAATGTCTCGCCGCTGAGATCGCCCAGGCGACACGCGAGGCAAGTGGCGTTGAACCCCCGTAAACGCTGCCAGCGCCGGCTCCCATTCGCCGAACCGCGGCTGCCGATACAACGTGGCGCTCGGATACCACGGGCTGTCGCCGCGCTCCAGCAACCAGACCCAATGCGGATTGACGTCGAGCAGCACCCACGTGCGCTGACCGAGCGCGCCGCTCAGATGCGCGACCGATGTGCATACGGTGATCACGAGGTCGAGCGCGCCGACGAAGGCGGCGGTGTCGTCGAAGGTCGCGAGGCTTGCAGTGTGATCGATGATGCGCAGGCCGGCCGCGCGGGCGGCGGCGACCTCAGCGGCCGCGCCCGGCTGCAGCGAGTAGAACGTGACGTCGTCGATGCCGGCGAAATGGGCGGCATAGCGCTGCCAGCCGACGCTGCGAAACGGGTTGCGCTGATGCCCGCGGCTACCCGTCCACGCGAGGCCTACCTTCAGGCGGCGCCCGTCGGCAACGCGCTCGCGCCACGCCGCAAACGCGGCCACATCGGCGAACAGGTAGGGCGCGGCTGGAATGGTCTCTTCGCGGGTGTCGAAGATCAGCGGCAAGCTCAGCAGCGGAATTTCATAGTCCATCGGCGGCAGCGACTCGATGCCGCCGCCGGACGAGAAACCGTCGACATGAGCGCCGAGGCTGCGCGCGAGCAGCGCGCCCATCTGCGGAAACGAATTCCACACGACGCGGCCGCTCTCGCGATGCACGCGCTCTGCCAGCATCGGGATATAGCGGCTGAACTGCAGCACGTCGCCCATCCCCTGTTCGCCCCATACGAGCAGCGTCTTGCCGGCGAGCGGCTCGCCGCGCCAGATCGGCGCCGGCATCAGGGGACGGCTGCCGGCGAGCTCCTTGGAGCCGTCCCAGCGCGACTCGTGTGACGCCCACCCTTCGGCGTATCGACCGCGCAGGAGTTGCAGCATGCCGAGGTTCGAGCGCATCGCCGGGTTCTGCGGGGCGAGCTCGCAGGCCGTCGCGGCGGCCTGTTCGGCGTTGTCCCAGCGTTGCGCTTCACGTAACGTCAGCGCATAGTTGTTGTAAGCCAGCGGACTGCGAGGCGCGCACTGCACGGCCTGCGCGCCGGCATCGAGCGCGTGCGGCAGGTCCAGACTCTGGCGATACGCGTTGGCGAGGTTGATCCATGCGTTGCCATCGTCGGGGGTATCGCGGATCGCGGCTTCGAGCAGCGCGAGCTGTTCGCTCAGATCGCCGTCGGTAATTGTCAGCGCGCTCGCGAGATTGTTGCGTAATTGCGGCAGTGCCGGATCGAGCGCCAGCGCGCGACGATACGGAGCGATCGCGTCGGCATGCCGGCCGGCCATCTGCAGCGTGTAGCCGGCGCGGAAGTGCGCGACGGCGCTCCCCGCATCGAGTTTGGCAATAATGGCGGCGAGTTCGATCGCCTCCGCATGGCGCTGCTTCGCGAGCCATGCGGCGATCAGCGCGTCGAGCGAGGCGCCGTCGAGCGGATGCAGCTTGGCCGCGGCGTCGAGGTAACGGGCTTCGTCCGCCGTGGCGCCACTGGCTCGGGCCGCGGCGGCATCGCGCAGTAAAGTCAGGTATGCGGAAGAAGCGTCGGCTTCTCGAATCGCGGTGGGCGGCATGAAGGGATGGCGCGGAACAGTCGTCGATGCAGCGCGGCGGCGTGCAATGCTATTTCGAACACAGTCATGTTACCGGCACTCGGCCGCGTGGTCAGCCATGCGGGTCCGAACGGGTAGACTAGGGTCATGCAACGTATAACCAACACCGGCCGCGTCAATCTCGGTCACCTGTTCTGGCTGCGCAGCCTCGCGATCATCGGTCAGTTGCTGACGATCGCGTTCGTGCAGATCTTCATCGGCGCCAATCTGCCCTTGCCCGCGATGCTGCTCGTGATCGGGCTCGAAGTGCTGTTCAATGCGCTCACATGGTTTCGCGTGTCGCAGCAGCGTCCCGAGTCCAACATCGAGCTGTTCGGGCAGATCTGGGTCGATCTCGGCGCGTTGTCGGCGCTGCTGTTCCTGTCCGGCGGCACCACCAACCCGTTCGTGTCGCTATACCTGCCATCGCTCGCGATCGCGGCGGCCGTGCTGCCGTGGTACCTGATGGCCTGGCTCGCGGCGTTCGCGGTCGCCTGCTACGCGATGCTCAGTTTCGATTCGGTGCCGCTCAATCTCGAGAATCCCGCCAACCTGTTCGACTACTATCGTTCGGGCATGTGGGTCAACTTCATGGTCAGCGTGGGGCTGATCGCGTGGTTCGTCGCGCGCATGTCACGGGCACTGCGGCTACGTGACGCAGCGCTTGGAGAAGCGCAGCAGCGCTTGCTCCAGGACGAACGGGCGGTCGCGCTCGGTGTTCAGGCGGCCACCGTGGCACACGAAATCGGCACCCCTCTGTCTACAATCGCGATGTTGTCAGAGGAATTGCGCGACGCGGCGCGCACCGACGCGGGACTCGCGCCCTACCGCGCCGATCTCGAACTGCTCGAGCAGCAGATGACGTTGTGCACGTCGGCACTCGCGCGCTTGCGCAGTCGCGCGACGACCACGACGAACCGTGAGCCGGTCGACGAATGGCTCGAGTCGTTTGCCGAGCAATGGCGCCTGCGCCATCCGCACGTGAAGTTCGAGCGGCTCGGCACGCCGCCCGCCGATGTCAGTCTCAACGACACGGTGGCCGTCAGCCAGATACTGACGATCCTGCTCGACAACGCCGCGCGCGCGAGCCGCGATCACGTGACGCTGTCCTGCACGCTCGCACCACGCGGCGACCAGATAGAGTTCGAAGTATGCGACCGCGGTCCTGGCATTCCGGTCGCGCTACGCGGCTCGCTCGGCACGATGCCCGTGGAGAGCACGCAGGGCGGTCACGGCGTCGGCCTGTATCTGGCGTTTTCGGCGGCGGCGCGTCTGAAGGGATCGATTGAACTGACCGACGCCAACGGCGGGCGGCCGCGCGGCACGCGTGCGGTGCTGCGACTGCCGCTCGGCGCGCGCAAGATTTCCGGAGCGAGCCCCCAAGGCGCCGCGCCATCCAACACGGAGAAACAGGCATGAGCGAAAAGAATTTTCTGGTGATCGACGACGACGAAGTGTTCTCCGGCATCCTGGCGCGCGGCTTGACGCGGCGCGGCTACACGGTGAGCGAAGCGCACAACGCGGACGAGGCGATCCGGCTCGCGAATCAGCAGAAGTTCAGCGAGATCACCGTGGACCTGCATCTGGGCAACGACTCCGGCCTGACGCTCGTCGCACCGTTACGCGATCTGCAGCCCGATGCGCGCATGCTGGTGCTGACCGGCTACGCGAGCATCGCCACCGCGGTGCAAGCGGTCAAGGACGGCGCCGACAACTATCTCGCGAAGCCCGCCAACGTCGAGACGATCCTGTCGGCGCTGCAAAGCGAGGCGAGCGCGTTGCAAGCCGAGGAGGCGATCGAGCATCCGCAGCCGCTGTCGGTGGCGCGGCTCGAATGGGAGCATATCCAGCGCGTGCTCGCCGAACACAACGGCAATATCTCGGCGACCGCGCGCGCGTTGAACATGCATCGGCGCACGTTGCAGCGCAAGCTGGCGAAGCGGCCGGTGAGGCAGTAGGCCGCGATCGAACAGCACAAAGCAAAACGGGCTGCCTATCCGATATCCGAAGGCAGCCCGTTTTTCATGCATCAGCGCTCGGCGCTGTGCCCGCGCACATCACAGCACGTAGCGCGACAGATCCTCGTCTTGCGCGACTTCGTTCAACGCGCGATCGACATACGCCGCGTCGATCTGCACTGTACGGCCCGAATGATTGCCGGCCGAGAACGACACTTCCTCTAGCAGCTTCTCGATGACGGTATAAAGACGCCGCGCGCCGATGTTCTCGGTCTTCTCGTTGACCGAGTACGCGATCTCGGCAAGACGGCGGATGCCGTCGTCGGCGAATTCGAGGTGCACGTCTTCGGTCGCGAGCAGCGCCTGGTATTGCTTGACGAGGCTCGCATCCGTCGATACGAGGATCGATTCGAAGTCGTTGACCGACAGCGAATCGAGTTCGACGCGAATCGGGAAGCGCCCTTGCAGCTCGGGAATCAGATCGCTCGGCTTCGCGAGATGGAACGCGCCGCTCGCGATGAACAGGATGTGATCGGTTTTCACCATGCCGTACTTGGTGTTGATCGTCGTGCCTTCGACGAGCGGCAGCAGATCGCGCTGCACGCCCTGACGGGACACTTCACCGCCGCCCGCTTCGTTGCGCGACGCGATCTTGTCGATTTCGTCGAGAAACACGATGCCGTTCTGCTCGACGTTCTGCACCGCCTTGGACTTCACCTCTTCGTCGTTCAGCATCTTGCCGGCTTCTTCGTCGGTGAGCACCTTCAGCGCTTCCTTGACCTTCATCTTGCGGCGCGTCTTCTTGCCGCCGCCGATGTTGGCGAACATCGAGCGGATCTGCTCGGTCATGTCTTCCATGCCCGGCGGCCCCATAATGTCCATGCCGACCTGTGGCTGCTCGACGTCGAGCTCGATTTCCTTGTCGTCGAGCTGGCCTTCGCGCAGGCGCTTGCGGAACGTCTGACGCGTCGTGCTGCCTTCATCGGCGGTATCGGTCGAACTCGTGCTCGAACCGAAGCCGACCGGCCGTGCGGTCGGCAGCAGGATGTCGAGAATGCGGTCTTCGGCGAGATCGCCGGCCTTGGTCCGCACTTTGCGCATTTCGGTTTCGCGGGTCTGCTTGACCGAAATTTCGATCAGGTCGCGCACGATGCTGTCGACGTCGCGGCCCACGTAACCGACTTCGGTGAACTTGGTCGCTTCGATCTTGATGAACGGCGCGTCCGCGAGCTTCGCGAGACGCCGCGCGATTTCGGTCTTGCCGACGCCGGTCGGTCCGATCATCAGGATGTTCTTCGGGGTGATTTCCTGGCGCAGCGGTTCGTCGACCTGCTGACGGCGCCAGCGGTTGCGCAGCGCGACGGCCACGGCTTTCTTCGCGCGGCCTTGGCCGATGATGTGTTTGTCGAGCTCGGAGACGATCTCGGCGGGGGTCATGGTGCTCATCGATGGGTCCTTACTCGATCGTCTCAATGACGCGGTTATGGTTCGTGTAGATGCACATGTCGCCGGCGATTTCCAGCGATTTCTCCACGATGTCGCGCGGCGACAGCTCGGTGTTGTCGGCAAGCGCCTTCGCGGCCGCCTGCGCATACGCACCGCCCGAACCGATCGCGCAGATGCCGCCTTCGGGATCGAGCACGTCGCCGTTGCCCGTGATGACGAGCGTGGTGGTCGCGTCCGCGGTGATCAGCATCGCTTCCAGACGACGCAGCATGCGGTCGGTGCGCCAGTCTTTCGCGAGCTCCACGGCCGCGCGCGTCAGATTGCCCTGATGCTTTTCGAGCTTCGCCTCGAAGCGGTCGAGCAGCGAGAAGGCATCCGCCGTGCCGCCAGCGAAGCCGACCAGCACCTTGCCGTTATAGATGCGCCGGACCTTCTTCGCGCCGCCTTTCATGACGATGTTGCCGAGCGTCACCTGGCCGTCACCGCCGAGCGCCACCTTGTTGCCGCGGCGCACGGAAACGATCGTCGTGCCGTGAAATTGCTCCATATGCGTTCCTCTTTGCAAAACGGGTAGGACGCGGCAGCGCTGCGCGCTACCGCATGAATCCAGTCAGCGGACGGCGCGCCGGCTGGCGCGCTCGTGAGCGCATGTCCGATCTATTTTAGGGCGGGCGCGGTCATATCAAGATCCGCCGGAAGGCCTAGGGAGAAAAACTGAAAATCCGCTCAGGAAGCCTGAGAAATGAGGCGGAAAGGCGTGGTGGGACAGGAGGGATGGCGGAGCTCGCGCGGATGTCGCGCAAAAAGAAAAGGCGCACGGTTCACCGTGCGCCTCTCGACGAAGCAGCGTTTTCAGGGCGCCAGGCCGGAGCCGCGCCTCAGCTCATCAGTCGCCGAACAGCTTCTGGCGCAATTCGCGGCGCTCTTGTGCTTCGAGCGACAGCGTGGCCGTGGGCCGTGCGAGCAGACGCGGAATGCCGATCGGCTCGCCGGTTTCTTCGCACCAGCCGTAGTCGCCCGCCTCGATGCGCGCGATCGATTGCTGCACCTTCTTCAGCAGCTTGCGTTCGCGGTCGCGCGTGCGCAGTTCGAGCGCATGCTCTTCCTCGATCGTGGCGCGATCGGCCGGGTCCGGCACGATGACCGTTTCACGCAGGTTCTCGGTCGTCTGGCCGGCATTGCGGAGAATGTCCGCCTGCAACTGTTCGAGCCTGTTCTTGAAGAAGGCGAGCTGATCCTCATTCATGTAATCCTTGTCGCTCATCTTCAGGATTTCGGCTTCGGTCAAGAGTCGTTTCGTCGTCATCTGGCTTACTTCTTCAATGTGAGGCAAAACTCATAGTGCCCGCACTTTCGTATTGCCCGCAAACGCGTCGCGCGGACGCGCAGCGCAGGGGTGGTCACGAACGTTGGGCTGTCGTGACGCCGAAGCGCCTGGCGCCCACACACCGGGCGTTGCTAGCTACGCCACTGCGGGGCCGAACTCCTCTGGAAACCGATTCACACATGCTCCTGAGGCATCGCTCGCCGACCAGCGCGTGCCCTTTCAGGCCGTGCCCGCCGGCGTTTTCGGCGTGTCTCCGGACAAGATTTTCCGGCGCCGTTTCAGGCCCGTCGCGGGATACGCGCGACCGGGCAATTCGTTGTCATTCTCCAGTGGGCACGTATTGTAACTGAATCACAATCCGGCACCGCAACTGCCGAATTCTGCCTGCGGTGCAGCGATATCCCGAAAATATAACGCGCACAAAGCCAAAAAGCGATGGTCGTGCACGCTTTAATGCGGCAGGGTTTTCACGTGTTTTTCATATAGCCGGCAATCGCGCGGTTTTGGTGCCACGGCATCGCAGTTTCTGCAGAGGATTCACGCCCGCGCAGTCGACCTCGGGTGTCTCGGCGCAATAGCAGTAGCACGACGCATGCCGCGCTACGCGCGGCATGTCGTGGGACTTCTACGGGGCTTGCTTGTGTGACTGCGCTGCGCCCGCTCAGGCGAGGCAGGCGTCGAGACCGTCGGTGATCAGGTCGCGCGGCAGTTCGATGCCGATGAACACCATCTTGTTGGTCTTCTTCTCGGCCGGTTGCCATTTCGCGGCGAGGTCGCTGCCCATCATTTGATGCACGCCCTGGAACACGACCTTGCGATCGACGCCCTTCATGTACAGCACGCCCTTGTAGCGCAGCAGGTGCTCGCCGTAGATCTGCAGAATGCCGCCGAGGAAGTCTTCGAGCTTGTTCGGATCGAACGGACGATCGCTGCGGTACACGAACGACTTGATCTTGTCGTCGTGATGCGCATGGTGGTGATGCCCATGATCGTGGCCTTCGTGATCGCAGTGGCCATGGTCGTGATCGCAATTCGCGTGATCATGATCATGGTCGCCATGCGTGTGGCCGTGTTCGTCGTGCGCATGCGCGTGGCTGTGCGCGTGTTCGTCTTCGGCGAGGAAGTCCGGGTCGATTTCGAGCTTCGAGTTCAGGTTGAAGCCGCGCAGATCGAAAATTTCCTTGATGTCCGCTTCGCCGAAATTGACGACCCTGATCGCCGCCTTCGGGTTCATGTGCAGCAGACGGTGGCGCAGATCGCCCAGTTGCCGCTCATCGACGAGATCGGCCTTGGTGATGAACAGGCGGTCGGCGAAACCGACCTGGCGCTGCACCACTTCATGCTCGTCGAGCTGACGGTCCGCGTGCTTTGCATCGACCAGCGTGATGATCGCGTCGAGCAGGAAGTCGCTCGCAATCTGATCGTCCATGAAGAAGGTTTGCGCGACCGGGCCCGGATTCGCGAGGCCGGTGGTTTCGATCACGACACGGTCGAAGTCCACTTCGCCCGCCTGCTTCTTCGCGGCCAGATCGTTGAGCACGCGCGACAGGTCGCCGCGAATCGTGCAGCAGATGCAGCCATTGCTCATCTGGATGATCTGCTCGGTCGTGTCCTGCACGAGGATCTCGTTGTCGATGTTCTCTTCGCCGAACTCGTTCTCGATGACGGCGATCTTCATGCCGTGCTTTTCGTTCAGGATGCGCTTGAGCAGGGTGGTTTTACCGCTGCCGAGGAAGCCGGTCAGGATGGTGACTGGAATCATGTGGGTCGCCTGTAAGTCGTGAAACGGTGCGTGATCGAACGCTAGCGCAAGGCTAGCCAGAAGCGTGAGGCCGGCCGCCGCAGCCAGATGGCGCGGCCCTGTCCAGCCGGTTATTGAAACATATTTGCCTGGCGGGCGCAGGGCGGCGGCCTTGCGGCCGGCCGATGGCGGGCTGCGCGGAGGGTGGCCGCTGCCTCCGCCGGCACGCGCAATTGCCCACGAAATATGGGCGATCAGGCGATTTGCAACAGCAGCCCCTTCAGATACTCCCCCTCGGGGAACGCCGTGAGCAGCGGATGATCGACGCCCGCGCCCAGCCGCTTCAGGATGCGAGCGTCGACGCGGGCATCGGCAGCAGCGCCGGACACGATCTTCTGGAACAGTTCGGGATCGATCGCGCCCGAGCACGAGTAGGTGAACAGCAGTCCGCCCGGACGCAGCAGCTTCAGGCCCGTCAGATTGATGTCCTTGTACGCGCGCGACGCGCGATCCACGTGCTCGCGCGATGGCGCGAACTTCGGCGGATCGAGCACGATCAGGTCGAAGCGCTCGCCTTCGTCGTAGAGGCGCCGCAGTGTCTTGAACGCGTCGGCGTCGAGCCAGCTCGCGCGATCGGCGTCGAAGCCGTTGGCCGCGACGTTCTGCTGCGCGAGCGCGAGCGCTTCACCCGATGAATCGACCGAAACCACGCGCTTCGCGCCACCCTTGAGCGCCGCGAGCGAAAAGCCGCCGGTGTAGCAGAAGCAGTTCAGCACGTCGCGATCTTTCGCGAACTGCTGCACGAGCAGGCGGTTATCGCGCTGGTCGACATAGAAGCCGGTCTTGTGGCCGTTGCGCACGTCGACGTGATAGCGCACGCCGTTTTCGCTCGCGATCAGCTGCTCCGAAGGCGGCTCGCCCGCGAGCACGCCGGTGATCTGTTCGAGCCCTTCCTTCTGACGTATCGACACGTCCGAGCGCTCGTAGACGTTCGGGCAGCCGGTCGCGCCGATCAGCGCCGCGACGATCGCGTCCTTCCACGCCTCGACGCCGGCCGCCATGAACTGACAGACGATCTGGCTGCGCTGACCCGCGTCCTCGGCGACGTAGTAATCGACGATCAGGCCCGGCAGACCGTCCGCCTCGCCGAATATCAGTCGTACGGCGCCGGTGTCGCGCACCATCGCCTGACGATGCGCGAACGCGCGCTGCACGCGGCGCTTGAAGAACGCGTGATCGATCGGCTCGGCTTCGTCGAAGCTCCACACCCGTGCGCGGATCTGCGAGTGCGGGCTGTAGGCGGCGCGCGCGAGAAAGCGGCCATCGTGCGCGCGCACGAGCACGGTCGCGCCGGGCGCGGGGCGGCCGTCGACATGTTCGATCGCATTGGCATAGACCCACGGATGGCGGCGCAGCAGCGATTTTTCTTTCGACGGTTTGAGCGTAACGGTATTCATCAGGTGTCGGTGAGGTACTAGCGATGGGGCGGCGCGTGGTGGCGCGCGGCGGCAGTCGCGTGATCAGTTGCGTTTCTTCGCGCGAGGATGCGCGCTGTCGTAGACGTGGGCGAGGTGCTGGAAATCGAGGCCCGTATACACCTGGGTCGCGGTGATGCTCGCGTGTCCTAGCAGCTCCTGCACGGCGCGCAGATCGCCGCTCGACTGCAGCACGTGCGTCGCGAACGAATGACGCAGCACGTGCGGATGCACGTTGGCAGGAATGCCGGCCACGAGCGCCGCGCGCTTTACGCGCTCGCGCACGACGTTCGGCGACAGCCGGTTGCCGCGCGCCGACAGGAAGAGCGGATGCGGATCGTGGCGGACCATCCGTTCGCGCACCGCGAGCCATGCGTTCAGCGCCGCGATGGCCTTGCTGCCCACCGGCACGACGCGGCGCCGGTTGCCTTTGCCGAGTACTTCGACTTCGGCGGAATCGAGCTTCAGCCAGCCGGCCGAGCGATAGCCGTCGACGTCGGCGAAACACACGTCGAGGCCGACCAGTTCGGCGAGGCGCAGGCCCGACGAGTAGAACAGTTCGAGCATTGCGTGATCGCGCAGGCCTTCGGGGGACTCGGCGGGCGGGTTGTCCATCAGGCGTGCGGTGTCGTCGACGGAAAGCGCCTTCGGCAGCATTTTTGCCTGCTTCGGCGCGCGCACCGCGGCGACCGGATTGGCCGGCAGCTCGACATGGCCCGCGAGCCAGCGATAAAACGCGCGCCACGCCGACAGCCGATGGCCGATCGAGCGCGCGGTGAGGCCGCCCGCATGCGCGCGCGCGACGGCGCCGCGGATGTCGACGGCGGTGAGGCTTTCCAGCGGTCGGCCTTTGGCGAGTTGCTTCAGTTCCGCGAGCTCATGCGTATAACCGCGCAGCGTATGCTCCGACAGCCGCCGCTCGTGCTCGAGATGCGACAGGTAGGCGGCGATCGGGTCGGCGGCGGTCACGGTGGGCGGTGATGTTGTATGGCGCGGCTCAGCGCGGCAGCAGCCGGCTCAGCGCGGCACTCGCGAGCGCGCCGATCTGCGTGAGGAAATCGGTGGCCATGCCTTCGTGGAAGCGGCGCGGGTCGGATGAGCCCATCACGAGCAGGCCGAACGTCGGCGCGTCTTCGGCGCCTTCGGGGTCGCGCAGCGAGAGCAGCGCGATCGATTCGGTGGTCTGCGCCGTTTCGCTCGATGCGGCGTTGGGGTCGTCGGTCGCGCTCATTGCCACGTTCGTCGCCGGGGTGGCCGCTCCGTTGGCAGCGCTCGCCGCTTGCGGGAGCCATTGCGCGGCCTCGAAGCCGGTGTTCGCGCCGCAGTACGGCGTGCTCAGGCTGCCCGCGAAAATCCGCACCTCCTCGCTGACGTGGCGCGCGAAGTCGGCTTGCGCATACGGCTCGGCGACGTCCCACACGCGCAGTGCCGCTTGCGGCACGTCGAAGATATCGCGCAGGCCGCCGGCGATCGTGCGCGGCAGCGCGTACGGATCGCGCTCGGCCATCACCCGGATGGTCCAGCGGTTGAACTTCGCCGCGATGCTGTCGTTCTCGTGACCGTAGCGCAGCAGTTCGGCCAGACGCCGCTCGAGATGCTTGTTCTTGTCGCGCAGCATTTCCATCTGCCGCTCCTGCAGCGACACCGCGGCTTTGCCGTGCGGGTTCGCGAGCCGGATGGTCGCGAGCGTTTCCGCGTGTTCGACGAAGAATTCGGGATTGGCGAGCAGGTATTCGGCGACTTCGCGATCGTTCATGGTTTCGGCTAGAGGACTACGGGAGGGCCGCCTCACGGCGGCGCGTCGGTCAATGAGTTAGACGGAGGGCGCCACGGCGGCCGGGCTGGACGGGTTGTGCTGCGGCGAGTCCGGCGACGCGCTCGCCGCCTCTTCTGCCAACTCGATCTCCCCTTCGAAGACGGTGGCCGCGGGGCCGGCCATCAGCAGCGGCGCGCCTGGTTGCGCAATGTCCCACGTGATCGTCAGATCGCCGCCGTGCGTGTGCACGAGCACCGGCGAATCCAGCAGCCCGCGCCGGATACCGGCCGCGACCGCCGCGCACGCGCCGGTGCCGCACGCGAGCGTTTCGCCCGCGCCGCGTTCGTAGACGCGCAGCCTGATCTCGTTGCGGTTGACGATCTGCATGAAGCCCGCATTGACCCGCTGCGGGAAGCGCGTGTGCCGCTCGATAGCCGGACCTTCGACCAGCACCGGGAACGCCTCGGCATCGTCGACGACCTGCACCGCGTGCGGATTGCCCATCGACACCACCGACATCCAGCGCGTCGTGCCGTTCACGTCGAGCGGCCAGAGCGTGTCCGCGCCTTCGCGGCGGCCTTGCAGGCCTTTGGTCGCGAACGGCACGAGTTCGGGATCGAACACGGGCGTGCCCATGTCGACGATCACCTCGCCGTTGTCCTGCATCGTCAGCGTGATCGTGCCGTTCTGGACTTGCACGCGCACACTGCGCTGGTCAGTGAGACCGCGCTCGCGCACGAACTTGACGAAGCAGCGCGCGCCGTTGCCGCAATGTTCGACCTCGCCGCCGTCGCAATTGAAGATGCGATATCTGAAATCGACGCCTTCGACGGTCGGCTTTTCGACCAGCAGCAACTGGTCGGCACCGACGCCGAAATGGCGATTCGCGAGCGCGCGAACCTGTGCCGTGGTCAGTTCAAGCGGTTGGGTATAGCCGTCGAGTACGACGAAGTCGTTACCCGCGCCGTGCATTTTGGTGAATTTGAGCTTCACGTTTTTCGTGTATCCGTTGCTGCGTAGGGCTTCGCGCGTGCGGGCGGAGCCGAAAATCCGGGCCTTGCCGGCCGTCGGGTGAATCACCCTTTCGAGCCGGGTTGGGCCAATAGCAGATGATACACGTTGGCCCATCGGAAACGGTATGGCGGGCAAGGGCCGAGATGCCGCCTCACGTGCACTGATCGACGTGCTCCGACTGCTGGGAGCCCGGTGCCAGCGCCATCTTCAATATACCCCCGGCACTCCCGGCGGCCGCGTCTTGAACCGCTTGTGCACCCAGTAATATTGCTCGGGCATCAGCGGAATCTGCTCTTCGAGAAATTCGTTCATGCGTCGCGCATCGGCGTCATCATCGCCGGTCGGATAGTTGTCCCAAGGTTTGAAGACCTTGAGCCGGTAGCCCTTGTAGTTCGGCAGCACTTCGCCGATGAACGGCACGACCTGCGCGTGCCCGACCTTCGCGAGACGGCCGACCGCGGTCAGCGTGCAGGTCGGCACGCCGAAGAACGGCACGAACGTCGAATTGCGCGCGCCGTAGTCCATGTCCGCGCCGAGCATCACCGGTTTGCGTTCGCGCAGCCAGCGCAGTACGACGCGCGCGCTGTCCGCGCGGCTCGCCATGTCGGCGCCGAAACGCGCACGCGCCGCTTTCGCGACTCCCTCGAGCTCCTGATTCGACATCGGCTGATACAGCGAGCCGCACCGGCGCTTCAGTGAGTAGTTCAGAAAAATCGAACCCGCCTCGATGCCGACAAAATGAAAGCCTAGAAAGAGCGTCGGCGGCAGGTTCGGGTCGGTCAGGTCGATCGCGCTGTCGAGTTGGATCAGCTTTTCGAGCTTCTTCGCCGAGCCGAACCACTGCACGCTGCGCTCGAGATAGCTGCGGATCGCATGACGGAAGTGCTTCTGCGCGACGTCCTCGCGGTGCTCGTCGCTCCAGTCGGGGAAGCACAGCTTCAGATTCGTATGAACGATGCGCTTGCGACGGCTCGGGATTTGATAGAGCAGCCAGCCGAGCCCATCGCCGAGACGGGCGACGAATCCATACGGCAACAACGCAAAGAGTTTAAGCAGCCCGACCGCGAGCTTCGCGCCGTAGCGGCTCAGCATGCAGCCTCCGGGCGCGCGGCGCTGATGGGGGCGGAATTTTGGTGGGCGGAAAAATTGGCGTGATACCGCACTCGTGGACACTCTGTGACATTCAAAGGAAGTCGCTATAATAAGGGCTTCGCCGAGTTAATAGACAACTTGCGGGGCGAAGCCGGCGGGTGCGGTCCATGGATTCCATGGGTAGCGTCCATCGGTAAGGTAATCCGCTAAAGCGTCGCCGCTTCAGACTCCCGAAGTCGGCTACGTGGAACGCAACCGTAACCACTAACAGGAGTCTGCAACGTGGCAAACGACTATTTCTTCACTTCCGAATCCGTCTCCGAAGGCCATCCCGACAAAGTCGCGGACCAGATCTCGGACGCGATCCTTGACGCCATCCTCGCTCAGGACAAGTACTCGCGTGTCGCGGCCGAAACGCTGTGCAACACGGGTCTCGTCGTGCTGGCCGGTGAAATCACCACCACCGCGAACGTCGACTACATCCAGATAGCGCGCAACACGATCAAGCGCATCGGCTACGACAACACCGACTACGGCATCGACTACCGCGGCTGCGCGGTGCTCGTCGCCTACGACAAGCAGTCGCCGGACATCGCCCAAGGCGTGGACCGCGCGCACGACAATAACCTCGATCAAGGCGCAGGCGACCAGGGCCTGATGTTCGGTTACGCGTGCGAAGAAACGCCGGAACTGATGCCGCTGCCGATCCACCTGTCGCACCGCCTCGTCGAGCGTCAGGCGAATCTGCGCCGCGACGGCCGTCTGCCCTGGCTGCGTCCGGACGCGAAGTCGCAGGTCACCGTGCGCTACGTCGACGGCAAGCCGCATTCGATCGACACCGTCGTGCTGTCCACCCAGCATGCGCCGGACATCGAGCTCGACACGCTGCGCGAAGCGGTGATCGAAGAAGTGATCAAGCCGACGCTTCCGGCCGAGCTGATCAAGGGTGACATCAAGTACCTCGTGAACCCGACCGGTCGCTTCGTGATCGGCGGTCCGCAAGGCGATTGCGGTCTGACGGGCCGCAAGATCATCGTCGACACGTACGGCGGCGCGGCACCGCACGGCGGCGGCGCGTTCTCGGGCAAGGACCCGTCGAAGGTCGACCGCTCGGCAGCATACGCCGGCCGTTACGTCGCGAAGAACATCGTGGCCGCGGGCCTCGCGTCGCGCTGCCTGATCCAGGTGTCGTACGCGATCGGCGTCGCTCAGCCGACCTCGGTGATGGTCAACACGTTCGGCACCGGCCGCGTGTCGGATGCGACCATCACGGAACTCGTGCGTCAGCATTTCGACCTGCGTCCCAAGGGCATCATCCAGATGCTCGACCTGCTACGCCCGGTCTACGAGAAGAGCGCGGCGTATGGCCACTTCGGCCGCGAAGAGCCGGAATTCACGTGGGAAGCCACCGACAAGGCGCTTGCACTCGCCGAAGCGGCAGGCACCGAGCCGGTCGCGGCGATCGCGTAACTAGCGCGGGTCGATCATTACCTGAAAGCAAAAAACCCCGCCGGCGTGAGCCGGGCGGGGTTTTTTCTTTGTCCGTCGATGGCGCGGCGATGTCAGCAGATCAGCGGTCTAGCCACTCAACGCGCAACTGCAACTCACCGGTCCAGCAATCTCACCGGCTCGCAAACGCAAACGCGAACCACCCGCTGCTGCTCGTCGACAGCCGACGCGGTCGGCGGCTCGCAGGCGTGCGCACCTCCGGCGCGCGTTTCGCGACCGCGAGGTGCAACGGTGTCGGCTTGCGCAGCAACGTACGCAGCGACAGGCGGCGCGTGCCGCTCTGCTGGCGCAGCGCCGAGAAGAACGTATGGAACCAGGTGCGAAAGCCGTCGACGGCCTTCGCGTCGCGCCACTGCTCGCCGAGCGCACGGGTGCGCGCGGCATGGTGGCGCAGCGCTCGCATCATATGACGGCGCGCGGGACGCGCCGCTTTCAGCGCGGCGCGGGTAAGACGGGTGCTCAAAAGAGTATGCATGGCTTCACATTTAGGCAATGAACCGCACGTCGGCGCGTGCATCGGATGTGCACGGACAAACAGCACCATATGTGCCAATGACGGGGTTGCGATGAACGGCCTGAAAGCCGGAAATCCGGTGCGCGTCGTGTCGCGGGAGATCGCGACGCGAAACAAGGCGCGCAGCGCTGCGAAGGTACAACGCGGAGAATCCGACGGCACGAGCCTTGACGGGCTGCGCACAATAGAAAACTGCGTAAGCGGCGATCGACATGCGAGCAGGCTACACGGGAATCGTGACGTCAGAAAGTCGGGTTAGTACCCTGCGAGGTCGAATCTCCTCTGGATCGAATCGTCGCCGACACCAATCTGGTCTCACTTTTGACGGGCGATTTACGTGCATAGTTGCCCTGCGAATGTGCGATGCGGATGCACTCCACGCCTGAAACCGGTGCATCGGCGCGCCGCGAAACAACGCACCCCGATCGCGCCCGTTTTACAATCGGACATCAGTTAGTCGACAGTAACGGAACGCCATGTCACTCCATTCGAAGAAAGAGCAGATTCAAACGTTGCGGGAGCAGGGTTTTGTCGTCGTGCCAGGACTCGTGTCGCCCGAACGTTGCGACGAGCTGAAGCGGATCGCACAGCGGCAGCTGCAGGAAGCGGCGGCGCCGATCGAATTCGAAGCGGATCTGAAGTATCCGGGCGCGCCGTCATCGAAGGATGCGCCGGGCGGACACACGGTGCGGCGCCTGCTCGACGCGTACGGTCGTCACCCGGCGTTCGCGCAATGGGCGACCGCGCCCGAAATCCGTGGCTGGATGGAACTGTATTTTGGGGAGGAGCCGCGACTGTCGCGCGCGCATCACAACTGCATGATGACCAAGCACCCCGCGTACGGCAGCCTGACCGGCTGGCATCGCGACGTGCGCTACTGGTCGTTCGAGCGCGACGACCTGGTGTCGGTGTGGCTCGCGGTCGGCCCGGAAACGATCGATAACGGCGCGCTGTGGTTCGTGCCGCAATCGCACGGCGCCGCCTTCACGTCGGATCGTTTCGACGAAGCGAAATTTTTCCGCACGGATATCGCCGAGAACGAGGCGGCGATCCGCACCGCGGTGTCGCCCGAGTTGAAGACCGGCGACGTGGTGTTCTTCCACTGCAACACGCTGCACTCGGCCGGCAAGAATCTCAGCGATCAGGTGAAGTTCTCGCTGGTCTTCACCTATCACGGCGTAAGCAACGTGCCGCTGCCCGGCACGCGCTCGGCCGCGAAGCCCGAGATCGCGTTCTAGCTATTTTCGTCGCGGGGCTCGCGCGGACGCTCAGCGCTTGCGCCCCGACATCGCGATTCCCGTCAGCCCGGCAAGCGTCGCCACCACGCCCGCGACGATCAGCACGATCGCCTTGTTGCTCGGGGAACCGGTAAAGAAGCGCGACACGTCGCTGCTCACCGAATTGAACGCCTGCCCGCCGAAATACAGCAGCACGATACCGCCGACAATCAGCGCGATCGAAATCGCTTTGGCCATCTGCACCTCCCATCAACTTGAACCGGCCAGAGTGTAGGTGAGCCGCGCGTGCTCGTCCATCCCGCATACTGGTGCCTGCAAGCGCCGCGTCGATTGGCTAACATAGCGGTCTAGCCGCACCACGGCGACATCACAACAATAAATTCCCCGAGCAGCACGCCTCCCGCAACGCGCGAATCCTCACGCCCGGAATTCTCGGGCGATCTCATCGACAAGGACACTAGCAATGGCTTACGAAGCAGCTTCAGAACGCTATTCGGACATGCAATACCGCGTCTGCGGCAAGTCGGGTCTCAAACTGCCGGCGTTGTCGCTCGGCCTGTGGCACAACTTCGGCGACACCACGCCGATCTCGACGCAGCGTGACATCCTGCGCACGGCCTTCGACCTCGGCATCACGCACTTCGATCTGGCGAACAACTATGGCCCGCCGTACGGCAGCGCGGAAACCAACTTCGGCCGCCTTTTCAAGGACGATTTCAAACCGTATCGCGACGAGCTGCTGATTTCGTCGAAGGCCGGTTGGGATATGTGGCCGGGTCCGTACGGCCAGGGCGGCGGCTCGCGCAAGTACGTGCTCGCGAGTCTCGATCAGAGCCTGAAGCGCATGGGCCTCGAATACGTCGACATCTTCTATTCGCATCGCTTCGACGCGCACACGCCGCTCGAAGAAACCGCGGGCGCATTGGCGAGCGCGGTGCAGCAGGGCAAGGCGCTCTACATCGGCATCTCGTCGTACTCGTCGGCGAAGACGCGCGAAATGACGAAGCTGCTCGCCGAATACAAGGTGCCGCTGCTGATCCATCAGCCGTCGTACAACATGCTGAACCGCTGGATCGAACACGACCTGCTCGATACGCTCGACGAAGTCGGCGCGGGCGCGATCGCGTTCACGCCGCTCGCGCAAGGGCTGTTGACCGGCAAGTACCTGAACGGCGTGCCGGCCGATGCGCGCGTCAACAAGCCGGGCGGCGGTTCGCTGAAAGACGAGCATCTGAGCCCGCAGAACATCGAGCACGTGAGGAAGCTCAACGACATCGCGCAGCGCCGTGGTCAGAGCCTCGCGCAGATGGCGCTTGCGTGGGCGTTGCGCGATCAGCGCGTGACGTCGGTACTGATCGGCGCGAGCCGCGCGGAGCAGGTCCGCGAGAACGTCGGCGCGCTGAAGAACCTCGCATTCTCGGCCGACGAGCTCGCCGAGATCGATCGCTATGCGACCGAAGGCGGGATCAACCTGTGGGAAAAGCCATCGACGGACCAGGCGATCTGATCGCGTGAGGAGCCGTCCGCGCAACTGGCAGACGGAACGAAGGGCAAAACGAAGCCGCACGCTCAGCGTGCGGCTTTTTCGTTGATACTTCGCCGCGCCGCTACACGAGCGCCGGCAGACCCTCGACCAGCGCCACCGCGCACATCACACCGATCAGCGCGCCCAGCACACGCAGCGCGTTGTGTCGCAACTCGGTTTTGCAGGGCAGCGCGCCGACGAATAGCGCACCCGCCAACGCCATCGGAATGACCAGGATGAAATCGCCGATCGTGAAGTACGTCATCTTCGTCTCCTCCCATGCAGGATGGATGCTATGTCGTTCCGGCAGAGGCTGCGGCTTTGAAATCATGCAGTACCAGTGCACGAATCGAGTATAGGAGACGGATGGAGCGGCGCGGCGGCGCGAGCTTGCGCGCCGTCGCTTATTCGCAAGCCGCTGAACCTCGGCGCGACGGGCGCGCGGCGATTGGCGCGGCGCAACAAAACACGGCGGAAAATGTCGAGCGTTCGCTTGCGAAAGCCTTTCGTTTTGCGCCGATCCATGCGGGGTGAATGATCGCCTGCGGCTATGCGCGGGCGCGCAGGTGCGTCGCCGCGATCAAGCCGATCACGAGCAGCGCACCGACCAGTCCGACGACCCCGTTCCAGCCATGACCGGCCCACACGTGGCCCCCATACGAGCCGACCAGGCTCGAGCCGATGTAGTATGCGAGCAGATATAGCGCAGCGGCCTGGCCTTTCGCATCTTTCGCCAGACGCCCGACCCAGCCGCTCGCGACCGAATGCCCGGCAAAGAACCCGAACGTCACGCATGCGATGCCGGTCGCGACCGCCGCGAGCGGATGCAGCATCGTCAGCGCGAGGCCGAACACCATCAGCAGCAGGCTCCCGATCAGCACGCGCGCGCGGCCGAACGTATCGGCCATGCGCCCGGACCACGGCGACGCGACCACACCGACCAGATAGACGATGAAGATCGCGCCGATCTCCGTCTGATTCAGCCGATACGGCGGCGCGAGCAGCCGGTAGCCGATGTAGTTGTACAGCGTGACGAAGCTGCCCATCAGCACGAAGCCGAGCAGGAACAGCAGAGGCAAGCCCGGTCGCGTGAACTGCCGCAACAGCAGCGTGCGGTGATGCGCGAAGCCGAGGCCGCGGCGCGGCACGAAATGGCGCGATGGCGGCAGCAGCGCGCGGAACGCGAGCATCGACAGCAGGCCGAGCACGCCGATCGTGCCGATTGCGACGCGCCATGAAAACAGATCGGCGACCACGCCGGTGATCACCCGTCCGGCCATGCCGCCGATCGCCGTGCCGCCGACGTACAAACCCATCGCGAGGCCGAGACCGTCGGGATGCACTTCCTCGGCGAGATAGGCCATCGCGACGGCCGGCACGCCGCCGAGCGCAAGCCCTTCGAGCGTGCGCAGCACGAGCAGCTGATTCCAGTGCGGCGCGACCGACACGCCAATCGTCAGCACCGACGACACCGTCAGCGACAGCGTCATCAGCTTGTGCCGGCTCCAACCCTCGGAGACGAAACCGGCGACGAAAATCGCCAGCGCGAGCGCCGCGGTGGATAGCGACAGCGACAGACTGCTTTGCGCCGGCGTCACGTCGAACGCTTCGGAGAACGACGGTAGCAGCGGCTGCACGCAGTAAAGCAGCGAGAACGTCGCGTAGCCGGCGAACAGCAGCGCGAGGCTGGCGCGCCAGTACGCGGGCGAGCCGCGTTCCAGATAGGGGATATCCGACACGGTGGTGGTGCGGGTGGAAGGAGCCGAAGCTGCGGCGGGGGAGGGAACGGCAGAAGCAGTCCGCTGGGATTGCGGCGGCAGGTTCACAACTGAACTCCTTGGGTCACACGGAAACGCGCAAAAGATGTTAAGGATACGCTGAAAACTCGTTTCGAGCCGGCGGCGCGGGCAACGCGGCGTTCCGCGCCGCCCGCACCAAGTCGCGCGCCCGTCTCCCGGCGCTAGCCGTGCGCCCCGGCTACGCTGGCCGGCGCCGGCGTCTGCGTCGAACCGGAAGTCGCCGCAGGCCGATGGACGAGCGAAGCGTCGCCCGGCGAATCGTCGCCCGGCGAATCGTCGCCAGGCAGTACCGACGTATCCCAGCCGCCGCCGAGCGCCTTCACGAGCGCGACGCTCGCGGCCATCCGGCGGCGTGCGATCGACACGGCGTTGCGCTCGTTGGTGAGCGTGGTCGTCTGCGCGACGACCACGTCGAGGTAGGTGATCGCGCCGTTCCGGTAGCGGTCCGACACGACCGCGAGCGCGCGCCGCGCGGCCGCGACCGCGTCGTCCTGGGCAGCGGCTTCCTGTTCCAGCACGCGCAGCGCGGCGAGATTGTCCTCGACCTGGCCGAACGCGTTCAGCACCGTTTGCCGATATTGCGCGACGCTTTCGTCGTAGTGCGCGCGCGCCTGATCCTTGACGGCCGCGCGGCCGCCGAAGTCGAGCAGTGTGCCCGCGAGCGTCGGCCCGAGCGACCACAGCCGGCTCGGCGCGAGCAGCCATTGGCTGTAGTTGGTCGCTTCGAGTCCGCCCGTCACGGCCAGCACGAGATTCGGGAAAAACGCCGCGGTGGCCACGCCGATCTGCGCATTCATCGCGGCGACGTGCCGCTCGGCCGCCGCGATATCGGGACGCCGCTCGAGCAAGCCGGACGGCACGCCGGCCGCCGCGACGACCGGCACCGCGACGAGCGGCGCGACCGGCAGCGTGAAGGTCGACGGCGGCTGGCCGATCAGGATCGCGATCGCATGTTCGAGCTGCGCGCGCTGCACGCCGAGATCGAGCGCCTGCGCCTGGGTCGTCTTCAGCTGCGCTTGTGCCTGCGCGACATCGGCATCGGTCGCGATGCCGCCGGCGTAGCGATGCTGCGTCAGTTCGAGCGCCTCCTGGTAGGCCTTGATCGTGTCGTCGAGGAGTCGGCGCTCCTGATCGAGTCCGCGCAGCTCGAAGTAATCGGTGGCGAGCTCGGCCTGCATCGACAGCAGCGCGGCGTCGACGTCGGCGGCGCTCGCCTGCGCGCCAGCCTTCGCGCCTTCGACGCTGCGCGACACGCGGCCCCACAGGTCCGGTTCCCACGACGCGTCGACCTGCACCAGATAGTCGTTCAGCGCGAGACCGGCGGTCGATTTATGCAGCACGTTCTCCGAGGTCCGCCTGCGCGACATGAAACATTTCCTTCGCGGGGCCGCCCGAGCTGCCCGCGTCGATCAGCGCGCCGACGTCGACGTTGCGCGCGGTCACGGTGCCGTCGAACGGTGCATAGACCTTCTGGAACGACTGCGTCTTTTCGAGTCGCGCGACGTTGAAACGCGCGGCGTCGAGCGTGGCTTTTTTCGCGAGCATGTCGCCGACTTTCTCGTCGGTCTCCTGTTTTGACACCGACTTGCTTTTGAACATATCCGTCCAGCGATCCGCGGTGCTCTTCGCCAGCGCGTAATTCGCTTCGGCGTTCGCGAGATCGGCGCGGGCGGCGCGCAACTGGTCGTCGATTTCGGGCGTGTCGATTTCCGCGAGCAACTGGCCGCTCTTCACGCGCGCGCCGATGTCGGCGTACCACTTCTTCAGATAGCCGTTGGTGCGCGCGTAGATCGGCGTGTCGAGGAAGGCCTGCACGTTGCCGGGCAACGTCAGATCGAACCCGGCCGACGACTTTTGCGGCTGCACGACTTCGACGCTTAACTGGCTCGTGTGCTCGGCATCGCGTTCGAGCGCCGCATGCGCATCGTGGCGCGACCAGATCCCTTGCGCGGCGAGCGCGAGCACCGCGACGGCGGCGGCAATCATGATCAGGCGCGTGCGCCGCGCTTTCGCCGGATCATGCGCGGCGTGGCCGCCAGAGCCCGATCCTGAACCCGAGCCGCCGGGACGTTGTGCTTCCATCAAGCTTCCCCTTCGAAATTGCATGGGCAGTCGAGGCTGCCTCTTGTGTCGTGGCATCGCATGATGCGCGTGCCGGCCGGAACGGTTATCGCGTGCGGGACGTTCATGGCTTCTGCACCACGTGTTCCGCGGCGCGCTGATGCCGCGCCGCGAGCCGTCGATAGATCATCGAGAACACGACTGGCACGAAGATCAGCGTGGCCAGCGTGCCGACCGCGAGCCCGCCGATCACCGCGCGCCCGAGCGGCGCATTCTGCTCGCCGCCTTCGCCGAGACCGATCGCCATCGGCACCATGCCGATCACCATCGCAAGCGCGGTCATCAACACCGGGCGGAAGCGCGTGAAGCCCGCTTCGATCGCCGCGCGGGTCGCGTCGCCGTGCAGCAGCAATTGTTCGCGCGCGAAGCTGATCACCAGAATCGAGTTCGCGGTCGCGATGCCGATACACATGATCGCGCCGGTGAGAGCAGGGATCGACAGTGTGGTGTGCGTGAGGAACAGCATCCACACGATGCCCGCGAGCGCGCCCGGCAGCGCGGTGACGATGATGAACGGATCGAGCCACGACTGGAAATTGACGACGATCAGCAGATACACGAGCAGCACCGCGAACAGCAGACCGGCGAGCAGGCCCGAGAACGACTCGTTCATCGTTTGCACCTGGCCGCGCAGTTCGATCGTCGAGCTCTTCGGCAACTCGGCTTTTGATTCGTCGATGATCCTGCGGATGTCGTCGGACACGCCGCCGAGATCGCGGCCGTCGGCGGTGCCGTAGATGTCGATCGTGGTTTGCGCGTTGTAGTGCGTGAGCACCGCGTTGCTGGCTTCGCGGCGCATTGTCGCGAGCGAGCCGAGAATGTTGTTGCGGCCGTTGGCGTTCAACGGAATGTTCGCGAGCGATTGCAGCGAATCGATCGTGTATTGCGGCGCTTCCGTGATCACGTTGTAGCTGACGCCGTTGCGCGGATTGAGCCAGAACGTCGGCGTGGTCTGCTGGCTGCCCGACAGCGTGATCAGCAGATTGCTCGCGATATCGCGCTGCGAAAAACCCGCTTGCTGCGCGCGCGTGCGATCGACGTCGATGAAAATCCGCGGCAGATCGGCGGGCTGCTGGATGCGCGCATCGACGAGGCCCGGCACCGTGCGCAGACGGTTCAGCAGCTTCGCGGCGAACGCACGATTGGCGGCCGCCTCACGGCCGACGATCTGGATATCGATCGCCGACGGCATGCCGAAGTTCAGCGTCTGACTGACGATATCGGCCGGCAGAAACGCGAACTGCACGCCGGGGAATTCGTCGGTGAGCGTGCGCCGCAAGGTGCGCACATAGCCGGCGCTCGGATGATGTTCGGGGTTCAGCGTGATCAGGATGTCCGAGTCGGAGGTGCCGATCGTGCCCGTGTTGCTGTACGACAGGTTGATACCCGACACCGGCAGGCCGATGTTGTCGATGATCGAATGCAGTTCGCCGGCCGGAATCAGCTGACGGATGCGCGCATCGACACGATCGGTCAGCACCGCCGTTTCCTCGACCCGCATGCCGGTTTTCGCGCGCATGTGCAGTGCGATCGTGCCGGCATCGACGGCGGGGAAAAAGTCGCGGCCGATAAACGGCAACAACAGCAGCGACGCGCCACAGCACACGAGAAACAGCGTAACGAACAGGCCCGGCCGCGCCACGCGCGCTTCGAGAAACACGCGATAGCGCTCGCGCAAACGCGAGAAACCGCGTTCGAACGCGTAGTGCACGCGCATGAACGGATTGCGCGTTTGCGCCGGCGCGTGATGCAGATCAGCGGGCTTGTGGTGATAGCGCAGCAGATACTTCGCGAGCGTCGGCACGAGCGTACGCGAGAAGAAGTACGACGCGAGCATCGCGAACACCACCGCTTCGGCGAGCGGAATGAACAGGTAGTGCGCGACACCGGTGAGCAGAAACATCGGCACGAACACGATGCAGATCGACAACGTCGACACCAGCGTCGGAATCGCGATCTGATGCGCGCCGTCGAGAATCGCCTGTTCTAGCGTCTTGCCCTGTTCGAGCTGATGGCTGATGTTCTCGATCGCGACGGTCGCATCGTCGACCAGAATCCCGACCGCGAGCGCGAGCCCGCCGAGCGTCATGATGTTGATCGTCTGGCCGAGCGCGGACAACGCGATGATCGACGTGATCATCGACAACGGAATCGATACCGCGATGATCAGCGTTGCGCGCCAGTTGCCGAGGAACAGCAGAATCATCAGGCCCGTCAGACACGCGGCGATCAGCGCTTCACGCAGCACGCCCTCCACCGATGCACGCACGAACAGCGACTGGTCGGCGACAGGGTCGATATTCAGCGACGGCGGCACCAGATTGCGCAGCGTCGGCATCATCGTCTTGATACGGTCGACGATATCGAGCGTGGACGTGTTGCCGCTTTTGTTGATCGTCAGCAGCGCGGCGCGCTGGCCGTTCACGCGCACGATGTTGGTCTGCGGCTGGTAGCCGTCGCGCACGTGTGCGACGTCGCGGATATAGACGGTGCCGTTTGCGGTGGTGCGGATCGGAATGTTGTTCAGCCCGGCGAGCGAATCGGGGCTGCCGTTCATTACCACAGAGTACTCGGTCGAGCCGATCTTCGCGGTGCCCGAAGGCAGAATCAGGTTCTGCGCGGAGACCGCGCTGACCACGTCCATCGGCGACAGATTGCGCTCCTGCAACTTGCGCGAATCGATATCGATCATGATCTGCCGTTGCTTGCCGCCATACGGCAGCGGCGCGGATGCACCGGGCACGGTGGCGAGCTGCGTCTTCAGGAAGTTATTGCCGAAGTCGAACAGCTCCTGCTCGGTCAGCGACGCGGACGACAACGCGAGCCGCAGAATCGGTACCGTCGACGCGTTGTAGCGCAGGATGAACGGCGGCGTGATGCCGGGCGGCAGCGAGCGCACTTGCGACTGCGACAGCGCGGTGACCTGCGCGAGCGCTTCGTCGATATTCGCGCCCGGCTGGAAAAAGATCTTGATGACCGTGATGCCGTTCAGCGACGTCGATTCCGTGTGTTCGATATCGTTGACCGCCACCGACAAGCCGCGCTCGTAGTTCAGCGCGATGCGCCGCTCCATTTCGTCGGCGGGCAGGCCGTTGTACGACCAGATCACCGACAGCACCGGAATATCGATGTTCGGAAAGATGTCGGTGGGTGTGCGCAGAATCGTCAGTGGCCCGACGATCAGCAATAGCAACGCCAGCACGACGAACGTATAGGGGCGCCGTAGCGCGAGACGAACGATCCACATGACTAGCGCAGACTAATGAAATCAGCGGCGGCCGCGCCGCGCGGATCGGAAACGCAGGCGCGCCCGTCGGCGCGAAGGCAGGTGCGAAGCTGCGCGTTAGCCGCATCTTGCAGATCGTTCTGGTAATGCACGTTTTTGATGTCTCCCCCCGACAGGGTTTATGATGGTCTTCATTACGACGTCTGACGCCGAGATCATCGGCCGTGCGCAGCGCAATGGGAATAGGGCGAAACGACTGGTAAAAGCCTTCTATTCGCCTTCCCAAAGCCCCGCAAAGCGGGAACAATGACTCGAACCTCTCACGCGCCATGCGCGCGACAGATTAAGTGCGCACGCAACGTCCAATGCGAAGCGGCGTTTTTATCATCACCTCGACCGGCGTGAAATCATAAAGCCGGCTAAGGGAAGCGGGGAATTATCATGGAAGTCGGTTCCATTGTCCGATCGGTACATATCGCCGTGCCGCAAGGCGCGCGCGGAATCGTCATGCGCATTCTTGGCGACATGGCGATGGTGGCGTGGTACGCCGGCGAGCCCGGCGCATCGCGGCAGCTCAACACCGAACCCTTTTTCCTCGAAGATCTGATCGATACCGGCGACCTGATACGTCCGGCCGGCGCGCAGACGCATTGAACGAGAGGCTTATCTGTTGCTCATTGTCGTTGTGTGACACGCAGGAGCGGGCTGTAGTGATGTTGTAAGGTGAGATCGGCTCGCCGGCATCGCTGCGGGTCGATGCGCGCGTCGATCCACGGCGCGCCGCAAATCAGCCCGTATTTCTAGCGATGCCCCGCACGTATTACGAGCCGTCGCCCTCGTCTTTAGCCGCGGCGCGGCGCACAATGCGGGGCATGAACGACACCATTCCCGATAATCCCCATCCTGAGGCCGGCGCCGATGGCGCCGTGCCGTTCGCGCGGCTCACGCCGGAAACCGTGCTGGACGCGATCGACGGCGTTCTCGCAACGACCGGCGTGCGGACCGACGGCCGTCTGCTGCCGCTCAACAGCTACGAAAATCGCGTGTATCAGGTCGGCGTCGAAGACGGTCCGCCCGTGGTCGCGAAGTTCTATCGTCCCGAGCGCTGGAGCGACGCGGCGATTCTCGAAGAGCACGCGTTCGTCGCCGAACTCGCCGCGCGCGAGATCCCGGCCGTGACCGCGCGCGTGCTCGATGGCCGCACACTGCATAGCTTCGACGGTTTCCGCTTCTCGGTCTTCGAGCGACGCGGCGGCCGCGCGCCGGACCTCGACCGGCGCGACACGCTCGAATGGCTCGGACGTTTCATCGGGCGCATTCATGCGATCGGACAGACCCAGGACTACGCGGAACGTCCCACGCTGAACATCGACACGTTCGGCTACGAGCCGCGCGACTTCCTGCTCGCGCATCGTTTCGTGCCCGACGACTTGCGCACCGCGTGGGAAACCGTCGTGAATCTCGCGCTCGAAGGTGTCGCGCGTGCGTTCGAGCGGGCCGGCGAGATTCGCACGTTGCGTCTGCACGGCGACTGTCATCCGAGCAACGTGTTGTGGACCGATGCGGGCCCGCATTTCGTCGATTTCGACGACAGCCGCATGGGTCCCGCGATTCAGGACCTGTGGCTGCTGTTGCCGGGCGAACGCGCGGAGGCGTCGCGCGCGCTCGCCGATCTGCTCGCCGGCTACGAGGATTTCTGCGAGTTCGAGCCGCGCGAACTGCATCTGATCGAAGCGCTGCGCACGTTGCGGCTGATTCACTATCAGGCGTGGCCCGCGCGCCGCTGGAACGATCCGGCGTTTCCGGCCGCGTTTCCATGGTTCAACACGCAGCGCTACTGGGAGGATCGCATCCTCGAGATGCGCGAGCAGATCGGCGCGATGCAGGAAGGGCCGTTGTGGCCGGTTTGACGCGTTGACGCGTTGACGCGTTGATGTTCAAGGCGCCTGCGACGCCACGTTCGACGACTCCACCAGCGTCGACCTGACGATCACCTCCGCGCGCACGTCCCGTCCGATCGCTTCGATCGCGGGACGCATGCGCGTGAAATCATCGGGCGTGCAGACGTCGCTGTCGAAATGGGTGGCGCCGTCGCGCGTCATCGTGACCACGTTGCTGAGCGGATCGAACGCGTACTCCGACGTGAAATCGACGAAGCGGTCCTGCGTGCGTTGCGCCTCCGGCATGTCGAGCACGCGGAAGTTGGCCGGCAGCTCGATGCGCGCGCGTTCGTGGATCGCGAGGTTGTGACACACGAACGGCTGCGTGCGCTTGCGTTCGCCGAGCCAGTAGCGCGTATCAGCCTCGACGCCGCCGCCGAGGCTCGTCAGGGCCGGGATCGATGCGGTCATGCCGGTCACCACAAGACTTTCCAGTGTGCCTTTCATCGTCAGCGTGAGCGGGCCGTCGGCCGCGCTGAGGTCGCTCGTCATCAGCGTCGCGGTGCCGCGCAGATTCGCGTTGCGCAGCTCGGCCTGAATCGATTCCTCTCGTTGCGCGGGCGTTTGCGTGCGCAGCCGCGCGCGGGCCTGCTCGGCGTACGGTCCGGCATCTTGCAGCCGATACGTGAAGCTCGCCGAGCCGTCAGGTTCGATCTTGATCGCGAGATCGGTGCTGCGCGACATCTGCGCGGTGGCCGGTGTTTGCGCGAGTACGCCGTCGTCGATCAACACGGTAGGACGGTCCATATCGGACGAAGGCAGAAAACCGAACTCGACGTTCGACGCGGTCGAATCCGCGTACATCTGCAAATCGGGCAGCCACGTGATCGCATGATTGATGACGCCGTAGCCGGGTACACTCGGCAGCGTGTAGATCGTGCCGCTGCTGATCAGCGCCGGCTCGTTGCGCACGCCGACCGTGTCGAGCAGCGCGCCGTAGAGCGCGACGTGGTCCTTGCAATCGCCATAGCGGTTCGCGAGGATGGCGCTCGCGCTGTGCGGCACGACGGAGCCGCGTCCGACGTAGATCGCGACTTAGCGGATGTTGCGGCGCACCCAGTCGTATAGCGTTTTGGCTTTGTCGCGCGGGGTGTGATCGTGCGCGGTCAACTTTTGCGCGAGCTGGGTGATCGCGGCGTCGTGCGTGCCCGGGTCGGCTGCGGAACTGCGATAGGACGCGGCGAACGCGGCATAGCTCGGAAAGGTCGACACCATCAGCCGATCCCCGTACGACACGTATGCAATCGAGCCGCGTTCGAGCCGGTCGAAATGCGCCTTGTCGTAGCGGAATTCGTAGCGCGTGCGGCCGTCGCGCGTGATGGGCGTCACCGCGCTGAAGCCACGGGCGTCCGCGTACAGCGGCTTGTCGGCGGGCAGGTCGTAGATCAGGCGGAAGTTGCGGGTCGGCGCGAGATCGGGCGGCGTGAAGTCGCTGAATTCGCCCGGCACGATCGGCTGATGCTGCGTCTTGCGGTACGTCAGATGCACGCGCGCGCCGGGTTCGACCGCGGGGAACACGATCACCTTTTCCTGGATGTCCTGGAACATCGGCGCGTCGAAAGAGCGGACTTCCTGCACGTCGCGGATCTGCTCGGGTGCTACGTCGTGACGTTTGCCGTCGGCGGTGACCGTGTAGGCCTCGAGGATCTGCACGTCGGCCATGTTGCGGTTGAACCAGACGTATTGCTGCGCGACCCGCTCGACACCGGCTTCGTTGTTCACGCGCAGCGTCATCGAATCGAGCTTCGCATACGAGCCGTCCGCGTTGATGGTGAAGGTCTGCGTCTCGCCCTCGTTGGTATAGGGGTCGTCCAGTTTGACCGGCGCGCTCGCGCTCGCGGCATCGATGCCGGCCAGCCAGCCGGCGGTGGCAAGGACCACGAAGCAGAGTCGCATGACGGCAGGTATCCCCGGACGGCGGCGTTGACGGCATCGCCAGCTAGCGTCGTTTCGCGCCGCGCGGATGTCAAGCGGCTGGCGCGCATTGGGAGGCGACTCGAAGATTGCCCGGCGGGTATGCACTGCGCGCCCACGGCGTCACGACATTGAGTCAAACACTTAATTGTGTAATGATAATGTTTCTCAATTGAAAGGCATCGCAAGCTTTTTGTCACGCTACTCCCCTGTGACTCGCCAGCCAGCCCTTCGCGCGGATCGCCCGGATCACAAGCCGGCCGGTCCGCCTGTTCTCACTCGAATTCTTCCTACCGCTCTAGCCTGGAGTCCGTTTTGAACGCGCCTGAATCGATCGATCTGAAACCTACCGTCGCCGCGCCGGGCGTCCCCAGGCCGGGCGCCACCGCGCAACAGGCGCCGCGGCGGCAGCGTTCGCGTCGTGCGACCTTCATCAAGGGGCTGCGCAACGTGCATGGCTGGATCGGCTTGTGGGGCGCGGTGCTCGGGCTGATGTTCGGCGTGACCGGCTTCCTGCTCAATCATCGCGCCGGTCCGCTGAAAATTTCGACGGGGGCGCCGCAGGTCGAGGAAATGCAGATCGCGGTGCCTGAGAAGCCGCTGCACTCGCCGGCAGAGATGGCGAAGTGGCTGCAACGCGAGTTGAAGATCGACGGCAAGCCGGGGCGCGCGAAGCGCGAGCCCGCGCATCCGGTCGCATGGGGCGATCACCGCACCATTCAGCCTGAGCAATGGCAGGTCGGCATCATGGGCCCGGGGCAGACCGTGCAGGCCGAGTACTGGGTCGGCAACGGCTTCGTGACGGTGAAGCACACGCGCAACTCGTTTTTCGCGACGCTGAGCAATCTGCACAAGGGCGTGGGTCTCAGCGTCGGGTGGGTGCTGTTGATCGACACGATCGCGGGCAGCCTGATTCTGCTGTCGCTGACCGGCGTGCTGCTGTGGACCGAATTGAATAAACGCCGCGTGGTGGGCGTGGTACTGGTGAGCGGCTCGGTGATCGCGGCAGTGGTTTGCGGCTTGATGTGAGCGCGGAAGGCACGTCGGGTTCCCTCCGCCTGGTTCGTTGAACGCGGCAGGCTACACGCTGCAGGCGGCGCCACCCGACGCCGCAATCTCCCGCGCAGCCTTCGCCCCTTCGACCTGCAATAGCGTCGGCAGCGACACGCCATTCTTGGCCGCCGTCACCTCCGCCAGAATCGACACCGCAATTTCAGGCGGCGTCCTGCTGCCGATATAAATGCCGACGGGCCCATGCAAACGGGCCAGTTC
This sequence comes from Paraburkholderia sp. BR14320, assembly GCF_040948665.1. Taxonomy (NCBI): domain Bacteria; kingdom Pseudomonadati; phylum Pseudomonadota; class Betaproteobacteria; order Burkholderiales; family Burkholderiaceae; genus Paraburkholderia; species Paraburkholderia sp. BR14320. The sequence continues at coordinate 64,082 of NZ_JBFPKG010000008.1, forward strand.
GGCTTCCTTCAGATCGAACTCCTTCAGGCGCTCGCGTCGCGCTTGATTGTTGCGGCGTGAACCGAGCGCGCCGACATAAAACGCCGGCGTCTTCAATGCTTCCATCAGCGCGAGATCGTCGAGCTTCGGATCGTGCGTGAGCGCGATCACCGCGCAGCGCTCGTCGAGCTTCATGTCGATCACGGTATCGTCCGGCATCGTGCGGACGATCTTCGTGCCCGGCACGTCCCATTCCTCGGTGTATTCCTCGCGCGGATCGCAGACCGTCACCTGATAATCGAGCCCCACCGCGATGTGGCACAAGTAGCGCGACAACTGCCCGGCGCCGATCACGAGCATCCGATAGCGCGGACCGTGGATCGTCAGCAGACGCTCACCGTCGAAATGCACGCCGTCGGTCGCCTGCGCGTTGTCGAGCCGCACCGCGCCCGTCGCCATGTCGAGTTCGCGGGCGACGAGCCGGCCGTTTTCGACCGCATGACACAGCTCGGCGATGCCGCTTTGCCGTGTCAACGGTTCGAGCACGAGCTGGATCGTGCCGCCGCACGGCAGCCCGAAGCGATGCGCCTCCTCGGCCGTGATGCCGTACTTCACCGCTTCCGGATGCGTCTGCTCGATGCCCCGCTGCCGTACGCGGTCGATCAGATCGTCTTCGATGCAGCCTCCCGACACCGACCCCACCACGAGGCCGTCGTCGCGCACTGCGAGCATCGCGCCCTCGGGACGCGGCGACGAGCCCCACGTCTTCACGACCGTCACGAGGAGCGCGCGATGTCCGTCCTCCAGCCAGCGGGCGCTGGTTTTCAGAACTTCGAGATCCACGCTGTCCATGATTTCTTCCCCTTCTTTGCTTCGTCGCCGGACTCTCCGTCCGCGGCGTCGTTCGATTCCGCTTGCGCAGACGCTGACGCGGCTTCCGCTTCGGTAGCCACCGAAGCGTCGCCGTCCGTTGCTTCACCAGCGCTATTCTCACCCGAGAGCTGGGCGCTGAAGCGCTTGAAAAACTCCCCGGCAATCTTGCGCGCCGCACCGTCGACGAGCCGCGAGCCGATCTGCGCGAGCTTGCCGCCGACCTGCGCGTTGGCGGTGTAGGAGAGCTTCGTCGCGGCATCGCCGTCGGCTTCGAGCGTGACCTGCGTATTGCCCTTCGCGAAGCCGGCCGCTCCACCCTGGCCTTCGAACACGATCGTGTAGGCGTTCGGTGCGTCGATGTCGGTCAGTTGCATGCGCCCCTTGAAGCGCGCCTTGACCGGGCCGACCGCCGCGCTCAGCGTGACCAGGTACGCGTTTTCGCCGTCCGGGTCGATGCTTTCGCAACCGGGGATGCACGCGCGCAGAATTTCGGTGTCGTTCAACGCGTCCCACGTTTGCTGCTGCGCGACCGGCAGCGTATGAGTTTCGCTCAATTCCATGACGTTGCTCCTGCGAGTGTCGTCGCGGCGACGGCGTGGCGAGGCGTGCGCGTCAATTGCGCGAGATCGCGGCCGAACGCTGCGAGACTGTCTAGATTATGAACCGGACGATGCGCGTCGACATACGGCAGGATCGCCTGCACGCCGCGCGCCTTGGGAGTAAAACCGCTGAACCGCAGCAGCGGATTGAGCCAGACGATGCGATGCGCGAAACGTGCGAGACGTGCCATTTCGGCATCGAGCACGTCGATCGCTTCGTGATCGAGACCGTCGGTGACGAGCAGCACCGTTGCACGACCGGTGAGCACGCGGCGCGCCCAGCGTCGGTTGAATTCGGCGAGCGCCGCGCCGATGCGCGTGCCGCCCGACCAGTCGACCACCTGATCGCTGAGCGTCGCGATCGCGACGTCGGGATCGCGTTCGCGCAATGCGCGCGTCGCGTTCGTGAGCCGCGTGCCGAACAGAAACACCTGCAGACGTTCGCGCGACTGCAACAACGCGTGGCAGAAGTACAGCACCGCGCGCGAGTAGTTGCTCATCGAGCCGGAAATGTCGAGCAGCAGCACGAGCGGCGGCTTGCGCTCGACCCTCGCGCGATACTTCCACACGGTCCAGTCGCCACCGGCGCGCACCGCGTGCCGCGCGCTCGCGCGCAGGTCCGCATGGGTGCCGTGCGAGGCCGCCTTCAGGCGCCGCGTCGGTTCCATGGCGAGCGGCAGCCGCTGGCCGCGGATCAGATGACGCAGCGTGCGCCATTCGTCGGCGCTCAGTGTGTCGAAATCGCGATGACGCAGCCGCTCCTCCGCGCTGAACGTCAGCTGTGCATGCAACTCGTGCTGCTCGGTTTCCTGCGGCGCATTCAGATGCGGCGACGGCGGCATGCGTACCGCGAGCGCATCGGCGAGACGGTTGTTGCGCTTCGGCGGCGGCAGCCCGTCGCGCACTTTCGGCAGCAGCAGCGCGCGCAGCTTGCCTTCCCAATCGGGGTCGCGCCAGAACAGATCGAATGCGGCATTGAAGAGCTCGCGTTCGTCGGGCGCGGTGACGAGCAGCGCGGCAAGCGCGGCGCGCACGTCATCGCGGCGGCCGAGATCGATCCACTGCAACGCGGCGAGCGCGTCGACGGCTTGTGCGGGCGACATCGGCAAACCGGCGCCGCGCAGCACGCGCACGAAATGAACGACGTTGCGCGCGAGCATGGGCGCGGACTGCTGGTTCGCGCCGTCGTGTCTGCCTATGCCGATGTCGTTCGCCATTGCCGACGACCCTCACCCGGCCAGACACTGCGCGATCTGCGCGGCATCCACGCGCGCGAGATCGTCCTGATACTTGAGCAGCACCCCGAGCGTGTTCTGCACCGATTGCGGATCGAGCTCCGTGACCGACAGCGCTTCGAGCGCGCGGCACCAGTCGATCGCTTCGGCGATGCCGGGCGCCTTGAACAGGTCCATGCCGCGCAGCCGATGCACGAAGTCGACCGCGCGCCGCTGCAATTGCGCCGACGTTTGCGGCGCGCGCGCGGCCACGATCTCGAGTTCGCGCTCGCGATCCGGATAGCCGATCCATTGATACAGACAGCGGCGCTTCAACGCGTCGTGCACTTCGCGCGTGCGGTTCGACGTCATGATGACGAGCGGCGGCTGTGCGGCGCGCACGGTGCCGTACTCGGGAATCGATACCTGGAAATCCGAAAGCAGTTCGAGCAGGAAGGCCTCGAACGGTTCGTCGGCGCGGTCGATTTCGTCGATCAGCAGCACGCGTCGCGCGCCGGGATGGTTTTCGTCGGGCATCAGTGCCTGTAGAAGCGGACGCTTCAGCAGGAATTCACCGCGATACAGCGTGTCGTTGTCGGGGCGTTCGCCGCTCGCTTCGGCGAGCCGCAGCGCCATGATCTGGCGCGGGTAGTCCCACTCATAAAGCGCGCTCGCGGTGTCGAGGCCTTCATAGCATTGCAGCCGCAGCAGCGTGGTGCCGAGCATGCCGGCCGCCGCTTTCGCGAGCTCGGTCTTGCCGACCCCCGGCTCGCCTTCGACGAACAGCGGCCGCTCCATGCGCAGCGCGAGATACAGCGCGGTCGCGAGTTCGCGGCTCGCGAAATAGCGCTGGGCGGCGAGTTGGGCGAGGGTGTCGTCGATCGAAACCGGCTGCATGATGGTCCTGAGTCTGCGCGACAGGCCATGACACGGCGCGGCGCGAGTGAAGAACGCAATGGACGCGAACTCGGCGTCGAACTCTGGCGCCGGCTCGCGAAAGGAACGAAGCCGGCTTGCGCGCGCCGTGATGCGCACGAACGCAAGCCTAGCCGCCTAGCGAGTATCGCTAGGCATTTGCCTTCGTGACCGCGCGCGCGGCGAGCAGCGGAATCAGATGTGCGCGATACGCGGCGCTCGCGTGCATGTCCTCATTGAGCTCGTCGGGCGACACGCTGACCGCGCGTGCCGCCTCGGGCGTGAAGTTTGCCGACAGCGCGCTTTCGAGCTCGGGCACGCGAAACACCGACGACGCCGCGCCCGTCACCGCGACCCGCACACCGCCTGCGGACTTCGCGACGAATACGCCGACCAGCGCGAAGTGCGAGGCCGGATTGCGGAATTTCTCGTACGCGGCACGCTCGGGCACCGGAAACTCGACGGCGACGATCAGCTCGTCGGGCGCGAGCGCGGTCTCGTACATGCCGACGAAGAAATCGCCCGAGGCGATGCGCCGCCGGTCCGTGACGATCGTCGCATCCAGGCCCATCGCCGCGGCCGGGTAACACGCGGCCGGATCGTTGTTCGCGAGCGAGCCGCCGATCGTGCCGAGCGCGCGCACCTGGCGATCGCCGATGTTCGAAGCCAGCTCCGCGAGAGCGGGCAACACGCGCCGCACGTCCGCGTGGTCGGCGACGTCGGCGTGACAGACGGCCGCGCCGATCGTCACTTTGTTCGCGTCGACGCTGATCGTCTTGAGCGCGGGAATGCGTGTGACGTCGATCAGCTGCGACGGCTGCGCGAGACGCAGGCGCATGGTCGGCAGAAGGCTCTGGCCGCCGGCGAGGAACTTCGCTTCGCTGTCGGCGGTGAGGGCTGCGGCGGCCGCTTGCGGATCCGTCGCGCGTTGATACTCGAATGAATACATGTCGAATGCTCCGCTCAGGATCGTTGGGTCAGGCTTGCTTCGCCGCTTGAATCGCGGACCACACGCGATGCGGTGTGGCCGGCATCTGCAGATTGGTCACGCCAAGCGGCGCGAGCGCGTCGATGATCGCGTTGATCACGGCCGGCGGTGAGCCGATCGCGCCCGCTTCGCCGCAGCCTTTGACGCCGAGCGGGTTGTGCGTGCACGGCGTGCCCTTCGAGGTCTCGACCGTGAAGTCGGGCAGATCGGACGCATGCGGCATCGCGTAGTCCATGTACGAGCCGGACAGCAGCTGGCCGCTGTCGTTGTCGTACACGCAGCGCTCGAGCATCGCCTGGCCGATGCCTTGCCCGAGCCCGCCATGCACCTGGCCTTCGACGATCATCGGATTGATCACGTTGCCGAAATCGTCGACCGCGGTGAACTTCTGGATGCGGCTCTCGCCGGTGTCCGGATCGACTTCGATCTCGCAGATGTACGCGCCCGATGGATACGTGAAGTTGGTCGGATCGTAGAACGCGCTTTCTTCGAGGCCCGGTTCGAGCACGTCGAGCGGATAGTTGTGCGGCACGTAGGCGGCGAGTGAAATTTCCGCGAACGCCTTCGTGCGGTCGGTACCCGCGACGCGGAACATGCCGTTCTTGAACTCGATGTCTTCCGCCGACGCTTCGAGCAGATGCGCGGCGATTTTCTTCGCCTTCGCTTCGATCTTGTCGAGCGCCTTCGAGATTGCCGAGCCGCCGACTGCGATCGAACGCGAGCCATACGTGCCCATGCCGAACGCGATGCGACCCGTATCGCCGTGCACGATTTCGACGCTGTCGAGCGGAATGCCGAGGCGATCTGCGACCACTTGCGCGAAGGTCGTCTCATGGCCTTGGCCATGACTGTGCGAACCCGTGAACACGGTGACCGAACCGGTCGGGTGCACGCGAATCTGGCCGACCTCGAACAGGCCCGCGCGCGCGCCGAGCGCGCCCGCGATGTTCGACGGCGCGAGACCGCATGCCTCGATGTAGCACGAGTAGCCGAGGCCGCGGCGCTTGCCGTTCTTTTCCGATTCCTGCCGGCGCGCGGCGAAGCCTTCGACGTCCGCGAGCGTCAGCGCGCGCGACAGAATCGCGTTGTAGTCGCCGGTGTCATAGGTGAGGCCGACCGGGGTCGCGTACGGGAACTGCGTGATGAAGTTGCGGCGGCGAATTTCCGCGGGGTCGAGCTTCATCTCGCGCGCCGCGGCTTCGACCAGACGCTCGACGACGAACGTCGCTTCCGGCCGGCCCGCACCGCGATACGCATCGACGGGAACGGTGTTGGTGAAGACCGCCTTCACTTCGGCGTAGATCGCGGGCGTTGCATATTGGCCGGCGAGCAGCGTCGCGTACAGGATTGTCGGCACGCTCGACGCGAACGTCGACAGATATGCGCCCATGTTGGCGATCGTATGCACGCGCATCGCGAGGAACTTGCCGTCGGCGTCCATCGCGAGCTCCGCCTTGGTCACGTGATCGCGGCCGTGCGCGTCGGAGAGGAACGCCTCGGAGCGCTCGGCTGTCCATTTGACCGGCCGGCCGATCTTCTTCGATGCCCACGTGAGCGCGACGTCTTCCGCGTACAGGAAGATCTTCGAGCCGAAGCCGCCGCCGACGTCCGGTGCGATCACGCGCAGCTTCGATTCCGGCAGCGACAGCACGAACGCGGCCATCAGCAGCCGCTCGACGTGAGGATTCTGATTCGCAACGTACAGTGTGTAGCTGTCGTCCTGCGCCGAATAGCTCGCGTTGACCGCGCGCGGTTCGATCGCGTTAGGCACGAGGCGGTTGTTGACGATGTCGAGCGTGGTCACGTGCGCGGCTTTCGCGAACGCGGCGTCGGTCGCGGCCTTGTCGCCGTGGCCCCAGTTGTAGCAGACGTTGTCGGGCACTTCGTCGTGCACTGCCGCCTGACCCGGGTCGGCCGCATGCGCGGTATCGACGACGGCCGGCAGTTCTTCGTAATCGACCTCGATCAATTCGGCCGCATCTTTGGCGGCCTTGATCGATTCGGCGATCACGAGCGCGATCTGGTCGCCCACATGCCGCGCCTTTGTATGCGCGATCACCGGATGCGGCGGCTCGTTCATCGGCTTGCCGTCGGTGCTGTGGATCAGCCAGCCGCACGGCAGTCCGCCGACCTTCTCCGCCGCGAGGTCCGCGCCGGTGAAGATCGCGACCACGCCCGGCGACTGTCTGGCCGCGCTCGTGTCGATGCTGTTGATCTTCGCGTGCGCGTGCGGCGAGCGCAGGAAGACCGCGTAGGTTTGCTGCGGCAGCACGATGTCGTCGGTGTACTGGCCTTTGCCGGTCAGGAAGCGATAGTCTTCCTTGCGTTCGACGGCGGCGCCGATCAGGCTCTGTGTATCGGGTGCGTTCATCGTCGGCTCCTCAGGCGGTTGCGCCGGTGGCATTCGCGCCGGCATTTGCGCTCGATGCTGCGGACGCCTTCATACCCGCGGCGCCTTCGAGCACGGCCTTGACGATGTTGTGATAACCGGTACAGCGGCACAGATTGCCGTCGAGCTGTTCGCGCACTTCGTCGCCGGTCAGATCGGGTTGACGCTGCACCAGCGACACCGCGCTCATCACCATGCCCGGCGTGCAGAAGCCGCATTGCAGACCGTGGCAGTGTTTGAACGCGGCCTGCATCGGATGCAGCGCGCCATTGGGCGCGAGCCCTTCGATGGTCGTGACTTCGGCGCCATCGGCTTGCGCGGCGAGGATGTTGCAGGACTTGATCGCGCGGCCGTTTAGATGCACGGTGCAGGCGCCGCATTGCGCGGTATCACAGCCGACGTGGGTGCCGGTCAGACGGAGTTGATCGCGCAGGAACTGGACAAGCAGGGTGCCAGGGTCGACTGAGGCGCTCACGGGTGCGCCATTGACCGTCAGACTGATGCTGATCGCCATGAAGCTGTCTCCTTTGTCGACCGCGGTTAGCGCTTTAGCGCTTACCGCGGTCCCATGCGGTTTAAACGCGATTGATCGGAGCGAGCGCTTCGGCGTATCGATCCCCGCCTCCACGCTGACCACGATCCCATGCAAGATAGTTGCTGTGGGTGAGACCGGACCTGTGATTGTTGTTGCCCCTGCTTTTGCTTCGACTGCGAGTGACTGCGGTTCGCGAGGTCCGATGAGGGTGCTGCGGGTTTTACAAGTCTGCCGAAAAGTAAAGCACAAATCGCGCGGACGCGCTATGAGGGGAAGTGTGTCGGCGCGCGCGAGCGCACGTAGAGAAGATGGGGGCCACGGAACGGGACGCCGCAAAGACAAGCGCCCCGTCTGCAGGGCATGACGGGGCGCTTCGATAGATCAGCGGAAAGCGATGCCGCGCTCGCGAGCATTCAGCTCATTGGCGCGGCCTCGTCGAAAACGGCGCTTTACTTTGCCAGTTTCGAATGACGGCGCGAGTAGCCGATATAGACGACCATGCCGATCGCGAGCCAGATCAGGAACGCGCCCCACGTGATGCCTTGCAGGTTCAGCATCAGGAACAGGCACGATGCGACCGCGAGCACCGGCACGACCGGTACGCCCGGGCAACGGAACGCGCGCGGCAGCTCGGGGTGGGTCTTGCGCAGCACGAGCACCGCGATCGACACCATCGAGAATGCCGCGAGCGTGCCGATGTTGATCAGTTCAGCCAACACATTGAGCGGCACCAGCGCGCCGATCAGGCCGAAGAAGATGCCGACGAGCCACGTTGTGAAGAACGGCGTCGCGAAGCGCGCATGCACTTTCGACAGCTTCGCGGGCAGCAGGCCGTCGCGCGACATCGCGAAGATCACGCGCGTCTGACCGTAGGCCATCACGAGAATCACGGTCAGCATGCCGAGCACGGCGCCGAGGTCGATGAAGCCCGCGACCCAGTTTTGCCCCGCGAGCTGCAGCGCGTACGACACCGGATGCGAAATGCCCATGAACTTCTCGGACGGCACGATGCCGGTGACGACCGCGGCCACGGCCACGTACAGCACCGCGCACACGCCGAGCGACGCGATGATGCCGATCGGCAGATCGCGCTTCGGGTTCTTCACCTCTTCCGCCGCCGACGACACCGAGTCGAAGCCGATGAACGCGAAGAACATCACGGCGGCCGCGCCGAACACGCCGCTCCAGCCGTGCGGCATGAACGGGTGCCAGTTGGCCGGCGCGACGTGAAACACGCCGACGCCGATCACCAGCAGAACGACCACGACCTTGATCGCCACCATGATGTTGTTGATGCGCGCGGATTCGCGCACACCGACCGACAGCAGCGTGGTGATCGCCATCATCACGAGGAAGGCGGGCAGGTTGAACAGCGTTTCCTGTCCGGGGACGGCGCCGGGGGCCGCGGTCAGCGCCATCGGCAGCGACACGCCGAAGCCCGACAGCAGCGACTGCAGATAGCCGGACCAGCCGACCGACACCGCCGAGGTCGCGAGGCCGTACTCGAGCATCAGGTCCCAGCCGATGATCCACGCGGCCAGCTCGCCGAGCGTCGCGTACGAGTACGTGTAGATCGAACCGGCGACCGGAATCGTCGATGCGAATTCGGCATAGGCGAGCGCGGCGAAGCCGCAGGCGATCGCCGCGATCAGGAACGAGATCATCAGCGCGGGGCCGGCCTGCAAGGCGCCCGTGCCGGTCAGCACGAAGATGCCGGTGCCGATGATCGCGCCGACGCCGAGGAAAGTCAGGTCGAGCGCGCCGAGCGCCTTTTTCAGGCCGGCGGTCTGAGCGCTCGCCGCAAGCATGTGCTCGACGCTCTTTTTGCGAAACAGGGACATTGGCGTGGGTCTCCAGTGGTGCACGCGTGTTGCGCGCCGAATGTCGGGAAAACCCGCAATTCTAGCGGATGCGTGCCACTGGGCCGGTTCAAGGCGGCACTTCGTGGATTAGGGCGATGGGCGGAAACTCCCGCCAGGAGGGGGCTTCGGCGTGGTCTTGCGGTGCCGCGAGCGGGGCGGCAGTCAAGCTTTTACTGAATAGCCGATGGACGGGGACGGAATTTCTTCGTTTGCGCCGGCGCCGCGGTCGGGTCGGGCGACTGCGGCACAAGGCCGCAGGCACGGGAGGCGGCGCTTGCTGGCCTAGCCGGCCATCGCGGGATTCAGATCGACGAGGCGGTTGCTCATCACATAGAACGTGAGCTCGGCGTTGTTGCGCAGCTTCATCTTGTCCAGCAGCCGCGTGCGGTACACGCTGACCGTCTTCACCGACAGCGACAGCGTGGCCGCGATATCGGTGAGCCGTTTGCCCGACGCGAGCATGCACAGCGTCTGGTACTCGCGATCGGACAGCTTTTCGTGCGGCAACTGCTCGCCGTCGAACGACACGTAGTCGGCGAGCGCCTCGGCCATCTCGGGGCTCACGTACTTGCGGCCCGCGGCGACCTGCTGGATTGCGCCGATCATCTGCGCGGCGTCGACCGTCTTCGACAGATAGCCGGACGCGCCGGCCTTGAGCGCGCGCACCGCGTACTGGTCCTCGCGGTACATCGAGAACATCAGCACCGCGACGCGCGGCGCCTTGCGTTTCAGGCGCTTGAGCACCTCGACGCCATTCATGTCGGGCAGCGAGATGTCGAGCAGCACTACGTCGAAGCTGTGATGGACGACCGAGTCGAGCGCTTCGGAGCCGCTTTGCGCCTCGGCGACCTCGCGCGCGACTCCGCGATCGAGCAGCAGCTGGCGAACGCCCTGGCGGACCACCGCGTGATCTTCGACGATCAGGATGCGCAGGCTCATGGTCGCGTGCTCACGATTGCAGCGCGCGCCGGGCGGCGCGCGAGGCGGTGGCTGCCAACAGCGCGTGCCACGCGAAGCGGGCCTGGATCAAGGTGCCGCGCGGGGCGACGGCGCCGTTGCTGCGAGTGCCGCCGTCCTCGCCGCGACCAACCCGCGCGCGCCGCGCGCCGACCCGCAACGTGCCGTCGAATGCGGCGCAGCGCGCCTGCATGCCGGCGAGGCCGAAATGAGCGCCTGGTTCTTTCTGGCCACCGCGTTCGCGCGCGCCGCGCGGCAGGCCGATGCCGTCGTCGCTGACGATGAGCCTCAGATGACGCGTACCCGTTTCGATGCGCACATCGGCGCAACTCGCGCGTGCGTGCTTCGCGACGTTGTTCAGTGCTTCCTGCGCGGCGCGGAACACGGCGAGCGCGGCATCGGCGGGCAGGCGCGCAAGGCGCGCGTCGTCGGTGCAGGCGAAGGTGGTGCGCAAGCCGGTGCGCGTGGAGAAGTCGCGCACCCAGCACTTCAGTGCGCCGGCGAGGCCCGTCTCGAACGACGGCGCGTGCAGTTGCGCGATGGCCTCGCGGCTCGCCGCGTGCACGGCGTCGAGCGAACGGTTCGCGACTGCCAGCGCGGCCGCGCATTGCGGCGGCGCGTCGGCGGGCAGCCAGGTTTCGATGCCGGCGAGCGCGAAGCGCGTCGCGGTCAGCTCGGCGCCGACGCCGTCGTGCAACTCGCGCGCGACGTGGCGGCGTACGCTTTCCTGCGCGTCGACCAGTTCGGCCGACAGCTCGCGCACCCGCGCGCGCAGCCGCTCGATCTCGCGCGCGGCGTGCGACGGCATGTCGAAGCCATCACGCTGGGCGGCCGAGGCCAGCGCAGCGTTGAACGGGACGGCAGTCGACGTATCCATGAATTTCCCTCTCAGGAAGCGGAGTGGACAGCGAAGCGGGCGCGCAGACGAAATCAGCGCCTGCGAATCACGAGGTTTCGCGTCGGACGAAACACGATGGCCCAACGTAACGAAATTTACATTCAGTAACAACTCGGGTTGACGATGTTCAGTGCATGAATTCGCCTGATCTCGCGGCGCGATGATATCCCAAAAAGATTAAAAAAGCAGTCGCACCAAGGGTTAGCGCGCGGTTTGTAGAAATTACTTGATGTTTGTCATGCGCCCGCCGTGTCAGAGGAATTCTGACAGCGAAGGTGATTTAGCGGGGGGCAATTTGTAACGGAGCAACAAAAAAGGAGCCCGGAGGCTCCTTTTGTGGAATTCGCGGCGCGTGGGCCGCGAGAGGGAATGACGGTTTAGCCGACGAAGGCCTTTTCGACCACGTAATGACCAGGCTCGTTGTTGCTGCCTTCCTTGAAACCGGCGTCTTCGAGCAGCTTGCGCGTGTCGCGCAGCATGTGCGGGCTGCCGCACAGCATGACGCGGTCGTTCTCGAGCGAGAAACCCGGCACGCCGAGGTCGGCGAACAGCTTTTCGGTTTCGATCAGCTCGGTGATGCGGCCGCGGTTCTGGAACGCTTCGCGCGTGACGGTCGGGTAGTACAGCAGCTTTTCCTGCACGAGCTCGCCGAGGTGTTCATGCGCCGGCAGGTGCTCGGTGATGTATTCCTTGTACGCGAGTTCGTCGACGAAACGGCAGGTGTGCGTGAGCACCACGCGCTCGTAGCGGTCGTAAATGTCCGGATCCTTGATGATCGACATGAACGGCGCGAGGCCCGTGCCCGTGGACAGCAGCCACAGCGTCTTGCCCGGCAGCAGGTTATCGGCCACCAGCGTGCCGACCGGCTTCTTGCCGATCAGCACTTCGTCGCCGACCTTCAGATGCTGCAGACGCGACGTGAGCGGACCATCCTGCACCTTGATGCTGAGAAATTCGAGGTGTTCTTCGTAGTTCGCACTCGCGAGGCTGTAGGCGCGCAGCAGCGGCTTGCCGTCGACCTGCAGGCCGACCATCGTGAACTGGCCGTTTTCGAAGCGGAACGACGGATCGCGCGTGCAGGTGAAGCTGAAAAGCGTATCGGTCCAGTGATGGACGCTCAGGACGGTTTGTGAATTCAGGTTGCTCATGGCTTCTTGGATAGTGCGAAAACAAAGGCGGCCAGTCGTCTGAGCCGGCCGGCACGGCAAGGGCGATGCTGCGCTGATCCGTGGTCGGGACTCCCGCGCAATCCAGCATTTTACCGTGCCCGCCGGGCGGGGCCGCAGCGCGGCGCTCGAGCGTGGTAAAGCGGGTTGCCAAACCGGGAAGCGGCGGCGCCGGCTTGCTGGCGCCGCGAAGTACGTTGGCGTGAGTGCGGCCGTGCTTCAGCGGGGTACGGCGATTCGGCGAACGCCGCGCAGGGCGGCTGCCATTGGCTGTCCGGCAGGCGTGAAAGCAACGCGCCGCGTGGGCAACAATTTCAAGATGATACCCAAACGCGGCGTGCGCTGCAGCATTGACCTTGCTAGTAAGGCTGGCAAATGGGGCGGAACCGTCCCGGCGCCATCGGGATCGCCTCGCGTTCGGCTACCGGTTGCACGGCGCGATTTTTGGGGGAATACGCCTGACGTCACCTCGTTTACGCAGGACGCGAGTCGCGCGAAGCAAGGCAGTGCGGTGGGCTGCGCGACTCGTCCTGGCGGCTGCGACCGCCCCTGCGAGTAGGAGGTGTCAAATGGAAACTTCTCGTGCGATGTCTGCATTCGGTTCATATGCAGACTTCACCGGATTGGTGATACGGGCACGCGCATCGCGCCGCTTACGTCGTGCGGTGTGTCGAGCCGGTCTGCTGGTTTTATCGTTGGGGGCGGTCAGGGCCGAGGCGCAGCAGGTGATTTTGCCGCCGCAGTCCGTGACCTCGTCGACCGTTCCGTCCAACGGGGATGTCAATCCGTATGGCATGGCGTTCGTGCCGTTCGGCGTGCCGTCCTGGAGCACGCTCAAACCCGGCGATGTGGTGGTGTCGAACTTCAATGCGCAGTCGAACCTGCAGGGAACCGGCACGACGATCGTCAAGCTCGTGTCCAATAGCAATCCGGTGACCTTCTTTCAGGGAAGCAATCTCGGTCTCACGACGGCGCTCGCGGTGCTTCGAAGTGGCTTCGTGCTGGTGGGCAATGTGCCGACAACGGATGGCAAGAACGTCGTCCCACCGGGCTCGCTGCTCGTCATCAATCCGCAAGGCGGGCTCGTCACGGAACTGAAAGATAAGAAGCTGCTGGACGGCCCCTGGGATCTCACCGTGATCGACGGGGGGCAATTCGTCCGGGTCTTCGTCTCCGATGTGCTGAACGGAAAGGTCGCGCGGATCGATCTTGCGATCGGGGAGAACGGCGTTCAGATGCTGCCCAGCTCCACCATCATCGCGTCAGGCTATCTGCACCGCACCGATCCGGCGGCACTGGTGGTCGGCCCGACCGGACTGGCATACGACCCAACGCATGACGTGCTGTACGTCGCCTCGACAGGTGACAACGCGGTGTTCGCCATCTATGGCGCCGCGGGCGCGAATCACGATGGCGGCGTCGGCCGGATGATTTACCAGGACAACAAGCACCTGCACGGTCCGCTTGCGCTGGCACTCGCACCCAACGGGCATCTCGTCACCGCAAACGGCGACGCGGTCAACCCCGACCCGAATCAGCCCAGCGAAATCGTCGAGTTCACCGTCGACGGACAATTCGTCGCCCAATTGCAGGTCGATCCTTCGCCGGGCTCGGCGTTCGGCCTCGCCTTCGGCCTCGATAGCAACCGCCACCTGCAGTTCACGGCGGTGGACGACGCCACCAACACCGCGACGGTCTGGACGTTGCGCACGAACAATCAATAAGGAAACCGAGGACGACGATCGGGGACGTCCTGACGCGTCGGGGACACGTCACGGTCACACGGTTTCACGGCGGGTCTATCGGTACACAGATATAAGTCGGGGGCGGCGATTGTAGCGGCAAGCCTCAGTCAAATAAGGAAAATCTGTCCGATGGCATCGATGACGCCAATTCGCGGGTGCCGCTTGCTCACGCCGCCGCCGCCCGCCTTTTTCCACGCTGTTTCAACACGCGCGCCTGCAGCACGATCACGAGGAGCAGGAACACGCCGCGAATCACCGATTGCCAGTACGCGGATAGACTGATGAAGCCGAGCCCGTTCTCGAAGTTCAGCAGATTGAACACGAGGCCGAGCAGCAGCACGCCGGCGATCGTCATCGCGACGGAACCTTCGCCGCCGGTCAGCAGCGTGCCACCGAGCACGACCGCCGAGATCGCGAACAGCTCCCAGCCGACGCCTTCGTTCGGCTGCCCCGCGCCGAACTGCGCGGCGAGAATCACGCCCGCCATGCCGGCGAGCAGCCCGCTGACCGCATAGGCCATCACCAGCGTGCGGTCGACGTTCAGCCCCATCAGCCGCGCGGCCTCTTCGCTGCCGCCGATCGCGAGCGAGTGCCGCCCGAAGCGCGTGCTGCGCAGCGCGAGCCAGCCGGCCACCGCGGCGACCAGTGCGACCAGTCCCGGAATCGGTAATCCAAACAGGTCGCCCTGACCGAAGTTGCCGAAGTTCGAATCGGCCGCGATCGAGACCGCGTCGTTCTTGCCCAGCAACAGCGCGACGCCGTGCGCGCCGAGGCTCGTCGCGAGCGTGACGATGAACGGCAGGATCTTGAGCCGCGTGATGATGATGCCGTTCAGCACGCCGACCGCGAGGCCGGCCACGCAGCCCGCCAGCACCGCGACCCAGCCGCCGTAGACGCTCGTCAGCGCGGCGACCACGCTCGCGAGCGCTGCGACCGTGCCAACCGACAGATCGATACCGCCCGTGATGATCACGAAGGCCATGCCGATCGAGATCAGCGCGAACATCGAGTTGTAGCGCCAGAACGATGTGATGTTGTACGCCGAGCCGAAGTGGTCATAGCGCACGAGGCCAAAGACGACGAGCGCCGCGAGCGCGAGCAGGATGGGAAGATTCTTTTTCATCGCATCGGATCCGCAAAAGGTTGTCAGCGCGAGCGCCGCTGGACATAAACCGCCGCGACGATGATGCCGGCCTTCACGACGAGCGCGGCCGCATCGGGAATGCCGTGCGCGAGCAGCGTATAGCGCAGCAACTGGATGATCAGCGCGCCGATCAGCGTGCCGCCGATATACGCCTTGCCACCCGTCAGCGCGGTACCGCCGACCGCGACCGCCGCGATCGCATCGAGTTCGACGCCCAGCCCCACGACGTTCGCGTCCGACGACGAATTCACCGAGATCGAGATCAGCCCCGCGAGGCCCGCGAGCGCCGCGCACAGCGTGTACGCGATCATCTTGACGGCAGCGGTCGGCACGCCGCACAGATACGCGGCTTTCTCGTTGCCGCCGGTGATCAGCAGATACTGGCCGAACAGCGTCTTGCGCACGACCCACACGAATACGCCGACCAGCGCGAGCATCAGCAGCACCTGGAACGGCACGCCCGCGATCTTGCCGAGCGCGATCCATTGAAAGGCTGGCGTGTTGAACGCTTGCAGGCTGCCGTCGGTGACGACCTGCGCGATGCCGCGTCCGGCGATGAACAGCACGAGCGTCGCGACGATCGGCTGCACCGATAATCGCGTGATGAGCAGGCCGTTGAACACACCGCACAGGGCGGCCGCCAACACCGGCAGCACGAACGCGAGCGCGATGCCGAGCGGTCCCGCGATGTTGAGGAACAGCATCGGCGCGAGCGCGCCCGCAATCGCCATCGACGCGCCCACCGACAAATCGATGCCGCCGGTCGCCACGACCAGCGTCATGCCGATGCCGACGATCACGATCGTCACGACCTGCGTCATGTTCACGTTGAAGGTCTGCAGCGACCAGAAGTGCGGAGTGAAGATCAGGTTGAACAGCACCATCGCGAGCAGCACGATCACTTCGCGCTGCATCGCGAGATGGCGCCACTTCTGCACGGTGCTCGCGGACCGTGCGGGCGGCGTATCGGTCGATTGCATCATGTTGGTGTCGGCGCCCGACGCAGCGGCGCCCGGCGCCTCGCCGCGCAGCGGATTGGAATGCAGCTTAAGCGCCATGACGGTCGCCCTCCAGCGCGTCTTCGATGTGTGCCGATCGCGCGGCTTGCGCGAGCGCCGATTGGCCCTCGCTGCCGTAGGCGATCGCATCCATGATCGCGGTCTCGCTCATCTCGGCTCCGTTCAGTTCGGCGACCGTGCGGCCGTCGCGGATCACCACCGCACGGTCGGCGACCGCGGTCAGCTCTTCGAGCTCGGAGGCCGACAGCAGCACCGCGAGCCCCGCGTCGCGCAACTCGCGCACGATCTTCGCGACGTCGGCTTTCGCGCCGACGTCGATGCCGCGCGTCGGCTCGTCGAGCAGCAGCAGCGCGGGTTCGGCCGCAAGCCAGCGCGCGAGCAGCACTTTCTGCTGATTGCCGCCTGACAGTTCGCGGATCGGCTGATCGGCCGAGCGCAGCTTGATGCCGAGCGACGCGATGAAGCGATCGACGATCGCCTGCTGCTTCTTCACGTCGACGATGCCGTTTTTCGCAAGCGTGCGCAGGCAGACCAGCGTCAGGTTGTCGCGCACCGACAGTTCGGGGACGATGCCTTCGCCCTTGCGGTCTTCGGTCAGGTACGCGAGGCCGCGCGCGATAGCGTCCTGCGGCGATTTCAGCGCGACCGTCTCGCCGTCGATCGCGAGCGAGCCTTGCGCCAGCGGATCGGCGCCGAACATCAGCCGCATCGTTTCGGTGCGGCCCGAGCCAAGCAGGCCGGCCAGACCCACCGCCTCGCCCGCGTGCACGTCGAGCGATACGCGGTTGACCTTTGGCGGCGCGCCGAGCTGCGTAGCGCCGATCACCTGCTTGCCGCGCTTCGCGAGATTCGCTTCGCGCGCGGCCGGCTCGTCCTGCACGACCGCGGCGAGCGAGCGGCCGAGCATCGTGGTGACGAGCTGCAGCTTGTCCATCTCGGCCATCGTGCTTTGCGCGACCGTCTGGCCGTCGCGCATCACGGTCACGCGATCGCACAGCGCGTACAACTCGTCGAGCCGGTGCGACACGAAGATCACCGCGCGGCCGTCGTCGCGCAGCTTGCGCACGACGGTAAACAGCAGCTCGACTTCGCGCTCGTCGAGCGACGACGTCGACTCATCCATGATCACCATCTTCGCGTCCGACGAAACCGCGCGCGCAAGCGCCACCATCTGCTGGATCGCGGTCGAGTATCGGCCGACCGGCTTTTTCACGTCGATCTGCAAACCGAACGAATCGAGCAGCGCGGCCGCGCGCTGCTGCACCGTGCGCCAGTCGATCAGACCGAAGCGGCGCGGCTCGCGGCCCAGAAAGATGTTTTCCGCGACCGAGCGGAACGGCACCAGGTTGATCTCCTGGTAGATCGTGCTGATGCCCGCTTCGCGCGCCTGCTTCGGCGTGCGGAAATCGACCTCGCGGCCTTCGAACCGCACGCTGCCCGAGCCGCGCCGATAGGCGCCGGTCAGGATCTTGATCATTGTCGATTTGCCGGCGCCGTTCTGGCCGATCAGTGCGTGCACTTCGCCGGCTGCCACGCTCAGATTCGCGCCGCGCAACGCGGGCACGCCGCCGAAGCTGATGCCGATGTCCTGCATCTCGAGCAGCGGCGAACGGGAATGGGGGGAGGGTGGCGTCTCTTTGCCAGATTCCGTCACGGGAGTTCTCCTGATGCGGATGCTGCCGATATTGCCGACTGCGCTGTTGCTGGCGACGCGGTCAAGCCGCTCCAGCGCGCCCGGCCCATGTTACGCCCGCATAAAAGCGAAGCGACGGTCCGTCGGTCACGGGCGCGTCGCTTCGAAGCCTTCCGGCCACCCGCCCGACGAGGAGACATTCATAGAAGGCGGGTGACTTCCTGCTACAACGCTGAAGGGAGTGCCCGGGAACATACCGCCCCGGGGCACATCCCGATGCTTGCGATCAATAGCCGTACTGCATGTTCTGCTGCACGTTTTCCTTGTCGTAGAAGCGGTCGGATACCTTGACCCAGGTCGGGATTTTTTCGCCCTTCGCATAGCGCTGCGCGACGTCGCACGCGAGCGGACCGAAGAACGGGCTCGACTGCACGCTCGCGCCGAGCTCGCCCGCCGCGATCGCGTCCATGCCGCCCTTGGTGCCGTCGATCGTGACGATCTGGATGTCCTTGCCCGGCTGCTTGCCGGCCGCCTTGATCGCGGCGATCGCGCCGAGCGCCATTTCGTCGTTGTGCGCGTACACGGCGGTCACGTCCGGATGCGCCTGCAACAGCGTTTCCATCACCTTGCGGCCGGTGTCGCGCGCGAAGTCGCCGCTTTGCGACGCGATGATCGTCATGCCGGGATTCTTCGCGATCACTTCGTCGAAGCCCTTCTTACGATCGTTCGCGGCCGACGCACCCGTCGTGCCTTCCAGTTCGATGATCTTCGCCTTGCCGCCCGTCGCCTTGACCAGCCATTCGGCGGCGCGGTGACCCTGATCGATGAAGTCCGAGCCGATGAACGTGATGTAGTCGCGGCCCGCCTTCGCGACTGACTGGTCGACGTTGCGGTCGACGAGGATCACCGGAATGCCGGCCTTCTTCGCCTGCAGCACGACCGGCGCGAGCGGTTTTTCTTCACGAGGCGGGAATACCAGCAGATCGACGTGCTGGGCGATCATGCTTTGAATGTCGGAGACCTGTTTGGAGTTGGAGCCGTTGGCGTCGGTCATCACGATCTGCCAGCCGCACTTCGCGGCGATGTCCTTGAAGCTCCTGGTTTCCGCGAGACGCCACGGGTTGTTGCTTTCGGTCTGCGCGAAGCCGACCTTCAACGGGGTCTTGGTCGCGAGCTTCGGCAACGCGTCGTCGGCATGCGCGGCCACCGCGCCGACACCGATTGCCAGAGCCAGCAGCGAAGCTGCGAGCGGACGAATCTGCTGCTTGCGCGCGTGCATGCGCGACTGCGTAATGAGCGACGCCATGTCTTCCTCCAGTAACCGGTGGACGGTGTATTTTTTGTGCTGCTCGGGATTGTCTTTTGCCCAGCCGGGGACCCGGCGCTGTTTCGACGGCGAGGATGCGGTTGGCTATGACCCACCGGTGCGCGTTCTTCCCGACCCGACGTGCCGATTATTCCACTCGGAATTATTATCGGTCAATCACTAATAATATTAATTGTCGCCGGTTTCGCCTCGGTAATTACCCTGACCGAGGCGCGTTCGACCAGTGGTCCGTCGAGCTTCACCGTGCGATGGCGCACCGGTGCGCCGGCCGCGCGGTTGTGCTCTTCCTGCCGCAGCGTCTCGACGGCCCAGCGGCCGAGTTCGTAGTTGGGCAGCACCACCGTCGACAGCGGCGGGTGTGTGTGACGCGCGATTTCCTGGTCGTCGTAGCCGAGCACCGACACGTCCTCGGGCACGCGCAGACCGAGCTGCTTGAGCGCCTCGATCGCGCCGATCGCGGTCAGGTCGTTCGCGCAGAAGATCGCGGTGGGTGGATTGGCTTCGCGCATCAGCGACAGCGTTAGCTCGAAGCCGAGGCCCGAGCTCCAGTCGCCGTCGCGCACCAACTCGGGCGCGAACGGCAGATCGGCGGTCGCGAGCGCGGTGCGGTAGCCCTTCAGCCGGTCTTTCGCGGCGTCCTGCCACGGCTCGCCGTTGATGTAGCCGATGCGCCGGTGGCCGGCTTGCAGCAGATACTCGGTCGCCAGATGGCCGCCCGCGACCTCGGCCGGCACCACCGACGAAAACGTGGTGTCGCCGGTGTAGCAGTTCAGCAGCACGGTCGGCACCTGCGACAGCGCGGCCGGCGGCGCGACCTTGCGCGTATAGACGGTCGCGTAGATCACGCCGAATACGTGCGGATTGGTGAGAACAGTATCGAGTACCTGCTTTTCGATGTCGGCGTTGCCGTGCGTCGAGTAGACCGCGAGCATCTTGCCGCTCGCGTATGCAGCGTCGCGCGCGCCGTCGATGTTGACGACAGGATGAGGGCTCGTCGAGATTTCGTCGGCCAGATAGACGATCAGATTGCGCTCGTCGCTCGATGCCGCGACCGGTTCGCGCAGCGACAGCCGATAGCCGAGGTCGTGCGCGGCTTTCAGCACCTTGTTGCGGGTTGTCTCGGAGAATTTCGCGCCGGCCGCGTTGTTGAGCACGAGCGAGACGGTGGATTGCGACACGCCGGTGAGCTTGGCGATGTCGGTCATGGTGGGACGGCGTTGAGTCGATTTTTTCATTGTGCGGGCCGCGTTGAGGCGGCGCTGAAGCAGGGGAATGCCAGTGGCATCATGCTGCTGACGGTACCACTAATAATATGCGCGCGGCAACGCGCGCTAACCCGCCATTTGGGAATTGAGCTTACGCTCCGTTACCGGCCGTTTTTGAGCGACGTTATTACTAATAATATTGACCATTGGTGTGGTGTCGTGCGATTCTCGCTCGGGGCGACTGCCGTAGTGCGCCGGCCGCGGGGTGCGCGGCACATCAAAGGAGATATGAATGCACGTTCCTGTTGCCGCTTTCCGCTCGCGGTTTCGCCTCGTCTGACTATGCGCGACGTTTCCCTGAATCCTGCCCCGCCGCGCGAGGCATATGCCGTGACCCGATCGGCGGCGCAGCTGTCGTGGCTCGACGATCCCGCGATCGCCGCGCGCCTCGTTACATTGTCCGCCGGCGCATTGCGCGCGGTGCTCGCGCCGGACATTGGCGGCGCGCTCGCGGCGTTCTACGAGGTCACGCCGGAAGGTCCGTTGCACTGGCTGCGGCCGGCGCTGCCGGAAGCGTTCGAAGCGCGCGATCCGCTGCGCATGGCGAGCTTCCCGCTATTCCCCTACTGCAACCGGATTCGCGATTCGCGCTTCGCGTTCGACGGCGCGACCATCGATCTCGGCGGCAACGATCCGCATTTTGCCCACGCGCTGCATGGCAACGCGTGGCGTCGTCCGTGGCGCGTCGGCGCGCGCAGTGAAAGCGCGGTGGACTTGCACTTCGAGCACGAGCCCGATGCGAGCGTGACCGGCGACTGGCCGTTTCGCTATCGCGCGCGGCAGCGTATCGAGTTGCGCGGCGGCGCGCTCCACATCACGATGTCCGCGCGGAATCTCGCCGATCGGCCGATGCCGTTCGGCATGGGCCATCACCCGTACTATCCGCGCACCGCGGCGACGCGCATCCATGCCGACGTGCAGGCGATGTGGCACGCCGACACCGATGTGCTGCCGACGCACCTCGGCCCGCATCCGGCCGTCGACGCGCTGCGCGCGGGCATGGCGCCCGACGCGTTCGCTCTCGACAACAACTTTTCGAACTGGTCGCGCGTGGCGACGATCGCGTGGCCCGACGAGCGCCGCAAGCTGACGATGCGTGCCGAAGCGCCGTTCGATCACCTGGTCGTGTTCGCGCCGGCCAACGATCCGCAGCTATGCGTGGAGCCGGTCACGAATACGACCGATTGCTTCAATGCAGTTGGTACACAAGAGCACGTCGGCGGCTGCGTGTTGCAGCCGGGGGAAGAGATCGAAGCGGCGTTGAGCTGGACACCGCATCGCGAGTGATGGGGGCACGCGCTTTCCGTCGGCGAAAGCGCAATGACCGAAAACGTTTACTCCAGCCGCAACTTCGCCATATACGGCAAATGATCCGACAGCCACGCGGTCTCCTGCGTCGGCTGGATCCATTCGACCGGCTGCATGCCGCGCACGAACATCTTGTCGAGCGACAGCGCGGGCGAGAACGCCGGGAACGTGCGCGCCGGTTCGCCAAGCAGCGTCGCGACTTCCTGCAAGCCGTGCTCGCGAAAGAGCGGCACCGAGTCGTTGCGCCAATCGTTGAAGTCGCCGGCCAGCACGAGCGGACCGTCCGGGGCTTCCTTCGCGATCCAGTGCGCGATCCAGTTCATCTGCCGCAAGCGAGCCGGACGCGTCAGCGCGAGATGCGCGCACAGCAGCGTGACGAGCCGCCCGCCGAACGTCGCACGCGCGACCAGCAGGCCGCGCTTCTCGAAGCGATGCGCGGAAATGTCCCAGCGGCCGCCGAGATCCAGCGGATGCGGCGAAAGAATTGCATTGCCGTGCCGCCACGAAGGCTTGAACACGTTCGGGCCGAGCGCGACTTCGAGTTCGAGCGCGCGCGCGATTTCGGTTGCCTGACAGTGCCAGACGTCGGTCAGTGGATCGTCCATCGGTGCGCCGAAACTGCTTGCCAATACCGGCGACGGCATGCGCCGCGCCATCGCTTCCTGCAGGAAGTACGCGTCCGCGTGAGTCGATTGAACCCAGCGCTGCATCGCCTGCCAGGCCTGAAAACCGAGCGGGGTGCGGCCCTTGTGCAGGTTCCAGCTCACAGCGACGAAATCGTTCGGCGCGAGGCTCTCGCGGATCAATTCTTCTGGGTTTCGCATGCCGCGTTATCCACGTGTTCTGTTTGAGCGCGCTGGTCAGGCGCGCGGTTCCTGTCAGTTTGGATTGTTGCCGCCAGTCGCGGCGCCATTGCCGCTCGTGCCGCCATTCGTACCGTTGGCATTCGCACCGTTGCTCACGACGCTTGCGCGCACGCGGTACACGAGGTTCGGATTGCGATCGACGATCGTCCAGCTCGCCCATTGATCCGGCGGAACAACGAGACCGGGATGGCTCGCGCTCACCTGGCGCGGCTGCGGCGGCAGCTTGCAGCCGATGTCGGTGCGCGCCGCGCTGTTGTCCTCGAGCGTTTCCTGCGTGTCGATCGAAAACATCACGCCCTCGGGATCGACGCGCAGCGGCGACACCGTGATCGTGCGCGACAGATCGATGCTGCCGGCCGGCTGGTCCTTGCAGCCGACATTGTGTTGCACGACCTGGTGATGCGTATCCGTGCGCGCCTGGCCGACGGTAGTGGTGCCGTCGAACGAATCGATCTGCTGGCCATCTTTCACTACCTGCAATTGCCATTGCACGACCTGCTGCGCCGGCCGTTGTTGCGCGTGGGCGAGCAACGAAGCGCCAAGCAGCATGGCCACGATACTGGTTTTCCACATAAAAGGTTCTCCGCTCACGCGTCGGTTGCGGGGTTGCCTTGCCTCTCGCCGCAGCAGGTCAGAGAGCAATCTTACCCCCGATGGCCGCAACGATTTCTGACACGGTCGACGAGGGCCGGTTCAGCAACAATCCATTCCAGATAAGGCGCGGAATGCCAGCGATGGTTAGCAGCAGAGCCGCGCGACTGCTGGCTTGCACGCGTTTGTGTCCTCGCTACACTGGACTGGAATCGGCGCTCACAAGGCGCCGCCGCTGCAGGATCAGCCAGACGGGGTGAGCGATGACGACAGCAATGGTCAAACAGGAAATCGCCGTGGCCTCGTTCAGCCGGGTGTATGACCTCGATGAGGTCGAAAGCGCGCTGAACGGTCTCGGCGAGGGCGCGAACGAGGCGCTGCGCGCCACCTACGAAAAGATGCTGAAAACCGGCAATCTGCGCTTCTGCGTGAAACCGAACCGGATGCCATCGATCGACGATCTGATCGATGCGCTGCCCAATTTTTCCTCACCGCTCGACGACATTCGCAAGCAGGTCGCGCTGTGCCTCGAAACCGAGGATCGGCTCGAACTGATGCCGATCCTGCTGCTTGGCGAACCCGGCATCGGCAAGACGCATTTCGCGAAGCAGTTGGCGCGCCTGCTCGGCACCGCGTACCACTACGTCGCGATGAGTTCGCTGACGGCGGGCTGGATTTTGTCGGGCGCGTCGTCGCAATGGAAGAACGCGAAGCCGGGCAAGGTGTTCGATGCGCTCGTGAACGGCAGTTATGCGAACCCGGTGATCGCCGTCGACGAGATCGACAAGGCGACCGGCGATTCGCAATACGACCCGCTCGGTGCGCTCTACGCGCTACTCGAACACGACACCGCCCAGAGCTTCGTCGACGAGTTCGCCGAGATTCCGATCAACGCGGGCAACGTGATCTGGATCGCGACCGCCAACGACGAACGCGCGATCCCCGAGCCGATCCTGAACCGCATGAACGTCTACGAGATCCCGCCGCCGGACCACGCCGGCGCGCGACGCATCGCGCAGTCGATCTACGACGAAATCCGCGGCGCGCACAACTGGGGCCTGCGCTTTCCTGAGACGCTCGGCGACGCGACGCTCGATGCGCTCAAGCGGGCATCGCCGCGCGAGATGCGCCGCGCGATCCTGAACGGCTTCGGCGCGGCGCGCATCGCGGGACGCGACCGGATCGAACCCGCCGATATCCGGCTCGGCTACGGAAACCGGCGAAAACCGATCGGATTTTGACGTTTTCGGCCGGTTTTTTGCACCAAACTCCCGCTTTTCGTCATTCGGGTGGCTGTCGCGGCAATTCGTACAATGTGTGTGGTGAATGCAACGGCAATTGTTGCTGTTTTCGACGTGGATCGTCGGATCAAGCCAGTTTGGGCCGCCATCACCTGGTCGATGCGCACGAGCGTTTGTCAGTTCTGTCTGTACCGAGTCGTACAATTTTCCGTGGGGGTGATAAAAAGACATAAGCAGACCCAGCGGACAGATACGTTCGACAATGAACGGAACGCGGCGGCGAGGTGCCGTTCCTGTCTTCCTTCCATCGGCTGAACGAGGCAGCGCGCGGCGCGATGCGCCGCGTCAACGGATATGGATCAAATCGAATGTGTAGTGATCGGTGCCGGCGTGATCGGCCTCGCGACGGCGCGCGCTCTCGCGGCGCGCGGGCGCGAAGTGATCGTGCTGGAGGCCGCCGACGCGATCGGCGTGGGCACGAGTTCACGCAACAGCGAAGTGATTCACGCGGGCATCTACTATCCGCGCGGATCGCTGAAGGCGACGCTGTGCGTGCGCGGCCGCGAAATGCTGTATGACTACTGCGCCGAGCGCAACGTGCCGCATTCGCGCTGCGGCAAGCTGCTCGTCGCGACGTCGCGCAACCAGATTCCGCAACTCGAAAGCATCATGGCCAAAGGGCGCGACAACGGCGTGCTCGACCTGATGCGCATCACCGGCGATCAGGCGCAGGCGCTCGAACCGGCGCTCGAATGCGTGGAGGCGGTGTTTTCGCCGCAGACGGGGATCGTCGATAGTCATCAGTACATGCTCGCGCTGCAAGGCGATGCCGAGCGCGACGGCGCCGTGTACGCGTTTCATGCGCCGGTCGAGGCGATCGAGGCTCACAACGGCCGCTTCACGATCGCGGTCGGCGGTGCGGCGCCGACCACGATCAGCGCCGCCTGCGTGATCAACAGCGCGGGTCTGCATGCGAACGCGCTCGCGCGCAAGATTCGCGGGCTCGACCCGCGCCACGTGCCGCCGCTTTACTTCGCGCGCGGCAATTACTTCAGCATCTCGGGGCGCGCGCCGTTCAGCCGCCTGATTTATCCGATGCCGAACGAGGCCGGCCTCGGCGTGCATCTGACGCTCGATCTCGGCGGCCAGGCGCGTTTCGGTCCCGACGTCGAGTGGGTCGACGCGATCAATTACGACGTCGATCCACGTCGCGCGGAGTCGTTTTATGCGGCGATTCGCGCGTACTGGCCGGCCTTGCCCGATAACGCATTGCAGCCGGCTTACGCGGGGATTCGTCCGAAGCTTTCAGGTCCTGGTGAACCCGCCGCCGATTTCGTGATTCAGGGGCCGGCCGCGCATGGCGTGCGCGGGCTCGTCAATCTGTTCGGCATCGAGTCGCCGGGTCTGACGGCATCGCTGGCGATCGCGCAGCGGGTCTGCGAGCTGGCGGGGCGCGCGTAAAGCCGCGGTTACACCGTACCGAACTGCTTATCTCCAGCATTTGGAATATCACCGGAGACGGCTTCGTTGCTATCCTTGGCGAACGCTGTCATCAGAACGGCGTTGATTCCAATATAAATGGAGTGAGTCCCCATGAGATCTTCCCGTCGTACGTTTTTGATCACCAGCATCGGTGTGGCATCGACACTCGCACTGTCGCGCCAGGCGTTCGCCGACGCGCCGAAAGTCTCCGAAACCGATCCGACCGCGCAGGCGCTTGGCTACAAGGCGGACGCGAGCAAGGTCGACAAGGCGAAATTCGCCAAATTCCAGCCGGGCCAGCAATGCAGCAACTGCAGCTTCTTCCAGGGCAAGGCGGGCGATGCCTACGGCGGCTGCCCGATGTTCGCGGGCAAACAGGTCGCGGCCACGGGCTGGTGCAGCGCCTATAACAAGAAGACCTGATCGAGCCTGTGTTCGATGTGCTCGCAGGCTTTGCGCGGGATGCGCGGCGACATTGCTGCGCATCCCGCGACTGCGTGCATCGTGGCGTTTTGCGCCGCATGCGGATTGCAGCGCGCCGCTGGATATTTTAGCGGCGCGCTTTCATCAATGGCGGGCGCCTGTCGAACCACGGCCGTGCCGCCTCGAGTTGCGCGGCGAGTCTGAACAGCGTCGCTTCGCCGCCGACACGCGCGGCGAACTGCACACCGATCGGCAGCCCGCGCGCGTTCCAGTACAAGGGCACCGACATCGCCGGCTGGCCACTCAGGTTGAACAGCTCCGTGCAGCCGGCCCACGCGAATGCCTTGTTCGACGCTTCGAACAGCAGTTTCTTCATCAATCGTTCCAGCGGCATCGTGGTGACCGCGCGCATCTGCATGCGCTCGACCGAGCTCGGCCGCATCTCGCCGATCTTGATCGGCGCGGACGCGAGCGTCGCGCACAACAGCACGTCGTAGCGGTTCAGCAGATCGGTCAGACGCGCAGTGATGCGCCGCTGTTCTTCGAGCGCGGCCGGCAAACCCTGTTCGCCGATCTTGCGGCCGACATGCGCCATCGCCCACGTCGAAATTTCGAACTCGGCGCGCGCCGGCTTGTGCCCTGTGATGCGCTCCGCGTTCAGCACGAGGTCTTCGGCGGTCACCGACCACAGCGTCAGGAACGCATGACGGACCGCCGCGAAATCGACGCCGAGCGTCACCGGCTCCAGACGATGGCCGAGTGAACTCGCGAGTTGCGCGGCGTCGTCGAGCGCGGCGCGGGCATCGGCCGATAACGACGGCGCGAGCATCGGCTCGGTCACGTAGGCGATCGTCAGCGGCTTACATGGCTCGCGGGTCGCGCCGAGAAAGGTGCCGGGGGCGCCGGCCGGCCGTTCGGCGTTGCCCGCCAGCAGGTCGAGCAGCAATGCGCTGTCGCGCACGCTGCGCGATACGGCGTGATCGATGCCGAGTTCGCCGGCACTGGCCTGCGCCGCGCGCGGCACGCGACCGCGAGACGGCTTCAGGCCGAACAGTCCGCAGCATGACGCCGGAATCCGGATCGAGCCGCCGCCGTCCGACGCATGCGCGAGCGGCACCACGCCGGCGGCGACCGCCGCCGCGGCGCCGCCGCTCGAACCGCCCGGCGTGTGATCGAGATTCCACGGATTGCGGCACGCGCCGAATAGTTCGGGCTCCGTATAAGGCATCTGGCCGAGCTCTGAGGTGCTGGTCTTCGCGAAGATGTTCAGACCCGCCGCTTTCGCGAGCGCGACGACCGGCGCGTCCTGCGTCGGAATGAAGTGGCGGTAGTGTCGGCTGCCCATGGCCATGCGCAGCCCCGCCACGGGCGCGCCGAGATCCTTGATCAGAAACGGCACGCCGGCGAGCGCGGCGTGAGCGGAGGAGTTCTCCGTTCCGTTCACACCGTCGACGCTATTCGCGCGATTTGCGTCGTCGCGTGACGCGCGCTGGCGGGCCGCATCGTAGTCCTTCAGGACGACTGCGTTGATGGCCGGATTGACGGCCTCGGTGCGCGAGATCGCAACGTCGATCAGTTCGCGCGCGCTAACCTGGCGTGTGCGCACGAGTTCGGCGAGGCCGATGGCGTCATGAGCGAGATAGTCTGATAGCACGTCGGTTGAGCCCTCGCGGTTTCGCTCGATTTCGCGTTGCTCCGCCCGGGCGTCGCGCATGTGAAAAGACGGCGTGTCGGCTGACACGCTGTCTTCCACAGAGTACCTGAGTTGAGCGCCGACGTGACTGATGTGAATTCGGATGCTCACTCTATATGCGTGAGCTTCGCGAATTACATCCGCTCGCCGAGGAACGTCAGCGTGCGGCCATGCGCCAATGCCGATGCGTGCTGGTTGTAGGACGCACGATCCGAGCAGTTGAAGCCGTGATCCGCGTTCGGGTAGATGTTGAATTGCACGTCGGCGCGACCCGCGAAGCGCTCCTGAATCTGGCCGATGTCCGACGGCAGAATATGCGCGTCGAGCTCGCCGTAGTGGAACTGCATCGGCACTTTGACGTTCGCGGCCTTGTCGAGATGGTTGTGGATGCCGCCCCCGTAGTAGGCGACAGCGGCGTCGACCGAACCGGCCGCCGCGGCGAGATAGGCGAGACGGCCGCCGAAGCAGTAGCCGATCGCCGCGACCTTGCCGGTCACTTCCGGCAGTGCGCGCAAGGCGGCCGCGGCGGCGCCGATGTCGGCGACCGCGTCGTCGACTTTGGTCTTCTGCATCAGTTCGATGCCCTTTTCGCGATCCTTGCCCTCATACGTCAACTCGACGCGCGGCTGCACGCGCCAGAACACGTCCGGGGCGAGCGCGACATAGCCGTCCTGCGCGTACTGATCGGCGACCGAGCGAATATGGCTGTTCACGCCGAAGATTTCCTGAATGATGATGACGGCCGGCCCCTTGCCGCCCTTCGGCAGCGCGAGGTAGCCGCCGAAAGTGTCGTTGCCGGCCGGGATGTCGATCCATCGGGAAGTCGTGCTCATGTTGTTCTCCATTGACTCGCGCGAACGCCGCGCGAGGTCGGTGTGTACGAAACGCTCAAGGCCACGCGGCCCTGCAACGGGCGATTAGTTTGCCATCAAAAGAACCGGCTTGCAGTGAGGCGGGACGGGGACTTCGCGGCCGATGCGACAGCCGCTCGCGCACTATGCGCCTGACTTTCGCGCACAACTGGAGGCACTGATCGAATTGCGTGGGGCGGTCGCCGGCTTTACGTTCGGGCCGTTATCGGCGGCTGACGTCGAGCGTCTGCACGCAAAGCGGCAGCCATGTAGTTGGGACTGCGACGCATGTGCCGAAGGTGTCGCGTGGCGCGATGCGGGCGCCGATGCCGTCGCGCGCGCAGGGCGCAGAGGCAGGCGCGCATCGCGGCACGTTCATCGGCGTATTCGAAGATGCGCTGGTCGGCACGATGGCGCTCGTGCCGCAACTGGTCGACGCGACCGGGCTGCCGGTGCTCGCGGCCGGCGGCATTATGGACGGTCGCGGCATCGTCGCGGCACGCGCGCTCGGCGCGCAAACCGCGATGATGGGCATCGCATTTCTGACCACCCGCGAGAACGCGATCGCCGAGGTATGGAAAACCCGCGTGCGCGGCATGTCCGATACGCCGACCACGATGCCGCGCGCGATCACGGGGCGTCACGCGCGCGGCATCCGCAATCCGTTGATGCAACGTTTGCGCGAATCGGCGGAAAGCACCGCGCCGTATCCGGTGCAAAACGCGTTGACGCAGGCGCAGCGGCAAAGCGCGGCGCGCCGAAGCAATCGGCGCGACTGAACTGATGACGCAGCTCGAGCGGGAATGCCGGGCGGCCTCCGCGCGAATCGCCGAGTTCATGCGTTGATTGCGTGGCCGATTTAAGGCTGATTTAAGTTTTTTACCGCTGTCACATTCCTGTGCTGCTCGCCACATTTTTGAGTTGAAAAACCCTTCGAATCTTATGTGACAGAAGCCGGGAAAAGACTAAATCCGCGCCTGCGGAGAAACTTCCCAATTAGCGGAAACCCGCATGGGCTGGGGCTTTTCGGCTCGCTCACCCAAGCCGCGAGCGGCTCGCGTACGAACTGCGCTATTAGTGTTGTTCCCACTTTCTCAAAAAATTCCCGCAAATTAATTTGTTGGCCTACACTTGCGCGCAAGTACGGTTTGCCAACTGTCACAAACAGTCCGGTAAACGTACTGGCCAAGTGCATGAACGATGCAACCGGCGTGGTCGTCCACGGGACTGAGCGACACGTGTAGGGGAAGCGGGGCACAGGGCGATTACGTTGTTTTGACCGAAACTGGAGACTTACATGAGCATCAAAATTCAAAAGCTGTTGCCGATCAGCGCTGCCGCTCTGCTGTTCGCGACGTTGGCAACATCGGCCGCGGCCGACACGGTCATCAAGATCGGTCACGTTGCGCCGTTGACTGGCGGTATCGCTCACCTGGGTAAGGACAACGAGAACGGCGCGCGCCTGGCCGTTGAGGAAATCAACGCGAAGGGTCTGACGATCGGCGGCCAGAAGGTCACGCTGCAACTCGACGCGCAAGACGACGCGGCTGACCCCCGCACGGCTACGCAGGTTGCGCAGAAGCTCGTCGACGACAAGGTCGTCGCCGTGGTCGGCCACCTGAACTCGGGCACCTCGATCCCGGCATCGAAGATCTATAGCGATTCGGGCATCGTGCAGATCTCGCCGTCGGCAACGAACCCGGCCTACACGCAGCAAGGCTTCAAGACGACCTACCGCGTCGTCGCGACCGATGCTCAGCAAGGCCCGGCACTCGCGAACTACGCGGCCAAGGGCATGAAGGTGAAGAGCGTCGCGATCGTCGACGACTCGACCGCTTACGGCCAGGGTCTGGCGAACGAGTTCGAGAAGACGGCGAAGGCGCTCGGTCTGAACGTCGTGTCGCACGACGCGACGAACGACAAGGCCGTCGACTTCCGCGCGATTCTGACGAAGATCAAGGGGGAAAATCCCGACGCGATCATGTACGGCGGCATGGACGCAACCGGTGGCCCGTTCGCCAAGCAGGCGAAGCAGCTCGGCCTGCGCGCGAAGGTGCTGGCAGGTGACGGCGTGTGTACCGACAAGCTGTCGGACCTGGCCGGCGACGCAACCGACAACATCGTCTGCTCGGAAGCCGGCATGGCGCTCGAAAAGATGGCGGGCGGCAAGGCGTTCGAAACGAAGTACGAGAAGCGCTTCGGTCAGCCGATCCAGATTTACGCGCCGTTCACGTATGACGCGGTATACATCATCGTCGACGCGATGAAGCGCGCTAACTCGACCGATCCGGCGAAGATCCTGGCAGCGATGCCGGCGACCGACTACAAGGGCGTGATCGGCGAAACGACGTTCGACTCGAAGGGCGACCTGCAGCACGGCGTGATCTCGCTGTACAACTACAAGCAAGGCAAGAAGACGCTGCTCGACGTCGTCAAGATGTAAATTCGGTGTGATCGAAGGCGGCGTTTGCGCCGCACTTCGATTCGCTGCTTGAGAGGCACGTGGGCCGCGAGGCTTGCGTGCCTTTTCATTTGTTCACCGCGCCTGTCAGATCTTCAAACGCCGCAGCACCTTCGGCCCGGCGAAGGCGATCATCGCGGCGCACACCGCGACGACCGACAGCCCGATCGTCAGATTGGTCACCTGCGCGACGGCGCCGATGATCACCGGTCCGAGCAGCAAGCCGAAATAGGCCAGTCCCGCGACGTGCGCGAGCCCCTCGGCCGCGTGGATACCCTTCACGCTCGCCGCCGCCGCGAACAGCACCGGCATCATGTTCGCGAGGCCCAGGCCGATCAGCGCAAAGCCGGCGAGCGCGGCCACCGGATTCGGCAGCAGCAGCGCGTCGACCATCCCGGCGCAGGCGAGCGTCGCGCTGATCATCACGAGCTGCGGTGCGCCGAAGCGGGCGCGCACCGCGTCGCCGGCAAAACGGGCGGCCGCCATGCCGCCGGAGAACGCCGCGTAGGCGGCGCTGGCGAGCGCTGGCGTCGAGAGCACGACATCGCGCATATAGACCGTGGCCCAGTCGTACATCGCGCCTTCGGCAATCAGTGCGACCAGCGCCATCGTGCCGAGCGCCCATAGCGCCGGCGAGCGCCAGCGGCTCGCACGCGGCGTCGCGGCATCGGGATGCTCGGCGTGCGGCACGTGCGGCAGCACCGACGGGCATGCGAGCACCAGCACGAGCGCGCTGGCCGCCGCGGCGAGCGCGAGATGCAGCGCCGGCGCCATGCCGCGAGACAGCAGCGCCCCGCCGACCGCCGCGCCGAACATGCCGCCAAGGCTGAACATCCCGTGCAGCGACGACATGATCGGTTTGCCGAGCGCCTTTTCGACGGCGCTCGCTTCGGCGTTCATAGCGACGTCGAGCGTGGCCATGCCGGCGCCGAAGACGGCCAGCACGACCAGCAGAATCCAGTACGCCGGCACGACCAGAATCAGCGCCGCGCAGGCGGCCATCGCGAGTCCGCCGGCCAGGCAGGCGCGGCGCGTGCCGACCCGCGCGATCCACGACGCGTTGGTCACCATCGCGCCGATCGATCCGCCCGCCACCGCGAACAACGCGAACGACAGCATCGCCGGATCCAGATGGAAGCGGTCGCGCACCGTCGGCACGTGCACGCCCCACGACGCGTACATCATGCCGGCGATGAAAAACAGCGCCATCGTGGCGATCCGTGCGCGTTGGCGTGCAGTGACGGACAGGTCGCGATGGGCGGCCGGGAGGACGGCGAATTCGGAGGCGTGGTGATCGGGCACGGAGGTCTCGGGGCGGAGGGCGCGAGAAAGCGCATTGAAAGCGGATCTCCGATTTTATCGAAGCGTGGTGGCTAACGCTTGGAGCCGTGGGATCGGGCGCATACGATTGATGGGCAGTGGATGCAACGAAGCGGGATTGCTGGATGTCATGCTTTGGTGCGCCGCAGTTGTCTTTGCAATGCTGCGCGTGACGGCTTTTGCGCCGCTCACCGCTGTCCGTTCGTTTTTTCTTTCACCGAGGAACGCTCAGTTGAACATTCCCGCTCACGCTCCGCTGCATCTGCTGCACACGGCCGCGGTCGGCACGCTCGCCACGCACGCTCGCCAGCCCGAGGGCTTTCCGTATCCGTCGGTGCTGCCGTTCGCGCCGGACGCGCAGCATCGTCCGACGATCCTCGTGAGCCGGCTCGCGGAGCACACGCACAATCTCCACGCCGATCCGCGCGCCGGTTTCCTGGCCGTCGACGCACCCGATGGCGACGTGCTGGGCGGCCAGCGCGTGACGCTGCTCGGCCGTTTCGAGCCGGTCGACTCGAGCCCGGAACTGTTGCGGCGCTACCTGCGCTATCACCCGGACGCGGAGCGCTATCTGGCGTTGGGCGATTTCACCTTCTGGATCATGGAGATCGAGCGGCTGCGCTACATCGGCGGCTTCGGCGCGATGGGCTGGCTCGACGGCGCGGAACTCGATCCGCTGTCACCGCTTGCCGCCAGCGAGGAGGACGCGCTGATCGCGGAGTTCGGGCGCCGGCTCAGTGGCGCGGGCGACATCGAATTGCTGGGCGTCGATCGTTATGGCGCCGATCTGAAACGCAACGGCGTGCGCCGCCGTTTCGCATTCGATGACGCGCGGTCCGATTCCGGGACATTGCATGCGGCGCTCGAAGTCTGCATCGAGCGGCATGCGAATTAAGCATTTATCGTTTATCGAAAAACAAGCCTGCGCCAGTCGCGAGGGAGGGACACTTGTATCAAAAGGCGTGCTTATTCCAGTCAAAGCTTTCATGCCGTGAAATGTTTCATGTGCAATGGGCGCCTCGGGTCTCATTTTCTGATAGTTGAATCGGATCAATATGCGAATCGGCGGGATTTTTTCAGCGGTGTGCGAAATCAGCGATTTGAAAGGCCGTAGTCCGACCCAGAAGCGGCGCAGGAAACTTTTTGAAACGAATTTAAATTAATTTTTTCCAGGCGCTTATCCAGCCTTTCTATTTTGTGTTAATCTCGCCATCAAATTCCGAGGCATGAAACCTTCAAAGGCGAGTCGGCATAAGACCGGCGTCATTTATCCATACCACAAGGGAACCTATGTCTTCCTACAAGGAACTACTCGCGCAGCGCGAGAAGCTCGAAAAGCAGATTGAAGAAGCGAAGTCGCGCGAATACGCGGAAGTGTTGAATGAAATCAAGCAGAAAATGGCCGACTATGGCATTTCGCTGAGCGAACTCGGCGGCGGCCGCGCACCCAAGGGCGCTAAAGCGAGCCGGCCGCGCGCAGGCGTCGCACCTAAATATCGCGATCCCGAAAGCGGCAGCACGTGGTCCGGTCGCGGCAAACCGCCGCGCTGGATCGCAGGGCTTGATCGCGAAAAGTTTCTGATCCAGAAGTAATCGCGATCTGGTGGGCGGTAAGGGTTGCCTGCGCGTAATGCGAATACTGGCAATCCACCGCGTTTATAGCCTGCTGCTGAATCTCAGAAAGCCGCGCACCGTTCAGGGCGCGGTTTTGTCATTTGCGGCGCCCGTTTTCTGGCGCATGCACTTCAGGCAACTGGAACGCGAATGCTTTTCGTTTCGATAAGCGACTGATTTAAAAAGGTTTTTTTCTTTGGCTTCCTGCGCAAGCGAATTGTGGCGAGTACAATAACAACAATTAACCTTCCGCCTTTTCAGCATGCCGTCCGCCGCGATCGCCCAAACCGCCGAGAAACAACGCGTTGCACGCAAGAGTACCTTTGCGAGTATTGCGGTCAATACCGTATTGATGACGCTGCAAATCATCATCGGCACGATCGCGCACTCGCAGGCGCTGGTTGCCGACGGTATCCATTCGCTCGCCGATCTGATTTCCGATTTTGTCGTGCTGATTGCCAATCGGCATAGCGGGGCAAAACCCGACGCCGATCACAATTACGGGCATAGCCGTTATGAGACGGTGGCGTCCTTATTTCTCGGCGCGCTGCTGATCTCGGTCGGCGTCGGTATGTTGTGGCGCGCCGGTACGCGGCTCGCCGATCTACAAAATATCCCCGCCGTGCATATCAGCGCACTCGCGGTCGCGGCGCTCGTACTGGTCTCGAAGGAAGCGCTGTTTCGCTACATGCTGAGCGAGGCGAATCGGGTACGTTCCGCGATGCTGATCGCGAACGCATGGCACGCCCGCTCGGACGCGGCGTCGTCGCTGGTGGTGGGGATCGGCGTGGTCGGCAGTCTCGCCGGCTTGCGGTTGCTCGACCCGATCGCGGCGGCTATCGTCGGCTTCATGGTCGCGCGCATGGGCTGGACCTTCGGTTGGGACGCGCTGCAGGATCTGTCGGACCGCGCGCTCGACGAAACCGCCGCCGCCGATATGCGCGCGCTGCTGATGTCCACCCCGGGCGTGCGTGACGTGCACGAAATGCGCACGCGCAAGACGGGCGATTTCGCGCTCGTCGACGCGCATATCCTCGTCGATCCGATGATTTCGGTGTCGGAAGGTCATTACATCGCGGAGTCGGCGCGTCTGCGTGTGCTGACCGACAAGCGCGTGCTCGACGCGCTGATCCACGTTGACCCGGAAAACGACGCGCTCGCGCATCCACCGGTCGATCTGCCGCCGCGTGAGCGCGTGACCGCAGAGGTCGACGCGGCGCTCGCTGCCGGTGGCCTGCGGGCCGCTGCCGTGAATCTGCACTACCTGAGCACCGGGCTCGATGTGGAGGTTGTGTTGCCGGCGGCGGGGTCTGCTGAAGGGTGTACTGCGGAGGGCGCCGAAGCCGCTCGTCTGCTGGAGAGCGAGGCGCAGTCGCTCGGCCGCGTCGATCTTGCGGCGCTCAAGCGTCGTCTCGGCGCACGCAAGCTCGACGTGCTGCTGCAACGGGATATCTCTGCCGCGCGAGGCGGTTCGACGGCGGAGCTCAAGACCGGCGCGGCCCCCGCCGGTCGGTCAACCGCCAGCGAGCCTCACAACGCCGACTGAGTTTGGCGAGTTTCGGACGCCCGAAACCGCGAACTTCCATGCCGCCCGCGGCAGCGGCATCCGTCACAACGGCAACTGCGTATCGAACTTGATTTCGCGCAGGACCACGCTCGTGCGCACCTGCGCAACGGCCGGAATCTTGAAAATGCGTTCGTGCAGAAAGCTGTCGTACGCCTTGATGTCCGGCGCGACGATCTTCAGGATGTAATCGGATTCACCGGTCGTGCTGTAGCACTCGGTCACTTCGGGGCAGGTAGCGATTTCCCGCTCGAACTGCTCGACGCCGCCTTCGGTGTGACGTGTCAGATGGATATGCGCGAGCGCACACACGTGCAAGCCGAGCTTTTCGCGATCGAGCAGCGCGGTGTAGCGCTGGATCACGCCCGACTGTTCCATATCCTTGATGCGCCGCCAGCACGGTGTGCTCGACAACCCGACCTGGTCGGAGATTTCCTGCACGGAACGGCGTGCGTCGAGCTGCAGCAGGCGCAGGATCTTCTGTGAGAACGTATCGAGTGTCAACTGCGCCTCCGTTAGCGTCGCCGTATCAACGAATGGTAGAGGGCGCGAAAACGAAACGCAATGTAAAACGGCTCTCGCGAGCGAGATCGCCTAATTTACCGGGTCCGGAGCGGCGTTTTGCCCTGAGCCGTCCCCATCATCCTTGCCGTCCCCCGGCAGCTCGGGCTGACGCGCGCGCAAGTCCTTCAGCATGTTGCAAAAGAGGGCACCCTGCTCGATGGCGTCGTCGAGTGCGACGTGCGTGTGCGGATGCTCGTCGAACCAATGTTTCGGAAAGCGCGGCTTGATGTTCTTGCGGTACGGCAGGCCGGTCATCGCGAACGCGAGCGTCTTGATATCGAGCGCCGACCACGAGAACGGGCAGCGGCCGACGAAGCGCATCATGTACCAGAACATATAGGTGAAGTCGAAGCCAGCCGGCATCGCGACGAACACCGGCTTGCCCGGCAGCGCCTCGACCCAGTCGACATAGGCGCTCAGGGCGGCCTCGGGCTTCTGCAAATCCTGGCGGCAAGCCGCCCATGCTTCCGGCTGGGTCTTCCACCACGCTTCCTGCACTGGATGCGGCGCCGCGCCTTCGAGTAGTTCGAGATTCGCCGAGAACGTCGCGATCAGCCGCTTGTCCTCTGTGTACGCGGCGGATGCAAAGCTCAGCATCGAATGCGGGCCTGGAATGGGGCCGTCCGCTTCGACGTCGGTACTGACATAGATTTCGCTGCTCATGCGCCCACTCCGTCGGCGACGTAGGGATTCGTGCGGCGCTCGGCGCCGAACGTCGAGGTTGGGCCGTGGCCCGGCACGAACGTGACGTCGTCGCCGAGCGGCCAAAGTTTGTCGCGGATCGAGCGGATCAGGTCCGCGTGGTTGCCGCGCGGGAAATCCGTGCGGCCGATCGAGCCGGCGAACAGCACGTCGCCGACCAGCGCAAGCCGGTGCGCGCGGCTGAAGAAGACCACGTGGCCCGGCGTGTGGCCGGGGCAGTGGTAGACCTCGAAGGTTTCGTCGCCGAACTGCACGGTGTCGCCGTCTTGTAGCCAGCGGTCCGGCACGAAGGCATCGGCGGCCGGGAAGCCGAAGCGCGTGCTTTGATCCGGCAGCTTGTCGAGCCAGAAGCGTTCGTCGGGATGCGGACCTTCGATCGGGACGCCGTAATGGCCGGCGAGCGTCTTCGCGCCGGCGCAGTGATCGATGTGGCCATGGGTCAGCAAGACCTTCTCGACGGTCACGTTCTGCCGCGCGATCTCACGTTGGATCACGTCGAGGTCGCCGCCCGGATCGACGACGGCCGCGCGCCCCGTGGTCTCGCAAACGAGCAACGAGCAGTTCTGCTGGAACGGCGTGACGGGGATCAGGGTGACTTTCATGGCTGGAACGACGCGCTGGAAAAACGTTGATTGTACCGGCCTCGCGACAGTCTCCGTCGCCGATGCGACGGGGCTTACGCATGGCACTGTTGCGCCTGTGGTAGGCCCATTTTTGCGATAAATGTGAAGATTGATCAAGGATTGGGGGCGCTCGCCATCCCAAAATTTTTTTTTGGGTATAATGGAGTCCATGCACAAGAGTTGTGCAGCCACAAGGCGACGCATCCCCACAAAACGGGGACGCCGCTCGCTATTCAAGTAAGGGCTGTCGGCATGCCGACGGCCATCAAGTATCGATGCGTTCGATGCACACGTCTTGCCCAGCCAGGCGCCGCGCGCCTGCTACGGAATTAACCTCCGTGACGCTGGGTGGGGCCTACGCCGCCGTTCCTGCGCGCTGAGTTGCGCGCGCAAGAACGTGTTTGCCACGTTCAATTGGCGGCATGTGGGGTCTGGTCAGGCTGCCGGGGACAGGTTGCGCCAGACGTGAAAATTAACCGTGCGGTAGCGGCTGAGTCAGCCGCATCCGGGCTTTGACGTACTGCGCTTTTTCGCGCGGCGCGTCGTCGTCCCTACCGCCGGAGCCGCAAGCAACATGCCCAGCAGTTTCGCGGGTGACGCGGCTCGACTATGTGTTTGCACGTCTTATGAAAACTCGGCTATCCCGTGGTCTAGGGACTCTTTTTGCCTTTTTTGTACTGGCCGGTTGCGCCACGCCTCCGGGCGCGAGCGACACGTCCGCGAACGACACGCCGCAACGTACGAAGAACGTGCACCTGAGTTCTTTCGGACCTCAATCGTTCGGTAGCGCGCCGGCCTCGAGCCCGAGCACGTCGAACGCGCCTGCGCCGTCGCTGGCTGATGCGAAGCCGCTCACCGACGACGGCGTCGATGTGCCGGACTTCCATCAGATTGGACGCGCGTCGTGGTACGGGCGCTTCTTCCACGGCCGCCGCACCGCCAACGGCGAGCGTTACGACATGCACGCCCTGACGGCCGCGCATCGTACGCTGCCGCTCGGCTCGTACGTGCGCGTGACCAATCCGGCCAATTCGCGCTCGGTGATCGTACGGATCAACGACCGCGGTCCGTACGCGCGCGGCCGCGTGATCGACCTGTCGATGGCGGCCGCCGGCATGCTCGACATGCGCCACAGCGGCACCGCGCGGGTCAAGATCGAAGGGCTCACGCAGCAGGAAGCGCGCGCCGAGCTGAACGAGACGCTCGCGTCGAACTCGGATTCGAACAAGTGATGTGACGTGACGCGCCGGTGATGCCGCGTCGGCAGAACCAACCGTCTGTAGACAAGCGAAGGGCCGCGATATGCGGCCCTTTTCTTTTTCTTCCGCTTTGCCCGCCTGGCCTTCAGGTGTCGGGCTTGTCTTCCTTCAGTGCGAGCGCGCGCGTGTACAGCGCATTGCGCGATGCGCCCGTGAGCGCCGCCGCGACCTTCGCGGCGCTGCTGACCGTCAATTCTTCCAGCAGGATGCCGAGCAGCGCGTCGTGATCGTGCTCGCCGGACGCTTCGGGCGACGCGCCTTCGACCACCAGCACGAATTCGCCCCGTTGCCGGTTCGCATCGGCGGCGAGCCACGCTGGCCCTTCGGCCAGGGTGCCCTGGTGCAGCGCTTCGTGTAATTTCGTCAGTTCCCGCGCGATCAGCAGACGGCGCGTGCCGCCGAACGCATCGGCGAGCGCCTGCACCGTCTCGACGATTCGGTGCGGTGCTTCGTAGAACACCATCGCGTGAGGATGTTGCGCGAGCGCCTGCAAGGCGGCGGCGCGCGCCTTCGGCTTCGGCGGGAGGAAGCCGAGGAACGAGAACGTCGCGACCCAGTCGCCGGTCGCGCTGAGCGCGGTGGCGAGCGCGCTCGCGCCGGGCAGCGGGACCACCGTGAAGCCGGCCTCGCGCACCGCATCGACGAGCTTGGCGCCCGGGTCAGAGATGCCCGGCGTCCCCGCGTCCGACACGTAGGCCACGCGCTCGCCGGCCTGCAGATACTCGATGACGCGCTGCGCGGCGGCGCGCTCGTTGTGCTGATGCACGGCGACGAGCGGCTTCGAGATGCCGTAGCGCGCGAGCAGCTGACCGGTGTTGCGGGTGTCCTCGGCGGCGATGCGATCCGCGAGTCCGAGTACGTGCAGCGCGCGCAGCGTGATGTCGGCGATGTTGCCGATCGGCGTGGCCACCACATACAGCGCGGCGGCGGGGTACTGCTGCCCTTGCGCGAGTTCGGAGAGAGGAGTCATGACACGGAAGACACAAACAGACGGAACGAGGCCGACATTGTGCCATGTGGGCTTGCGCGAGCAGGGCGCGGCGAGGACTGCGCAAAAGACGCCCATCAACGCCAGCCCAAAAGCCGCCCACAACTTTTCCTGCGCGCACCAGTCCAAATCCGTCGGCGCCGCTTTCGAAGCACGCGCACAAGAATTTTTGCAGCGTCAGCGTCTGCGCTTCGTCGCACGCAACGTGACGTGTCGAGGCGGCGAGATCGATCTCGTCATGAGCGATCGCGACGGCGCGCTGGTGTTCGTCGAAGTTCGCGCGCGCGCGCAGCGGCATTACGGCGGTGCGGCTGCGAGCATCGGTTGGCAGAAGCGGCAGCGCATCGTGCGAGCGGCGCGCCACTATCTCGCGACTCGCGCCGCGACGAACCGCGCCCCGCGCGATGAACCCGCGTGCCGTTTCGACGTCGTCGTGTTCGAGAGCGGCAGGCTCGTGTGGTTGCGCGATGCGTTTCGCGCCGACGAACTCTGACGGCTCACGCGGACAACGCGCGTGAGTGCGATAAACTTGCGCTCGCGTGCCGCGCGAGCTCATCGGCGGCCACAGCCTGGCAGTATGACTTCACAACACGGCCGCAGAGTGCGGTCCATTCGCGGTAGAAGATAGAGACTCGATGTCAGTCGAACGCATCCAACAACACTTCCGCGACAGCGCGGCAGTCAAACTCGAAGCCCTCGAAACCCTGTCGATGCCGATCGCCGCCGCGATCGATACGATGTTCGC
The DNA here is from genome assembly GCF_040948665.1 of Paraburkholderia sp. BR14320. NCBI lineage: Bacteria > Pseudomonadati > Pseudomonadota > Betaproteobacteria > Burkholderiales > Burkholderiaceae > Paraburkholderia > Paraburkholderia sp. BR14320. Next base: position 104,885 of record NZ_JBFPKG010000008.1, read on the forward strand.
CGCGCTCGCCAACGGCAATCGCATCCTCGCGTGCGGCAATGGTGGTTCGGCCGCTGACGCGCAGCATTTCGCGGCCGAACTGATCGGCCGCTTCGAGCGCGAGCGGCCAGGCCTGCCGGCCATTGCGCTCAGCACCGACACCTCAGTGCTCACCGCGATCGCCAACGACTATTCGTTCGAACAGATTTACGCGAAGCAAGTCTGGGCCCTCGGTCAGCCCGGCGACGTGTTGCTCGCGATCACCACATCCGGCAATTCCGCGAACGTGCTCGCCGCGATCGAAGCGGCGCACGAGCGCGAAATGATCGTCGTCGCACTGACCGGCAAGGGCGGCGGACGCGCGCAGGAAGTATTGAGCGACACCGACATCCACGTATGCGTGCCGTCCGAGCGCACCGCGCGCATCCAGGAAGTGCACCTGCTGACCATCCATTGCCTTTGCGACGGCATCGATGCCATGTTGCTCGGCGAAGACTGAGACTGATTTCGAAGGAGAGCTAGTTGATGAGCGTATTCCGCATCAAGAAGACACTGGTGAGAACCGTGCTCGTGGTCGGGTTCGCGGCGGGACTGTCGGCCACGCTGCAAGGCTGCTTTCTCGCCGTCGGGGCCGCGGCGGGTGGCGGCGCGCTGATGGCGACCGACCGTCGCACGCTCGGCGCGCAGACCGAGGATCGCGAGATTCAGGTGAAGGCGCTGTCGCAGATCAGCCAGAATCTGCCGGACTCCGCACACGTGAACGTCACGGTGTTCAACCGCCGCGTGCTGCTGACCGGCGAGGTCGCGGGCGAAGTGTCGAAGCAGCGTGCCGAGAGCATCGTGCGGAACCTGAACAACGTGAATACGATCGTCAATGAACTGGCGATCATGCCGGCGAGTTCATTCTCGTCGCGCACCAACGACACCTACCTCGAAACGCGCGTGAAGACCGCGCTGATCGCCGAGAAGAACATTTCGGCGAACAACTTCAAGGTCGTTGCCGAGCGCGGCAACGTCTATCTGATGGGCCTCGTCACGATGGATGAGGGCAAAATCGGCGCTGATGTCACGAGCCGCGTGCCTGGGGTCGTGCAGGTCGTCAAGGTGTTCCAGTACATCCAGCCGCAGGAAGCGGAGGCCGCTGCTGCCGCTACCGCGACGGCGCCGGTGCCCGCCTCGCAGCCCGAGGTTAGTGAGCCTACTGTCGGCGCGATTCCCGATTCGGGAGTGAGCGCGCGGCCGCTCGATCAGCAGGCGCCCGCGCCAGTCAATTCGTCGACGGCGGTGCGGCCGGGTAATCCGAAGGCCGTGCCTTGATGCGGGGTGTGACGCGCGGGGGTGTTGTGTTCGCGCTGGTGGTCGGTGCGATGGCGGGCATGATGACGTCGGTTGCTTGCGCGGCTGAGGCCGCACTACGCGGCCAGCAGGTCGCCGCGGCGAATGCGTGCATGGGCTGTCACGCGGTGGATCGCAAGTTGGTTGGTCCGTCGTTTCAGCAAATCGCCGCGAAGTACAAAGGCGACGCGCAGGCGCCGGCCAAACTCGCTCGCAAGGTGAAGGACGGCGGCTCCGGCGTATGGGGCATGATTCCGATGCCGGCCCATCAATCGATGAGCGATGCAGATATTCGCACGGTGGTTGATTGGGTGCTCGCCGGCGCGCCGTCCAGATGAGGTTTTCCCGGAGCGGGAGGCTTGGCAAAAGGGAAAATGGCTGTGCTAGAATTATTTTCGTTGGGGGGGTAGCTCAGCTGGGAGAGCGTCGCGTTCGCAATGCGAAGGTCGGGAGTTCGATCCTCCTCCTCTCCACCAAAAGTTGCAGTAAAAACAACGCACTACGTCATGCGATGTAGTGCGTTGTTTTGCATTCTGGCGCAGGTTTTTGCACATTGTGTGTGGCAAATTTGTGGCGCCAACTGTGTCTCCGTCTCAGGCGTCCGGGTTGGTAAAAAAAGCGTTCGGACTCTACCGAGACTTCATCGACCGCAGAACTCAATCTTGCATGCATCAGCTTACCAACGCCGCCATGTGCATACATGTGACATGGCGCATACGGGGTCATACGCATGCAGGCACTACTCACGGTCGATCAATTGGCGGAATGCCTTCGCAAGTCAGTCGCAAGCGTTCGGAGCGACGCGACTCGGAATCCACAGTCCCTGCCTCCAGTTTGCCGCTTACCCGGTACGAAACGTCTGCTCTGGCGAGTAGAAGACGTCGAAAGCTGGCTTGTAGCGCATGTGGTGGCCGCGAGCTTCCTGACATCCGCGCCTCTCGAGAAGCCGGCGTCACCGCGACGGGGCCGCCCAACGAAGGCTGAGCAGGTCGCCCGGCAACGAAGGGAATGCCATGCTCTGGCCGAGGCCGACAATCTGACTGGCCGATCGGTCCGCTAATTCGTGGCGCTCACCGCAGTGCGGGCGAGCCAGCCTGGCGCCGGGGGCGCGGCAGTCGCACGGTTGATGAAGAATCGTGCCACTGCGGACGCAGAGAAGGCATCCGCAATCGCTCAACCGCAGCAACTCTTTCTCCCTGGCCTTGATGAGCTAAGGCGAGCGATGCCGAACCATATCGCCCGTTCGAGTCTGTTTGCGCCAGTCGCGAGGGGCGCGAAGGCGATGCACCGCGAGAGCATCTTGGTTACGCGCAAGGACGCCGTAATCAAGTTTTGGGGCGAGCAGCTGGACGAGTCTCAGGCCGACGTTTGGATGCAGATCATGTACGAGGCCACGACTCGCCCATTGGGCGAGCCCGTTCCAATTTGCCGAGCCCGGTTTCTCCGTGCCATCGGACGGCAAACTGGCAATTACGAATACGCGTGGCTTCATCGCACGATGAAAGCACTGTCTTTTGCCATGCTTGTAATCGAGGTGACCAACGACGGTAAGCCGAAAATGCACGTCGGAACCACCAAAGCGCTCCACATGCTGGACGGGTTTGACTACGACGAGGTGCGAAAATCCTACACCGTCCGGGTGGATCCGAGATGGCGCTACCTCTACGAGAATCGCGAGTTTAGCTTCATTGACTGGGAGCAACGGTTGCGGATTCGACCGGGACAAGACATGGCGAAAACCCTTCAGCGTCTTGTCGCAACTTCGGACGAGACCGTTCAGCGTTTCCGCTTGGAGTGGCTGAAGCAGAAGATGCAGTATCGCAGCCCAATGCGAAAGTTCAGGTGTTCATTGACCGCCGCCATGGATGAGTTAGAGCGGGTGGAGATTATTGCGGGCGGGCATATTACACTCAGCACCAAGGGTTTTGAACAGGCGGTGTGGACCCGTCTCCGTCCGGACTCCCATCGGGGTAGCGTTCCGTTCGCCTCGGGGTAGCATTCCGACCTATCGGGGTAGCGTTCCCTACGGACGGGGTAGCGTTCCGCTAGATGGAGCGGAGCGCTTTTGGGCAAAGCCTCCAAGGAAAGGTGATCGCCCGCTACCTTCTTACTACCTTATCTTTTACCCAAGATCGCATGTGGACAACGTTGCTCCCGGATGTACTAGGTGTGATACGGGGAGACAAGGTAGGTCGACCCGGCGATCGCTTGTTATAGTGCGCGCTCGTTAGAATCTCCTCGGCCGAAGCTGCCGATAACCTCCTTCGACTGCGACGATACGGCGTGCTGCCCGCGGCGTTAGTTGAGCCGCCCGCGACGGCGATCACCTGGTTGGCCCCTGCCCAGTCCAAGTTCAACGCATCCCATCGAGCATTATCGTCAATCCAAGGAAGAGGACGTGGGCCCATTCGCAGGCGAACGGACCCACGTCACTTTCCGTTATTCGTGCTACGCCCTCAACGGCAGACTTGCTCTTCGGGACTAATCGGCTATCGCCGACGTTTAAGAGGCGATTGGACGCCATGAAGGACGACAAAAACAATGCGCGCACGATCCGTTTAAAGGTGTCGTGCACGCTGGAAGAAAAGGCGCAGATCGAGGCGAACGCGCAGGCCGCCGGCCTGAGCGTTTCGCGCTATCTGCGCAATGTCGGAGTTGGCTACAAGATTCAAGGCGTGATCGACGCGGAGCTTGTCGGCACGCTCGCGAAGATCAACGGCGATCAGGGCCGACTTGGTGGGCTGTTGAAACTGTGGCTGACGAACAGCGAAAAGCTGGGCATTCAGGACCCGGATCACATGCGGCGGCTCATTCATGGCGTCCTAGACCGGATTGTCACAATGCAGAATGCCTTGCTCAACCTTGTGACTGAGGCAAGGTCGAAAGTTCAGCCGCTAAACGTAAGCGAGCAGCGACGAGAAATTTATACGCCTGCTCGCGACTATCACTACGTCGAGATTAACCGCCGCCTGCGGGAGCTCCATCCTGAGATCGTATTACTCACCGAGCGGGCGATGGCCGACACGGGAGCTAACATCGAAAAAGACCCCGCGTCCGGGCTGCTTTGGGTAAACGGAGAGTTCAAGGTATCGCTGGCCCTGTCCCGCTGCCGCCCGACCGAGGCCGGATCGAATCGCTGGATAATCCGCTTCGACAATGCGCTGCGGCCCGACATTACTGTTGCCGTCCGGATGGAGCTAGATGCGAAATCGATCCGCGACTACTACCTCTTGCCGGCCATCGACGTGTCGTCGGACGTCGTGCGCCTCGGCGATCATAACGACTTCGGATTCGAGGCGTACCGCTACGAAGACCTCTCCATGCTTTGCCACCTCGCGCGCCGGGTTCCACTCAAAGGAGTCAGCTATGAATGACCGCGTTGACCAGATAGTCCCCTTCCTCGGGATGCAGGGGATAGCCGTGTCCACAACTTCCGTCAACGTCACTGCTTCACACGCTTTAGCGCACGCACGTTCTGATCGCGTCCTTGATGCTCACGAACTCGGTGAGACTTATCTTCGCCGACCTGCTGCAACGATACTCAAAGATCTCACGCGAGCGCCCCATCGGCTGCCAGCCTCGAGGCGAGAACGTCTGGCCCGACTGCAGGCCATTCGGTTGCCACAACAAAACGACTTCGCGCCCGTATGAGAGCCCTTCAAGTGCGGTCGCATAGAAGACACCGTGATAACCCGCATCGAAATTGTCATTGGCGGAATCGTGAAACGGCTTCAGTACCTGACTGTTAGACGTTCAGGTTGCGCAGCCGGTGCATCATCCATTCAGCCTTGTCCTTACCATAGGCTTCGACGAGGCGCGGCATCACGCTTTCGTAGCCGGGACGCACCTGCGGATTCGGCATGTCGCAGAACAGTACGCTGTGGCCATTCCCGAAAGCGAACCGGCCGTCGTCGGTTTCGCTGTCGCCGGCGCCGAGCTTGCTGTAGTCGAGCGTGCCGCCGGGGGTATCGCCTTTCTTCGCATTCGACTCGCTGCGATGCTGCACGGTCGCAACGTAGTTGTAGTGCGCAGTGCTCACGTGGTAACCATCGAGACCGTTCTCGTTCTGCAGCTTCCAGTTGCCGTCGAACGCATAGGTCGACTTGCCGGGCAGTACGTCGAGCTCGCCGGTCGGCGACTGCGCGACCATCATGTCGAAGAAAATGCGCGCGTCGCCGAGATAATCTTCGAGCGTGTCGGTGCCGTCGACGTCGAGGCTCACGAACACGAAGCCCTTGTAGCTCGCGATGCGCGCTTTTTTCAGGCCGCGCACCGACTTGTCGAAGTCGTCGCAGTATTCGCCCGGCGCCTTCACCTTCACGAGGCGGCCGTCGTTCTTGTAGCACCATGCGTGGAACGGGCACGTGAAGGTCGACTGGTTGCCCTTGCTCATCCGCGTGAGCGTCGCGCCGCGGTGCTGGCACGCGTTGATCATCGCGTTCAGGTTGCCGGCGCCGTCGCGCGAGATGATCAGCGGCTGGCGGCCCGCGCGCATCGTCAGAAAATCGTTTTTGTTGGCGATCTCGCTTTCGTGGCACGCATATATCCAGGCCTTCTCGAAGATGTGCTCCATCTCAAGCGAGAACAACTCGGGCTCCGTGAACATCTCTCGGGCAATCCGGTACACGCCTTCCGCCGGGCGAAAGTCCAGACAGCCGCTAACGAATTCGCGCCATTCGGAGGCGCTGCGCTTCTCGCTCATGATGTGTCTCCCTCCTTGTGTCCAATCGTTTGAACGTGACAGGCTCGATTGAATACCCAAGTGAAGAGGCCAACTATCCAGCCAATATGCATTTGCTATCCGAATAATCTGGATGGCGCCTGGATAATCTGGCGATCGGGCGCAGACCCCCGCGGGCAAGAATCTGACTATGCAAACGTTTGCCAATGCGTCATGTCTGTTACGCTAACGTTTTCGTAGGTCGCGTAATTGACGGTATTGCCGGGACGCGGCCACCTCTTCACGCGCGACTTTCAGCGCAAGTCAAAAACCAAAAACGCATGGTGACGCGCGGACCGAACAACGTGATTGCGATCAGTGTCTTGCTGGCCGGCGCGATCCTCGCGATCGCCGTGTCGCTGCTCGCACAGATGCGCGAAGACGCGTTGCGGCGCGCGCAGGACTCCATCGGCAACATATCCCTGCTGGTCCAACGCGACGTGTCGCGCAATCTCGAGATTTACGACCTGTCGCTGCGCGCGGTGATCGACGGACTCAAGCAGCCGGGCGTGCTCGATCTGCCGCCGGCGATCCGCCAGATGGTGCTGTTCGACGGCGCGATCAGCGCACAGGACATGGGCTCGGTATTTGTGCTCGACGAGAACGGCAACGTGCGTTTCGATTCACGCGCGTGGCCGCCACGCGAACACAGCCACGCTGACCGCGATTACTTCAAGGTTCAGCGCGCTTCGCCCGACGTCGGCCTGTACATCAGCCGCCCGTTCAGCCAGAGCGGCACCGACGAGGACCTGCGCATCGCGCTGAGCCGGCGCATCTCGAGACCCGACGGCAGCTTCGGCGGCGTGGTGGTCGGCACGCTGCGGCTCACGTATTTCCATCGGCTGTTCGACGGCATGAAGCTCGGGCCGAGCGGCTCGATGGCATTGATGCTCAGCGACGGCACGATGCTGATGCGCCGTCCCTACGATCCGAAAACGATCGGCATCAACCTGACCGGCACGGCCAACTTCTCGCGCTTCGTCAAGCAGCCGAGCGGCGACTTCTTCGGCACCGCGGCGATCGACCGCGTCGAGCGCTGGTACGCGTTCCGCCACATCGACGGCTTTCCGCTGATCCTCGACGTCGCGTTGTCCACGCGCGACATCTACGTTCAATGGCGGCGGCGCGCATGGATCATCGGCACGCTGATCGTCGCACTCGACGTGACGATCATCGCGCTCGCGATCCTGTTCTCACGCCAGTTGCGTCTGCGCCGCGCGGCCGAGGAAGAGCTGCGCGAACTGGCGCGCACGGACGGGCTGACCGGCCTGAACAACCGCCGCACGTTCGAGGAGCACGTGAACGACGAATGGCGACGCGCGCAGCGCAACGGCAGGCCGCTGTCGCTGCTGCTGATCGATGTCGACAACTTCAAAGGCTTCAACGACCTGTACGGGCATTCGGCCGGCGACGAAGCGCTGATCGGCGTCGCGCGCTGCATCGCGCAGAACGTGCGGCGTCCGGGCGACACGGCCGCGCGGTTCGGTGGCGAGGAGTTCGCGGTGCTGCTGCCGGACACGGATGCGGCGGGCGCGCAGCGGATCGCCGAGCAGATTCGCGCGGCGGTGCAGGCGCTGCAATGCCGCCATGTGGCGAGCACGCATCACGTGCTGACGGTGAGCGCGGGAGCGGCCACCGCTCAGGGCGCGGCGTTCGCGACCAGCCGCGCGCTGGTCGACGCCGCCGACCAGGCGCTGTATCGCGCGAAGGATGCCGGTCGCAATCGGGTGATGGCGTACGGCGCGACGATGGGCGACTCTTCGCCGGCCAGCGCCGCTGTGACGCCGGATATCGACGCGCGCGGCGCGGAGTGACGCGCACCCGAGCCGTGCTTGTCAACCCGCTTCATGGCCTGCTTCATGGCCCGCTTCATGGCCCGCTTCATAGCCTGCTTGCCAGCCCTTATCGCTCTCCGTAAACTCGCGCGTAACTTCGCCGGACCCACGCCGCAGCGCGTGATCGGCATACACCACGCCGACCCTGAGGAGAATCCCCGCGATGGCCGCATCCTATTTCCCCCGCTGGCGCCGCCAGCCTGCCGCCGCCGAGGGCGGCATCGTCGGCATCGACGAACGGCTCGGCTGGCCGCAGATGTTCGCGATGGGCGTCCAGCACGTCGTCGCAATGTTCGGCTCGACCGTGCTCGCACCGCTGCTGATGGGCTTCGATCCGAACCTGGCCATCTTCATGTCGGGCATCGGCACGCTGCTGTTCTTCGTGCTCGTCGGCGGGCGCGTGCCGAGCTACCTCGGTTCGAGCTTCGCGTTCATCGGTCTCGTGATCGCGGTGACCGGCTACGGTGGACACGGCGCGAACCCGAACATTCCGGTCGCGTTGGGCGGCATCATCGCGTGCGGTGTTGCGTACGGGGTGATCGGGCTGATCGTGTCGGCGGTCGGCACGGCCTGGATCGAAACGCTGATGCCGCCGGTCGTGACCGGCGCGATCGTCTGCGTGATCGGTCTGAACCTCGCGCCCATCGCCGTGCATGGCGTGAGCGGCAGCAATTTCGAATCGTGGATGGCGCTCGTCACGGTGCTGTGCGTCGGCGCGGTCGCGGTGTTCACGCGCGGCATGCTGCAGCGTCTGCTCATCCTGATCGGCCTGCTGCTCGCCTACGTCATCTACGCGATCGTCACGAACGGCCTCGGCATGGGCAAGCCGATCGATTTCTCGATCGTCCAGAACGCCGCGTGGTTCGGCATGCCGCACTTCATGTCGCCGGTGTTCGACCCGCACGCGATGACGCTGCTCGCGCCGATCGCGGTGATCCTCGTCGCCGAAAACCTCGGCCACATCAAGGCCGTCAGCGCGATGACGGGACAGAACCTCGACCGTTACATCGGCCGCGCGTTTCTCGGCGACGCGCTCGCGACGGTCGTATCGGGCTTCGCGGGCGGCACCGGCGTGACCACATACGCGGAAAACATCGGCGTGATGGCGGTCACGAAGATCTATTCGACGCTGGTGTTCGTGATCGCCGCGTTGATCGCGCTCGTGCTCGGCTTCTCGCCGAAGTTCGGCGCTGTGATCCAGACGATTCCGGGGCCGGTGCTGGGCGGCGTGTCGATTGTCGTGTTCGGGCTGATCGCGGTGACGGGCGCGCGCATCTGGGTCGTCAACAAGGTCGACTTCTCCGATAACCGCAATCTGATCGTCGCGGCCGTCACGCTCGTGCTTGGCGCCGGCGACTTCTCGCTGAAGCTCGGCAGCTTCGGGCTCGGCGGCATCGGCACAGCGACGTTCGGCGCGATCATTCTGTACGCGCTGTTGAGAAGGAAGCCGACGCAAGGGCCGGTGGCCTGAGCGTCTTTTATTGGCACCGGCAGTTCAAGCGCCGGTGCCGAGCTCGATCCAGCAGCGAACTCCTACCTTTTGCGCGCGGTCAGCGCCGTCTCCGACAGATCCACTTCGCGCATCAGCTTGTTCATCGTCTCGTCGTTGATGCGCTGGGAGTCGCGCAAATCGAGCAGCGTCTTGCGCTCGGCGCGCATCGCCGCGAGCTTCATGCGGAATTCGAGCGCATCGGCACGGCGCGCGAGTTCGCGTGGCGCCTGGTCGTCGTCGAGTGATGCGAGGCGGCGGCGGTACAGGTCCATCACGCGCGCGGTCACATCGGTCGCATAGGCCTGAGCCGATTCCTCGAGGTCCGCGCACTCGGTGTCGTGCAGATGATCGATCGCGCGAATCGCCGATTGCGCGGCCAGCGTGCGCGCGAGCGCTTCTTCTGCCGCATGCGGGTCCTTGCCGCGCCGCCAGCCGCGCAGCAGCAGCGGCAACGCGACGACCGCCACCAGCAGCGACAGCAGGATCACGCCCGACGCGATGAAGATCGCGAGGTCGCGTCCCGGCAGCGGCGTGCCGTTAGGCAGCACCTCCGGCAGCGACAGCACGCCCGCGAGCGTCACTGCGCCGCGCACGCCGGCTACCGTCGTCACCGACACCATGCGCAACCCCGGCACCGCGTTCGCGACACCGTGTTTCGTCGCGCCGCGGCTCGCGAACCAGCGCAGCAGCCACACCCACGCGAAGCGCATCGCGTATAGCGCGAGCGCCACCGCAACGATATAGCCGATCAGCAGCACGACCTGCGCGTCGTTGGTTTCGTGCGCATCGAGCAGCGCGCGGCCGAGGATGTGCGGAAACTGCAGGCCGAGCATGATGAACACCATGCCGTTGAACACGAACTCGATCATCGTCCACGTGCTCGTGGCCCGCACGCGTGAGGCGACCTGCCACTTTTCCATGATGCTCGCGTAATTCATCATCATGCCGGCGGAGACCGCGGCGAGAATGCCCGACAGCTCGAAGCGCTCGGCGGTCAGATAGGCGGCGAACGGAATCAGCAGCGTCATCACGACGCCCGGCGCGGGATCGCCTTCCTCGGTGAGATTCAGGAAACGCGCGGACACGAAGCTGAACACCGCACTCACCGCTGCGCCGACCGCGAGGCCGCCTACCGCGATGACCACGAAGCTCACCGACGCCGCACGCAGCGAGAACGCCCCGGTCAGCGCAGCGGCGATCGCGAACTTCAGCGCGACGAGGCCCGACGCGTCGTTCATCAGCGCCTCGCCTTCGAGGATATGCATCAGCTGCCCAGGAATCTTGCCCTTGCCGGCGATACCCGACAGCGCGACCGCGTCGGTGGGCGACAGCACTGCGGCGAGCGCGAACGCGACCGGCAGCGAGATCTGCGGCACCAGCAAGTGCACGAAGTGACCGACGACCAGCACCGTCATGAACACGAGACCCAGCGCGAGCATCAGGATCGCGCGGCGCGCCATGAAGAACTCGCGCTTCGGAATGCGCCAGCCATCCGCGAACAGCAGGGGCGGAATGAACAGCAGCATGAAGATCTCCGGATCGAACGCGACGTGCAGATCGAGGCGAGGCCATGCGAGGATCGCGCCGATCGCGATCTGCACGAGGGGCAACGGCAGCTTGAACGGCAGCGCGCGGGTCAGCACACCGGACGCGGCGACGGCCAGTAGCAGGATCAGAACGGTGAAGACTATTTCCATCGTGAATTCCGGGTGGATGAAGGGGCCATCCGCGCACCGCATCGGTGCGCGCCACGCCCCCGGGCGGCGCACGAACACTGTCGCCGGTGCAATCTTTCGGGCGAATTACAGCACAGTGTGCGCCAGCGTGCGCATGGACCTTGCTTAACCGGTAACGATGACGCACATTTGAGAGACGGTGTCGGTCTAGTTGCCGTTCGCTTTCTGACCGGCCGGTTCTCGCGTGAGAGGATTGCATGACGACTGCGCAACAGGACAGGGCGGCAAGCGTGCCGCACGGCTTCGAGGTCGAGGTGACCTCGGGCCTTCGACGCTATTCGGTGCAGCACGGCGAACTGACGCTGACTAGCGTGTTCCAGCCGATTTTCAGTTTGTCGCACCTGCGCGCGGTTGGCTACGAGGGCTTGCTGCGCGCGCACGACGCGCTCGATCGCGCGGTGTCGCCGCTCGACGTATTCGGCGAGGCCGCGCGCCTCGGCGACGCGCTGCAGATCGACCGGCTCGCGCAGACGCTGCATCTGGAGAACTTCAAGGTGCTCGGCGCGGAGCGCGAATGGTTGTTCCTGAACGTGCATCCGGGCGTGCTGACCGACCCGTATCTCGCGGCCGCTTTGCTGGCCAATCTGCGGCGGCTCGATCTGTCGCCGCGGCGTGTCGTGCTCGAAGTGCTCGAGCAGCGCGCCGAAGATCTCGATCGACTCGCCGACGCGGTGCGCGAGTTCCGCGAGCGCGGCTTCCTGATCGCGCTCGATGATTTCGGTGCCGGCCATTCGAACATCGAGCGGATCTGGCAACTGAATCCCGATATCGTGAAGCTCGACCGCATCATGCTGTCGCACGCCGCGCATCGCGCCGACATGGCGACGATCCTGCCGGGGCTCGTGTCGCTGCTGCATGAGGCGGGCAAGCTCGTGCTGATCGAGGGCGTCGAGACTGAGCACGAAGCTCAAATGGCGCTCGCCTGCAATGCGGACTTCGTGCAGGGGTTTTTCTTCGGCCGGCCGAGTCCCGGTATTGCCGATGCGATCCACACGGCGATTTGCATCGGCGAAGTCACCGAGCGTTATCGCGCGCAGGCCGAGGCGCGCGAGCGGCGCAGCGCGATCCGGCTCGCGCCGTATCTGCGCGCGTTCGAGCGCGCCGCGGAGCGTCTCGCCGCCGGAGAGCCGCTCGACGAGGTGTGCTGGAATTTCCTCGCGCTCGATCACGCGGCGCGCTGTTTTCTGCTCGATGCGAAGGGCCGCCAGGCTGGCCGCAACGTCGTGCTGCGCGCCGATCGCGCGGCGCACGAAACGCGCTTTCTGCCGCTCGCCGACGCGCAGGGCGCGAACTGGCTGCGTCGGCCGTACTTCAGCGTCGCGATCAATGCGCCGGAGCGCGTGCACGTGACGCGGCCGTATCTGTCGATCAACGAGGCGTTGCCGTGTGTGACGCTGTCGGTGGCGACGCGCGTGGGCAGCGAGACCTGCGTGCTGTGCGGCGATATCGATTGGGTCGAGGACGAACGCGGCGCGCGCATCTGACATGATGTCGTTTTCAACGACACCAGGTTGCATTCATGTCCGTGCTGCTCGAAGTGATTGCCACGACCGTCGCCGATGCGCGCGCTGCCGCGCAAGCCGGAGCCGACCGTCTCGAACTCGTGACCGCGATGGGCGAGGGCGGTCTGACGCCGAGTGTGGGCTTGATCGAGGCGGTGGTAGCCGCGGTCCGCATACCCGTGAACGTGATCGTGCGGCCGCATAGCCGCTCGTTCGTCTACGACGCCGACGATTACGCGGTGATGCTGCGCGACATCCGTGTGGTGAAGGCGGCGGGCGCGAACGGCATCGTGATCGGCATGCTGGATGCCGAGCGCGCGATCGACCGAGAAGGTCTCGCGCGCGCGTGCGAAGCAGCCGATGGACTCGCGATCACGTTCCATCGCGCGTTCGATAAAGCGCGCGATCTGCGCGAAGCGCTCGATGTATTGCTCGGTTTCGACGCGGTGACGAACGTGCTGACGTCGGGCGGAAAGCCGTCGGTGCTGCAGGCGCAAGCCGTGGTCAGCGAGCTGGTGCGGCAGGCTGAAGGCTCGCCGTGCACGGTGCTCGCCGGTGCCGGCTTGACGGTCGATGCGGTCGAGGACTTCGTGAGCAACACGCACGTCGAGGCCGTCCATTTCGGCTCCGGCGTGCGCGTGAACGGCAACGGACTCGCGCCCGTCGATCCGGCGAAAGTGATGCAGGTGAGGGCGCTGCTCGACGCGACGTAAAACCGAGCAGCGCAACGAACGTACTTACTTCGCGACGACCACCGGAATGCCGCGCAATTGCCCGGCGCCCTTCATTTCCTCGAGTGACTTCTTCACCGCGACACCCGTCGCAGCATCGATGCCGAGGCGCGCGGCGAGGTCGCGTTCACCACGCTTGACCCCCGCCAGATTCGCCAGCTTCACGTGCCCATAACCGCGTACGCGCGCATGCAGTTCAGCGAGTTTCGCGACGTCGTCGAGATGGCTCGCGTCGAGTTTTGCCAGCGCGCGTTGCAGCGTGGTTTCGTAATCGCTCGCGAGTTCGCGCTCCATCTTGCGCTCGAGTGTGCGGCCGAACGGATCGAGCGCCGTGCCGCGAAGACCTCGCCATTTCGCGAGCAGGCCGAGCACGGGCCACATCCACTGACCATAGGTCTTCTTCGTGGGCACGCCGCCGGGCTGCGCGCGCGTAAGCGCCGGCGGCGCGAGGTTGAAGCGGATCGTGAAGTCCTTGCCGGCAGCGCCCTCGAACTGCGCTTCGAGCGCTTCGCGGAACGCGGCATCGGTATGCAGACGTGCGACTTCGTACTCATCCTTCACCGCGAGCAGCCGATAGAACGTCGTCGCGACTGCACGTGTCACCCGCTCGCTCGTCTTATCGACGGCCGTTTCCGCGCGGCGAGCCGTATCGACTAGCGTGCGATAGCGCTTCACGTAAGCGGCACCGCCATACGCGAGCAGACGTGCTTCACGATGCGCGATCAGCTCCTCGAGCGTATCGACCCGCACGCTCGGCTTCGGCGCATGGCGCGACTGCCACAGCGATTCGAGCGCGGCAGGATCAGCCGCGGCCATGCGCCCGATCGAAAACGCGAGCTGGTTCATCTGCACGGCGACGTTGTTCAGTTCGATCGCGCGCATCATCGCGGCGAACGATACCGGCACCAAACCGAGCTGCCACGCGAAACCGAGCATCAGAATGTTCGCGCCGATCGTGTCCCCGAGAAAACGCGTAGCGAGCGCTTGCGCGTCGCACGTCGACATGCGATCTGCACCGGCCGCGTGACGCATCTTGTCGATCAGCGCGTCGGCATGCAGCGTCGCGTCCGGGTTCTGCACGAAGCTCGCGTTCGGAATCGCATGCGTGTTGACGACGATGCGCGTGCGGCCATGCCGCACCGTCTGCAGCGCATCGGCGCTCGCGCCGACCACCATGTCGCAGGCGAGCAGCACGTCGGCCTGCTGCGTGTCGATGCGCACCTGGTTCAGCCATTCGTCGCGCGCGGCAAAGCGCACGAACGACAGCACCGAGCCGCCCTTCTGCGCGAAGCCCATGAAGTCGAGCACCGACGCGCTCTTGCCTTCGAGGTGCGCGGCCATGCTGATCAATGCGCCGACCGTCACGACACCGGTGCCGCCCACTCCGGTGACGAGGATGTCGTACGGCGCGGCATCGAGTGGCGTCGCGGGAATCGGCAACGCGTTGACTTGGGCGGCGAGCGCCTGCGGATCGAATGCGACGCCTGCGGCCTTTTTCAGCGTGCCGCCTTCGACGGTGACGAAGCTCGGGCAAAAGCCGTTCACGCACGAGTAGTCCTTGTTGCACGACGACTGATCGATGCGGCGCCTGCGACCGAGCGCGGTTTCCACCGGTTCCACCGACAAACAGTTCGACTGCACGCCGCAATCGCCGCAGCCCTCGCAGACTTCTTCGTTGATGAAGAGCCGCTTGTTCGGATCGGGGAATTCGCCTTTCTTGCGACGCCGGCGCTTTTCGGCCGCGCAGGTCTGGTCGTAGATCAGCACGGTCACGCCGTCGGTGTCGCGCAACTCGCGCTGCACCGCGTCCATTTCGCTGCGATGGTGAAACGTCGTGCCCGGCGGAAACTGTCCGTGATGGCCGTCGTATTTCTCGGGCTCGTCGCTGACCACGACGAAGCGCGACACGCCCTCGGCTTCGACCTGTCGCGCGATCTGCGGCACCGAGATGCTGCCGTCGACGGGTTGACCGCCCGTCATCGCGACCGCGTCGTTATAGAGGATCTTGTAGGTGATCGTCGCTTTCGCCGCGACCGCCTGGCGGATCGCGAGAATGCCCGAGTGAAAATAGGTGCCGTCGCCGAGATTCTGGAATACGTGGCGGGTCTTCGTGAACATCGAATGCGCGGCCCAGTCGACGCCTTCGCCGCCCATCTGAATCAGGCCGGTCGTATCGCGCTCCATCCACGACGCCATGAAATGACAGCCGATGCCGGCCTGCGCGAGCGAACCGTCCGGCACTTTCGTCGACGTGTTGTGCGGACAGCCGGAGCAGAAGTACGGCGTGCGCTTCACGCTGTCCGCCGCGTTCGACAGGATTTGCGGCGCGACCAGATCGACGACGCGTTCGCGGCGATCGAGCGCCGGCTTGTGCTTCGCGAGCCAGTTCGCGAACACCGGCAGGATGCGCGACGGCCGCAATTCGCCGAGCGACGACAGCAGCAACGTGCCATTTTCGGCGTGCTTGCCGATCACGACCGGCCGCGTGCCCTGCGTGCGGTTGTACAGATAGTCCTTGATCTGCTGCTCGATCACGGGGCCCTTCTCTTCGATCACGAGTACTTCGGACAGGCCCGACACGAACGCGTCGATGCGTGTCATCTCCAGCGGAAACGACAGCCCGACCTTGTAGATGCGCACGCCGGCCGCGTCGAGATCGGCGACCGTCAGATCGAGCCGGCGCAGCGCTTCCATCAGATCGAGATGCGCCTTGCCGCACGTGACGATGCCGACGTTCGCGTGCGGGCTCGGCGCGATCCATTTGTCGATGCTGTTGATGCGCGCAAACTGGCGCACCGCGTCGAGCTTCGCGTGCAGACGCGCTTCGATCGTCAGGCTCGGCAGATCGGGCCAGCGGTTGTGCAAACCGCCGGCTGGTGCTTCGAATTCCTGCGGCGGTGCCCATTCGGTTTGCAGCGCGTCGAGATCGACGGTCGAGCCCGATTCGACGGTCTCCGAAATCGCCTTGTAGCCGACCCACGCGCCCGAGAAGCGCGACAACGCCCAGCCGTACAGGCCGAATTCGAGCATGTCCGCGATGTTCGACGGATTCACCACCGGCATATGCCACGCCATCATCGCGAAGTCGCTCTGATGCGGCATCGACGACGACACACAGCCGTGATCGTCGCCCGCGACCACCAGCACGCCGCCGTGCGGCGACGAGCCGTACGCGTTGCCGTGCTTCAGCGCATCGCCCGCGCGGTCGACGCCCGGGCCCTTGCCGTACCACATCGCGAATACGCCGTCGACGGTGCGCTCGGGATCGGCTTCGACGCGCTGCGTGCCGAGCACGGCGGTGCCGCCGAGTTCTTCGTTGATCGCGGGCAGAAAGCGGACATCGCTCGCGGTGAGCAGTTTTTTCGCCTTCCACAGTTGCTGATCGACCATGCCGAGCGGCGAGCCGCGATAGCCGCTGATAAAGCCGGCGGTGTTCAGGCCGCGGGTTTTGTCGAGCGCGCGCTGCATCAGAGGGAGGCGCACGAGCGCCTGGGTGCCGGTCAGAAAGATCCGGCCGCGCGTCGCGGTGAGATTGTCGGAAAGCTTGTAGTCGGCGAGAGCGGGCGTGCCGTCGATGGGCAGGCGAGCGGTCATGGGGAGTCTCCAATGTTCTGGCTCGGCGCGCGGATGGTGGGGTCACCGATACCGCGCAGCGAAAGAGACTCTATTTTTTAGCGCTCGCGGGAGTGAATTATTGCTTCTTTAATCGGGCGTGCGCGAATGGGCGCGATGACTCGCGCGTTTCGGCCCGCTTTTGAGCCGGATTTGCCATGCGGCGGCGCGCTTCGGGTATCCCCTGGGTATCGTGGGGCGTCGAATGGGACTGTGGCTATTGCTACTGCGCGGTGTTCGCCGCGATGTCGGGTTGGAGCGGCGCCGCATCGAGCGGCACGATCTCGTCGAAGTGCGAATAGTCGATGTGGCTCACGCCGTCTTGCTCGCTCATGATGTCGACGAACCGGTGCTGCCAGACGATCTGGTCGCAGGTCCACATGTGGCGCGCCTGCATGGTTTGCGACGTCGATTCGTCGATGCCTTCGAGGGTGAGCAGTAGCGACACGTCGCGGCCCTTCAACGATTCGGCGTTTTCGCCGAACAGCGGACTCGCTTCGTCGATGATGTGCATCAGCGTCCAGCCGAGCTTGAACACCGGGTGCTGGTCGCGTACCAGCGTGAGGTCGTAGAGCTTGCGAAGCGTAAAGCCTTCGATCGAGGTCTCCAGACGCATGATGCGCAGCCGCGCGCGTGCCTCGGCGATCACGTTCTGACGCGCGTTGGCCGAGCGCACCATCAACGTCATGCGGCCGTCGATCGGCCGGATCACCGCATAGCGCGCGAACATGATCTTCGCGTGCGGCCGCGAAAAGCGCGCGAAGATCAGCCCGGTCGCCAACGCGATGCTGGACATGCCGATGAAGATTTCGAGCGTCGCGATCCAGTGCGCGTAGACGGTTTGCGGATGCATGTCGCCGTAGCCGACCGTCGCGAGCGTTTCGACGCTAAAGAAGAACGCGCCGCCGAAGCCCTTCGGAAACAGATTCGCGATCGGAGCGTCGCCGAGCATGTAGAGCATCGCGAAGACGGTGTTGAGCAGCAGGAACAGCAGCGCGAGCGACACGAAGAACACCGGCCAGCGCACGCCGAGCGCGCGGTGATACAGGTCTTGCCACAACGGTGTCGGCATGCCGTGCGCGATCACCACGCGATCGTCGAGACGCATTTCGCGGCTGCCGCGTGGGCGGCGCCTCGGCGCGCTCGTGTCGGTGTCGGGGTCGCCGAGCGTGGAAAAACGGTCTGACGGTTCGGTTGCCATCACGCGCTCGTGGGGATGAAAAGGGGCACAGCGTAGCATGGCATGTTGCGCGCGCTGCGGGGATTTTCCGCGCGTTGCGAAGCCATCGTGCGCGCGACGTACCGCCAAGGCGCGAGGTTGCGCGACGCCGTCTTCCAAATGCTTGCGGGTGCGTCGGACCTCAGGCCTCGTCAGGTCGCATCACGCGCGGGGGGATCGGTCGCAGTCGCGCGCCACACCCTAGGCACCAACCGTCAGGGAAACACGTGCGGCTTCGGAATCCCCGCGCCGTGCTCGATATCGTCGACGGCCTGCCGATGCGCGCTTTCCACCGCTTCGGCCTGCTCGGCAAAGCCCGCGTCGCCGCCGACCGTGGTCCACGGCTTGACGGGCTTCTCGCGATGACGGATTTCGTATTCCGCGTCCCAGCGCGCGCCGCTCAGCTCGAGCGGACGAACGTGAATCGAATACACGCCGTATTGGAACAGCTGTTCAGCCATGATCGCCTCCAGCCGGCCGACCCCGCAGCGGTGCGCCAATGCGCGAGCACGCTGCTGCGCCTTGGTTCGGCCTACAGTTCGATTTCCCCGAGGATTCGATGTGCGAGCGCTTTGGCTTCTTCGAGCGCTTCTCCCGGCGTCGACGACGTCGAGTCGACTTCGTAGAGCGTGGTCTCCTGATCTTCGCTGGGTTCGCCCTCGTCGCGCGCGAGGGTGACGACACCTTGAAAGGCGTCCTGTGCGACTTCTCTTATCGACGCAGTGGCCGTGTAGATCCCTTTGGTGTAGGTGACGTCCTCCATGGCCTCGCTCCTTTTCGCAAAGGTTTCGATATTTTCATCCTAGCACGGCGTGGCGGGATCGGTTCCCGCCCAGGCCGGCTTCGCGCCGCGCGACGTGCTCGACACCCGTCACGCTACGCGCGCCCCAAGGCAGCAGAATTACAGCGCCGCGTTTTACAGCAGCGCGACCACCTCGTCGAGCGTCGGCGCGTGCGCGCCGGCATGGCCGCAAGCCGCCGCGCCTGCGGCGAGCGCGAATGCGAGATGCTCGGGCCATCCGCGTTGCGGCGCGCTCATCAGGCTGAACAGCAGACCGCCGATCGACGCATCGCCCGCGCCGACCGTATCGACTACTTCGACGCGCGGCGGCTTAGCCTCGATCACCGCGGCGCCGTCGAGCAGCATCGCCGTGTCGGGGCCGCGGGTGACGAGCACGGTGGCGGCCGGATTCATCGCGCGCAATTGCGCGAGCGCGGCGGCTTCGTCGCTGGTCTTGAAGAACATGCGCAAGTCTTCGTCCGATACCTTGATCAGATCCGCGAGCGCGGCCATCTGGCGCAAGGTCGGCTCGTAGCCGTGCTCCATCAGATTGCGATAGTTCGGATCGAAGCTGATCTTCACGCCGTGCGAGCGCAACTCGGCGGCGAGCGCCGCGAGCGTATCGCCGAGCGGCTGACGCACGAGGCTGATGCCGCCGAAGTGCGCCCATTTCACTGCGTTCATCCAGCCGGCCGGTAGCCTGGCTGGATCGAACGCGAGGTCGGCGCTGTTCTCGCCCATGAAGAAGTACGCGGGAGGATGCGTCTGATGCACGATCGCGAGCAGCGGCGGGTGCTCGACGCGCTGCAGGAAGCGCATGTCGAGCCCGGCGGCGACGCTCGCGTCCCACAGCTCGTCAGAGAAGTTATCGACGCCCAGCGAGCCCGCGCACGCGGTCGGCAGGCCGAGCCGCGCGACGCAGCGCGCGACGTTCCAGCCGGCGCCGCCCGGACGCGACAGCCAATGCGATGCTCCGGTGCGCACGAGGTCGGTGAGGATGTCACCGGCGGACACGAAAACGGGGAGGTCGGTGGTCGCGCTCATTGTGCTTTCTCCGCTGAAACCGCTGCGGCGGGCGCGGTCGATCCTGCAGACGCGTCTTCGCCGAGCGCATGGGCGAGCACTTCGTAGCACGCGCCCATCGTGTGATAGTCGGTCTTGCCGGCCGGGCTCTTTTCGTCGCTGTACTTGCGGTTGTCGCAAGTCAGGATGCGATACCACGCGCCGTACTTGTGGTCGACGAAGTGCGTCCAGCTATAGCGCCAGATCTCGTCGTACCAGTCCCAGAAGCGCTCGTTGCCGGTGCGCTTGCCTAGCAGCGCGGCGGCCGCGAACGTCTCGGCCTGCACCCAGAAGTACTTGTCGTGATCGCACACGGTGCCGTCGGGGCCGAAGCCGTAGTAGAGGCCGCCGTGGTCTTCGTCCCATGCGTGCGTCATCGCGGCGTCGAACAGTTCGATCGCGCGCGGCAGCAGCCACGGCAGCGGACGGAAGCGTTCGAGAATCAGCAGCAGCTTCGCCCATTCGGTTTGATGGCCCGGCTGGAAGCCCCACGGACGGAAGATGTTCGAGCTGTCTTCCTCGTTGTAATGCCAGTCGACCGACCAGTCCGCGTGAAAGTGCTCCCACACGAGCCCTTGCGACAACTTCGCCTGGCGCAGCGTGATGTTCGACGCGACGCGCTCGGCGCGATCGAGATACACCAGGTGGCCGGTCGCCTCGTGCGCGGCGAGCAGCGCCTCGGTGGTATGCATGTTCGCGTTCTGCCCGCGATACGTGCTGACGCGCCAGTCGGCCGATGCGTCGTCGGCATAGAGGCCGGCGGCGGGGTCCCAGAAGCGGTGCTCCATCAGTTCGAAGGTCGCGCCGATCATCGGTTTCGCTTCTTCGATGCCGGCCATCGCCGCATGCGAGTACGCGAGCAGCACGAACGCGAGGCCGTAGCAGTGGCGCGTCGCGTCGAGCGTGCGTTTTCTGCCGTCGCGCCATTCGATTTCCCAGTCGTAGCCCTCGTGCTGCGAATCCCAGTGCGCGTCGCGCAGAAAGCGCAGGCCGTGCCGCGCGTATTCGAGGTGCTTCGGGTCGCCGAACTGCCGGTACGCCATCGCGTAGTTGAACACGTAGCGGCAACTGCTCACCAAATGGCGCGTGGTCCGGTTGTAGACCGAACCGTCGTCGCGGAAGAAGTGGTAGAAGCCGCCGCTCGGGTCGAGCACGTTCGGCGCATAGAAGCGCAGCGTGTCCTCGATGTGCGCGAGCAAAAACTCGCGCTTACGGAAGCTGGCGACCGGCGGCGCCTTCACGACGTCGGTGAGAGGGTGATGCGGATCGGTTTTCGTCATGGCGTTTTCACCAAAGTACTGGCACGGGCAACGAGTTGAACGGGCAAGCGGACTTCGAGTTCGGCGGGCGAGTCTTCGAGCAGCAGTTCGACGCCGCGTCGGCCGAGCGCTTCCTTGTCGACAGCGATCGTCGATAGCGGCGGGGTCGAGTGGGCGGCGGCGAGACTGTCGTCGAAACCGATGATCTCGATGTCGTCGGGCACGCTCAGACCGCGCGCGAGGCACACGCGCAGCGCGGCGAGCGCGGCGGCATCGTTGAATGCGAATACGGCGTCGGGGCGCGGGCCCGGCGCGTCGAGCAGGCGCTGCATCGCGCGCGCGGCGCCGGTGTCGGGATCGAGCCCGGCGTCGATGGTCACTTCGAGCGACGGGTCGAACAGCAGCCCCGCTTCGAAGAACGCGCGCCGGTAGCCGAGCGCGCGCTCGGCGATGCTGAAGTGCGCGAGCGAGCCGCCGATGAACGCGACGCGCTTGCGCTGCTGCGCGAACAGATGGCGCATCGCGAGGGTGGCGCCGCCGGCGTTGTCGAGATTGACCGAGCGCAGGCCCGGCGACCATAGATCGATCAGCACCAGTGGGCGTTGCATCGCGACCAGCGTGGCGAGCGTTTCGGGCTCGACGAAGCCGGCGATCGCGACGGCGTCGGGCGCGTGCAGGCGCATCTGGTGAATCACGTCCTCGGTCGGCCCGGCGGTGAGCACCGACGGCACGATGCCGCGCTCGCGGCACGCGTCTTCGACGCCGTGCAGCACGTGCGAGAAAAACGGGCTCGCGGCGAAGTTGTTGTGCTGACGATGCAGCAGGAAAGTCAGGCGACGGATGCGCGGACGCAGCTGCGCCGAATCGTAGCCGAGTTGGCGCGCCGCTCGGACGACGCGTTCGCGCGTGGCCTCGGAAAGGCCCGGCTGATTTTTGAGCGCGCGCGACACGGTGCCGATCGAAACGCTGGCCGCGCGGGCGACGTCGCGGATGGTTGTGGCCATCGAATGAAGCTGCCGCGCAAGGCGAGGCAGCACGGGTTCAGGTCGGGCGATTGTATAGTAAAACGCTGCCAAAACAGCCCGCAAAACGCCCGAGCAACACCGGTAAATACCCGTATTTTATGGAGTTGTCTGAAGTTAAAGTGTTTAGTAAAAAAGACTAAACAATAGGTGGGCCGCCGTTTTCGACGTTCATCCAGAATCGTCCTATGCCATCCGGCCGAGGCGACAGCGAGAGCGTTTGCGCGTGAAATAACGACAACGGCCAATGAAGCGCCAAAAGAAAAAGCCGCCCGAAGGCGGCTTGCTTCACACGATCAAAACGACGCTCAGGGAGGGCGCTTATGAATGTCCTGTTTGCATTGCGTGTGCGTTCAACGGCGCGCGACGGCGGCGGCGGGTCGCCGCGCCGCCGCCTCGCTCTCGCCGCTGAGGTCGCGGGCGCCCCAGCGCTGCGCGAGCGCGGCGCAGACCATCAGCTGGATCTGATGGAACAGCATCAGCGGCAGCACCACGGCGCCGACCGCGTGCGACGCGAAGATCACCTTGGCCATCGGCACGCCGGCGGCGAGGCTCTTCTTCGAGCCGCAGAAGATGATCGTGATCTGGTCCGCGCGGTTGAAACCGAGCCGCTTGCTCGCGAAGATCGTCATGCCCAGCGCGAGCGCGAGCAGCACGCAGCTCACCACGACGAGGCCGCCGAGCGCAGAGAGCGGAATCGTATGCCACAGGCCTTCGGTGACGGCCTCGCTGAACGCGCCGTACACGACGAGCAGGATCGAGCCCTGGTCGACGAACTTCAGCACGCCGCGATTCTTCTCGATCCACTTGCCGATCAGCGGGCGCAGCAGCTGTCCGGCCACGAACGGCACGAGCAGTTGCAGCACGATGTTGCCGATCGTATGCCACGGCGACGCGCCGCCGCTCGCGGCCTGATTCGTCACGATGAGGCTGACGAGTGCTGGGGTGACGAAGATGCCGAGCAGGCTCGAGGCGGACGCGCTGCATACCGCGGCCGGCACGTTGCCCTTGGCAATGGACGTGAACGCGATCGACGACTGGACCGTCGATGGCAGCGTGCAGAGGAAGAGGACGCCGGCGTAGAGCGACGGTGTGACCAGCGGCGAAAGGACCGGTTTAAGCGCGAGGCCGAGCAGCGGAAACAGCGCGAACGTGCTCAGCAGCACCACCAGGTGAAGGCGCCAGTGCGTCGCGCCCGCGATGATCGCCTCGCGTGACAGCTTCGCGCCGTGCAGGAAGAACAGCAGGCCGACCGCGATGTTCGTCACCCAGTTGAATCCCACCGCGGCCTGTCCATGAACGGGCAGCAGGCTGGCGAGGATCACGGTGCCGACGAGGCACAGCGTGAAGTTATCGGGAAGGAGTTTCGGACGGGCCATGTCGCAATCTCAATTCAATGACGCGGTGTAAGCACGGGACGGGCCTGTCAGGGCGCGGTGCGTGCCAATGTGAAACGACTATTGTTGTCGAAAGTCGATTGAAAACGCAAATTCATTTGCCGAATCGATTAATGAAGTTTGCGCATTGACCCGCGCGGCGCACCCGATTTCAGTATTGGCGACGTGCTTGCTCGCCACAAATCGTTTACCCATTGACGTTGCAGGCGGCGTTTATTTGCAACAAACGGCGCTTGCGTGAGATAGGTAAAAACGCCCCTTGGCAAGCCGCAAAGACGCCCCCGCACAAGGGCTCCAGCGCGGAAAAACGCCGCAGTAACAGCGTGTTACATCCACCGACGAGACCTAACACTTTTTGGCTCGACACCCTCTGCCCACGACCATAAATTACTCAGTCAAAGGCCGCAGGGATGCCCTGCGCCGCGGCAGGCTCGCGGCGCATTTCTCCTCCCGCAACAGGTCCATCGCAGCTCGAACGGTGGATTTCAGGCAAGTCTTCGGGCGTGAGAGTCACAAGGTGGACGGGTTGTCGAGAACGAGGCACTGGGTGTGGGGCGCGGTTATCGCCGTGCTGTGCTCGTTCGCCTATGCGAAGGGGCAAGGTGTGCCGCATGGCGGCGGTGCTTATTCGCACCAGGCTGGGGGCCACGCGCCGCGCATGGAGATGCGCGGCGACGGCCATTACGCCGGCCCGGGCGGTGCGCCCGCTCCGCGCGGCTCGCGCAATGCGACGGCTTGGCGTGACGCACGCGCGCAGCGCGGAAATCCGAACATAACGGACGCCAATTTCGGTTATGGCTTCGGCAGCTACAAGTCCGGCATGCGCCGTGTCGGCGATCCGTCCAGCTATGCCGGCGCGATCACGCCGGTCAGCGCGGAATCGCGTCCGGTGCCGCATCCCCCGTCCAACATGCCGATGCGCAACGGTTCGATCCGCGCCGACGTCGCCCGCTACAACGAAGAGCGCGGCGCCGCGCGTCCGATGCAACGTCCAGCCGACGATCCGCGGCAACCAGGCGGTTCACCCTATCGCAATTAGCTGAGCGCGATTTACCCGATCGTTTCGCGTCATGTGGGCCACATTCGCCGCTACCTGAACGGGTGAGCCTGCCGGCCTTGCACGCAACGCGACCGCATATCGCCTGTCGCAAAACCGTCCTCCGAATCCCTTTCCGCGATCCCTTGCGGGCCTTCCGCCGCGCCGGTGCGCCGAATCTGACGTTTCGACGCCACACTTTTTTGAAAACGCTCGGCATCGAAGTATCTGTCAGCGTCAAATCTTGGCATTCTGCCGCGTCGCGTCATCGGCCCGTCATTCAAGGCGTTCCCACACGCTGTGGCGCGCTGTGCGCCGCATGCCGCATTGCGTTCGAGGCGCCGGCCGCAGTCCGCTCAAAGTGTCGTATCAAGCCGATAACCGACCAAACTAATCAGACCGATATACCCGCAATAAGCAGCGATATTTTTGTTTATAAAAATGGTCCGCAAAGATGGACCCGCCCCGATTGACTCGACGATCGAACGGATAACAACAACCTTTCGCGCGAGCGCCCCCTTTCGCACAGCCACACCTTTTTGACAAAGATTGGAGAACCCATGAACACAAGCCTCAGCAGCGCGCTGAAGACTACTCTCAAGACCACCGCATGCGTCGCCGCGCTGGCGAGCGCATCGTCGGCGTTCGCGCAATCGAGCGTGCAGCTTTACGGCCAGGTCGACGAATGGGTCGGTGCGCAGAAGTTTCCGGGTGGCAAGACGGCGGTGGTCGTGTCGGGCGGTGGCATGTCGACGTCTTACTGGGGCTTCAAGGGGACCGAGGATCTGGGCAACGGCTACAAGGCGATCTTCACGATCGAAGGCTTCTTCCGCGCGCAAACCGGCGAGTACGGCCGCTTCACCGGTGACACGACGTTCTCGCGTAACGCGTACGTCGGTATCGAAGCGCCGTGGGGCACGGTGACCGCCGGCCGGCTGACGACGCCGCTGTTCGTGTCGACGATCCTGTTCAACCCGTTCGTCGATTCGTACGTGTTCTCGCCGATGGTCACCCACGTGTACCTCGGCCTCGGCACGTTCCCGACCTACACCACCGACCAGGGCGTGACCGGCGACTCGGGCTGGAACAACGCCGTGTCGTATGCGACGCCGAACTTCAACGGCCTGTCGGCGACGGCGATGTACGCGCTCGGCAACACGACGCAGAACGGCGCGAAGAAGTGGAGCGGCCAGGTGCTGTACTTCCACGGCCCGTTCGCGGCGACCGCGGTGTACCAGTACGTGAACTTCAACAACGTGCCGGGCGACCTCGGCAGCTTCGAAACCTCGGGCGTGCCGGGTCTGCGCAGCCAGAGCGTCGCGCAGGCGGGCGTGTCCTACGACCTGAAGTTCGTCAAGCTTTACGGCCAGTACATGTACACGTACAACAACCAGCAGGTTACGAGCTGGCACGTGAACACCGGACAGGGCGGCGTCACGGTACCGTTCGGGCCGGGCTCGGTGATGGCGTCCTACGCGTATTCGCGTAACGGCGGCGGTTCGAACCAGACGCGCCAGACGGCGGCGGTCGGCTACGACTATCCGCTGTCCAAGCGCACCGACGTCTATGCCGCGTACATGTATGACCACATCACCGGTCAGTCGAGCGGCAACACGTACGGCGCGGGGTTGCGCGCGAAGTTCTGATCCCGGCCAACGGTTTCACCGCAAAGCCCGCGTTCCGCCCGGAACGCGGGCTTTGTCGTTTTCACCGCAGTCGAAGACCGGATGTTTGCTGCCGTTCCTTTGATAAACCCGGCAAAATGACGTCGATTGATTCCTGAAGCGAGCGACTGAGATGGACACCCTCGTCAGCATGAAAGTATTTCGCCACGTGGTCGAAGCCGGGAGCTTCGTCGGTGCGGCGGAGAAGATGGAGATGTCCGCCGCGATGGCGAGCAAGCACGTGATGCATCTGGAGCAGCAGCTCGGCGCGCGGCTCCTGAACCGCACTACGCGCCGCGTCGCACCGACCGAGGCGGGCCGCGAGTACTACGAGCGGCTCAGTCAGGCGCTCACCGAGCTCGACGAGGCCGGCCAGGCGGTCGGCGCGGCGAGCGTCGTGCCGCATGGGCGACTGCGGGTGTCGTCGCTGTCGGCGTTCGGCCTGAATCACGTGATGGCCGCGGTCGCGGACTACGCCGAGCTGTATCCGCAGGTCACCGTCGATATGACGCTGTCCGATCGCGTCGTCGAGCTGATCGACGAAGGTTTCGACGTCGCGATTCGCGCGTCGCCGGGCGGGCTCAAGTCGTCGTCGCTGATCGCGCGGCAGATCGCGACTGCTCACCTGGTGCTGTGCGCGTCGCCCGCCTATCTGCGCAAGCATGGCACGCCGAAGCGCGTCGCCGATCTCGCGCGCCACAACTATCTGCAGTACGCGGGCGTGTCGGCGCTCGAAGTCGCGACCGGCGACGCGAGCTCGCGCGTGCGCCTGTCGGGCAACCTGATCGTCAATCAGCTCGAAGCGCAGCGCGTGGTCGTGCTGCACGGCGCGGGCATCGCGATGCTGGGCACCGAGGTGATCGGCAGCGATCTCGCCGAAGGGCGGCTCGTGCCGCTGCTCGTCGACGAAGTGCCGCCGCGCGAGCTGCCGATCCACGTCGTCTACACGAGCCGGCGGCATCTGTCGGCCAAGGTCCGCTCGTTCGTCGATTTTCTGGCGGAGCGGTTCGCGAACGAATCGCTGTGGCCGTCGCTCGATGAGATCAAGGGGTTGGCTGTGCGGTAGCGTTTCCCGAAGCACCTAACAGACGCCGCCAATCGGCCGCCCGGCGCCCCGGCGCCGTCTTACCCCGTTTCTATATACTGACTGTCAACACCCATCAGTTAAATGAATTGGGGGAGACATGACCGATCTGTCCACGCCGCAGCGTGCCGGCAGCCACGAACTGCCCGCGGGCCGGCGCCTGCGCTTCGTCACCGCCGCCGCACTGTTCGACGGCCACGACGCGTCGATCAACATCATGCGGCGCATCCTGCAGGCGAGCGGCGTGGAGGTGATCCACCTGGGCCACAACCGCTCCGTCGCCGAAGTCGCGACCGCCGCGCTCAACGAGGACGCCGACGGCGTCGCCGTGTCGAGCTACCAGGGTGGTCACAACGAATATTTCCGCTATCTCGTCGAGTTGCTGCGTGCGCGCGGCGGCGAGCGCATCAAGGTGTTCGGCGGCGGCGGCGGCGTGATCGTCCCCGAGGAGATCGCCGCGCTGGAACGCGACGGCGTCGAAAAAATCTACTCGCCGCACGACGGCCAGCGGCTCGGCCTGCAAGGCATGATCGACGATATGATCGCGCGCTGCGTCGAAGGCGCGCGCGCGGCCGATGCCGCGCGCCCGACGCCGGTGCGCGAATGGCTCGCCGAACTGGCCGCGCGGCCGTTGCCGCTTTGCGTCGAGGTTAATGCTCCGCACGGCCGCGCTGCCCCTGGCTCGTACCCCGCCGATCCCGCCGCGCCGATCTTCCGCCGCCTCGCGCAACTGATCAGCGCGTTCGAAACGAACACCGTCGACGCCGCCGCACGCGACCAGCTATCGACACTCGCGCAGACCACACGGGTTCCCGTGCTCGGCGTCACCGGGACCGGCGGCGCGGGCAAGTCGTCGCTGACCGACGAGCTGATTCGCCGTTTCCGGCTCGACTACGACGACACGCTGAACATCGCCGTGCTCGCGATCGATCCGTCGCGCCGCAAATCCGGCGGCGCGCTGCTCGGCGACCGCATCCGCATGAACGCGATCGGAGACTGGGGCGGCGGCGCACGGGGCGACGCCCGTGTGTATATGCGCTCGATGGCGACGCGCGAGGCGTCGACCGAACTCTCCGATTCTCTACCCGCCGCGCTGATGCTGTGCAAGGTCGCGGGTTTCGATCTGATCGTCGTCGAGACCTCGGGGATCGGTCAGGGCGATGCGGCGATCGTGCCGTTCGTCGACGAATCGCTGTACGTGATGACGCCGGAGTTCGGTGCCGCGAGCCAGCTCGAGAAGATCGACATGCTCGACTTCGCGAGCTTCGTCGCGATCAACAAGTTCGATCGCAAGGGCGCGCAGGATGCGCTGCGCGATGTCGCGAAGCAGGTGCAGCGCAACCGCGCGGACTTCGCGACATCGCCCGATGCGATGCCGGTGTTCGGCACGATCGCGTCGCGCTTCAACGACGACGGCGTGACCGCCCTGTACCTGCGCATCGCCGCAGCGCTGCGCGCCCACGGTCTGCGCGACGGCGGCGCCCGGCTGAGTGCTCCCGAAGGTTTGCGCTTTTCGAGCAACCTGCACGCAATCGTGCCACCCGCGCGCGTGCGTTATCTGGCCGACATCGCACAAACCGTCCGCGGCTATCGCGAGCGGGCCGACGTGCACGCGCAGATCGCGCGCGAGCGCTGGCAACTGATCGAGACGCGCCGCATGCTCGGCGAAGCGGGCCACGACGCGTCATCGCTCGACGCGCTGATCGAGCAACGCAACACCGCGCTCGGCGAGCGCGAACGCAAGCTGCTCGATGCGTGGCCGCGAACGGTGGCCGCCTATACCGGGGACGAACACGTGGTGCGCATCCGCGAACGCGAAATCCGCACCGCGCTGACGGTCACGACGCTGTCCGGCTCCGAAATCCGCAAAGTGTCGCTGCCGAAATTCGTCGATCACGGCGAGGTCCTGCGCTGGCTGATGCTCGACAATCTGCCCGGCTATTTCCCGTTCACCGCTGGCGTGTTTCCGTTTCGCCGCGAGAACGAGGACCCGACGCGCATGTTCGCGGGCGAGGGCGATCCGCAGCGCACCAATCGCCGCTTCAAGCTGCTGTCGGAAGGTATGCCGGCCAAACGGCTATCCACCGCATTCGACTCGGTGACGCTGTACGGCGAGGAGCCGCACGAGCGCCCGGACATCTACGGCAAGGTCGGCAATTCGGGCGTGTCGGTCGCGACCCTCGACGACATGAAGACGCTGTACGACGGCTTCGACCTGTGCTCGCCGGAAACGTCGGTGTCGATGACGATCAACGGCCCCGCGCCGACGATCCTCGCGATGTTCTTCAACGTCGCGATCGACCAGCAGATTGCTTTGAAAGAGCAACAGCAAGGCCGTCCGCTGAGCGAAGCCGAACTCGCCGCAACGCGCCGTGCCGCGCTCGAAAACGTGCGAGGCACCGTGCAAGCCGACATCCTGAAGGAAGACCAGGGGCAGAACACCTGCATCTTCTCGACCGAATTCAGCCTGAAGGTGATGGGCGACATCCAGGCGTATTTCGTCGAACACGGCGTGCGCAATTTCTATTCGGTGTCGATCTCCGGCTATCACATCGCCGAGGCCGGTGCGAACCCGATCTCGCAGCTCGCCTACACGCTCGCGAACGGTTTCACGTACGTCGAGGCGTATCTCGCGCGCGGCATGTCGATCGATGACTTCGCGCCGAATCTGTCGTTCTTCTTCTCGAACGGCATGGACCCGGAGTACACGGTGCTCGGCCGCGTCGCGCGACGCATCTGGGCGATCGCGATGCGCGAGCGCTATGGCGCGAACGAGCGCAGCCAGAAGCTCAAGTATCACGTGCAGACGTCGGGCCGCAGCCTGCACGCGCAGGAGATCGATTTCAACGACATCCGCACGACGCTGCAGGCGCTGATCGCGATCTACGACAACTGCAACTCGCTGCACACCAATGCGTTCGACGAAGCGATCACGACGCCGACCGAGGAATCGGTGCGCCGCGCGGTCGCGATCCAGCTGATCATCAATCGCGAATGGGGGTTGGCGAAGAACCAGAATCCGAATCAGGGCAGCTTCGTGATCGACGAGCTGACCGATCTGGTCGAGGAAGCGGTGCTCGCCGAGTTCGAGCGGCTCACCGAGCGCGGCGGCGTGCTCGGCGCGATGGAAACCGGCTATCAGCGCGGACGGATTCAGGACGAGTCGATGCTGTACGAGCATCGCAAACATGACGGCTCTTATCCGATCGTCGGCGTGAATACGTTCGTGAGCGCGCATCCGCATGAAGCGCCGCGTCCGCTCGTGCTGGCGCGTTCCACCGACGCGGAAAAGCAGAGTCAGCTGCGGCGGTTGCGCGATTTCCAGACGCGCCACCGCGACGCCGCGCCTGAGGCGCTCGAACGCCTGAAGCGCACGGTGATCGACGACGGCAACGTGTTCGCGGTGTTGATGGACGTGGTGCGCGTGTGTTCGCTCGGGCAGATCACCCACGCACTGTTCGAGGTGGGCGGGCAGTACCGGCGGAATATGTAGGCCGCGAGGGGCGGCCCGGCCCGCCCCCGTTCAACACCTCAGCGCGCGATGCCGAGCCGCGCCTTCGCGTCGTCGTATTCCTTCTTCAGACGCCGCACGAGTTCGGCGACGTCGGGCACGTCGTCCATCAGGCCGACGCCCTGGCCCGCGCCCCAGATGTCTTTCCACGCCTTCGCTTTTTCGCTGCCGAAGTTCATCTTGGTCTTGTCCGATTCGGGCAGCGCGTCCGGGTCGAGCCCCGCGTTCTGGATGCTCTCGCGGATGTAGTTGCCATGCACGCCGGTGAACAGGTTCGTGTAGATGATGTCCGACGCCTTCGCGTTGATGATCGCCTGCTTGTAGCTATCGACCGCATGCGCCTCTTTGGTCGCGATGAAGCGCGTGCCCATGTACGCGAGGTCCGCGCCCATCGCCTGCGCGGCGAGAATCGAGCCGCCGTTCGCGATCGAGCCCGACAACACGATCGGGCCGTCGAAAATGCGCCGCACCTCGCCGACCAGCGCGAACGGCGAGGTGGTGCCCGCGTGGCCACCCGCGCCCGACGCAACCAGAATCAGCCCGTCGACACCGGCGTCCAGCGCCTTCTGCGCATGACGCAGATTAATCACGTCGTGCAGCACGATGCCGCCATAGCTATGCACCGCATCGACGATCTCGCGCGCCGGCGCGCGCAGGCTGGTGATGAAGATCGGCACCTTGTGCTCGACGCAGACGCGCACGTCGTGTTCGAGCCGCGCATTCGACTGATGAACGATCTGATTGACCGCGATCGGGCCGATCACCGCATCCGGGTTCGCGGCCCTGTGCTCGGCGAGTTGCGCCTGGATCTGCGTGAGCCACTCGTCGAGCAACTCGGCCGGACGCGCGTTGAGGGCAGGGAACGAGCCGACGATACCGGCCTTGCACTGTGCCAACACGAGTTCGGGATAGCTGACGATGAACATCGGTGAAGCGACGACGGGCAGCGCGAGGTTTTGCAGAACGGCGGGCAGTGCCATGGTGCGAATCTCCAGATTGGGCCAACCGGTGCGGCGCGCGCCCGGCGAATAGATGAGTTTAGCGGCGGCACGCGGCTTGCGGCAGGCCGAGCGGCGAATGCGTGTGGCAATCGCACGAAACCGGCATACCGCAGTCGCGGCAAACATTTAAGAACGATCGTTCGATTATAGGCTAAGTGGACGAGCACCGGCGCGTTAGGGCCATTTGAACGGTTCGAAGGAGTATTCAGGTTCCATGTCTGCGGGGGTTATCCCACCTCGCACGGACTTGTCGGCCTTCTACAATGCACGGACCTGAATCGATCAACGAGACGTCATGGCCTTCGAAAATTTCACGCCTTTTCGCGTCGCCGTGGGCGATGTCGATATTTTCGGAGTGAAGGGCGGCGCCGGGCCGCCTCTGTTGCTGCTGCACGGCCATCCGCAATCGCATCTGATCTGGGAACGCTGCGCCGCGCCGCTCGCACAGCACTTCACGGTGATCGCAACCGATCTGCGCGGCTATGGCGCGTCGGGCAAACCGCCGAGCGATGCGACGCACATGCCGTACTCGAAACGCGCGATGGCCGCCGACCAGGTCGCGGTGATGCGCCACTTCGGCTTCGAGCGCTTCCTCGTCTGCGCGCACGATCGCGGCGCGCGCGTCGCGCACCGGATGGCGCTCGATCACGCCGATGCGGTCGAGCGTTTGATGCTGCTCGATATCGCGCCGACGCTCGCGATGTACGAAGCCACCGACCGAACGTTCGCGACGCACTACTTCCACTGGTTCTTCCTGATTCAACCCGAGCCGCTGCCCGAAACGTTGATCGGCGCGAATCCGGCCGCCTATGTCGACGCGGTGATGGGCGGACGTCACGCGGGCCTCGCGCCGTTCGATCCCGCCGCGCTCGACGCCTATCGGGCAGCGCTCGCCCAACCGGGCGCGGTGCACGCGATGTGCGAGGACTATCGCGCGTCGGCGAGCATCGACCTCGAGCATGATCGCGCCGATATCGAGCGCGGCATCAAGATCGGCTGTCCGCTGCGCGTGCTGTGGGGCGACAAGGGCGTGGTCGAAAAATGCTTCGATGCGCTCGACGAATGGCGGCATGTCGCGCGCGACGTGAGCGGCCGCGCGCTATCGTGCGGACACTATCTGCCCGAGGAAGCGCCGGACGGACTGGTCGCCGAGATGCTGTCGTTTTTCGAGGCGGTCGAAAAATAAGCGCTGGGCCGCTTCGCGCGGCCTTCGTTCGACCTTTCTCAGCCGAGCGGCGGCAGACGTCGTGTGACCGGCGTCGACTTGACGATCGCGGTGCTGGTCTCCGCGCGCTCGGTCACTTTCGACAGGATCTCGTCGAGTTGCTCGATCGAATGCAGGTACAGGCGGCAGATGAAACAGTCGTCGCCGGTTACCTTGTCGCATTCGACGAACTCCGGAATGCGCCGGATCACTTCTTCCACCAGATGCAACTGGCCCGGCAGCGGCTTCACGCGCACGATCGCCTGCAGCGTGAAGCCGAGCGCGCGCGGATCGATCTGCACGGTGAAGCGTTCGATCACGCCCTGCGCTTCGAGCCGCCGCACGCGCTCAGCCGTGCTGGGCGCCGATAAGCCGACGACGCGCGCGAGTTCGCTGACCGGCTGACGCGCGTCCTGCGCGAGCGCGGCGAGCAGTGCCCGGTCGGTGTCGTCGAGTGCGACCGGCGTGATCGAAGCAAGGCGTTTGCTCATAATGGCCTTCGTTTATGAGGTGAAAAAGCAGTAACGCTTAAGTTTAGCCATGTATTCGCGTGGGTGGATTAATTACACTGCCAGTTATGCAGTCATCAATCCGGGATCGAACCATGGCTTCAAACAAGGCTTCAGCAACGACCGCGAGCAGTTCGTCCAGCGACATCCGCCGCGGCGCGGCCGAGATGAGCATTGCGATGCTCATCTCGGGCACGATCGGCTGGCTCGTCGTGTCGTCGCAGCAAAGCCCCTTTAACGTGGTGTTTTTCCGCTGCATTTTCGGCGGCGCGACGCTCGCGCTCGTGTGCGCCGTGCTCGGCCTGTTCCGCCGCGAGCTGTTTTCGTGGAAGATGCTCGGCCTCGCGTTACTCGGCGGCGCGGCGATCGTCGTGAACTGGGTGCTGCTGTTCGCCGCATATTCACGCGCGTCGATTTCGATGGCGACGGCCGTCTACAACACGCAGCCGTTCATGCTGGTCGGGCTCGGTGCGCTGGTGTTTCGCGAGCGCATCAGCACGTCGACGATCGCGTGGCTCGTGGTCGCGTTCGTCGGGCTCGTGTTCGTCGTGAAGGTCGAGCCGGCCGTGCTCGCGGTGCCGGGGCAATATCTGGTCGGCGTCGCCTATGCGGTCGGCGCGGCGGCGATGTACGCGGTGTCGTCGATCATCACGAAGCGGCTGAAGGGCACGCCGCCGCATCTGCTCGCGCTGATCCAGGTGTCGCTCGGCGTGCTGTTGCTAGCACCGTTCGTGCGCTTCGACGCACTGCCCGCAAGCGGCGTGCAGTGGCTCGAACTGGTCGTGCTCGGCGTCGTCCACACAGGTCTCATGTACGTGCTGCTGTATGGCGCGATCCAGAAGCTGCCGACGTCGATGACGGGCGCTTTGTCGTTCATCTATCCGGTGGTCGCGATCATCGTCGACCGGATTGCGTTCGGACAGACGCTCGCATGGATTCAGGTGCTTGGCGCCGCGCTGATTCTGCTGGCAGCGGCGGGCGTGAATCTCGGCTGGCGGATCGTGCCGCAGAAAAAGCGCTTTTCGTCCACGTGATACGGCTCTTGCCAGGGATTCCGGAATAAGCGCGCGCATTCGAACGCCTAACGCGGCTTGATGACAGAATGTGTATGCATTTGTAAAACGCGGTGTCAAATTTCTGTAGGGAAATCACCGATGCGTTGCGAATATTCGCTCGCGTATCATTGATGGCGACGCTGATCACGTCCACACAGATGTTCCGCCGCTCGCCTTGTCGAGCGGCTTTCTTTTTGTAGGTACGGTTTTGGTTCCGGTGCGCGTTCCAACTGCACCCGACTGCACGGGCCAATCACACGTTCAACGCCGGGCGAGAATGCGCGTGCCGTCCACTTCGAGCGGTCCACCGTTTGCCGCGAGCTCCCCGATCATTCCCTTCAGCAACGCTGGCCATTCGCTGCGTGGCTTCAGCATCGACGCGGCGGCGCGCATCACGGATGCGTCGTCGAGCATGCGCAAAAGCGTGTCCACGCTCATCTCGCGGACTTCGAGCAGCTTGAATACGATTAGCACCTTCAGCGCGTTCCTCGCATTGCGCGCGGGGTCGGCACGCAACCACGCGACGCGCGACATCGCGCGTTCGAGCGCCGGTTCGACATGCGTGAACGGCGCGCCGTGGCCAGGGATGACCACGCGCACGTCGAGTGTCGCGATCATGTCGAGCACGGCCTGCTGCTCGGCAAAGCCGCTTTCGCCTTCGAGTTCGGGAAAGATCACGCCGAAGCCGTTTTCCCATAGCGCGTCGGCGCTGATCAGCAAGCGTTCGTCCGCGCAATAAAGCATCAGCGAATGGGGATCGTGGCCCGGCGCGCCGAGCACCTGCCAGTCGAGCGCGCCGAGCCGCAAGCGCGCGCCGGGCGCGAGCGTGCCGGTGAAACCGAAGCGCTCGCAGGTTTGACCGGTCGCGCGAAAGCTGAGGCGCGTTTCGTCCCAGTCGCGTACGGCATCGGCTTCGGATGACGGGATCAACGTGCGACACGGCCATGTGGCCTGCAACAGCGTGTTGCCGCCGCAGTGATCCGAATGCAGATGCGTGTTGACCATCAGATCGAGCGGCCGCGTGTGCAGCGCATTGCGCACCAGCGCGACCGTCTGCGAAGCGTGCGTCGCATAGCCGGTATCGACGAGCGCCGCGCAGGTGTCATCGACGAGCAGCACGTTGTTCGACGACAGCCAGCCGCGCTCGAACACCTGGATCGATGCGGGCAGCGCGATCATGGTGCGGCCGTTCTCGATTGCGCGTGCTCGAGCACGTCGGGCTTCGGCATCACGAGGATCGTCGAGGTGCCCGTAAGCATCAGCTCGCCGCGCTGATTGACCACCGTGCCTTCGAGGTAGGTCAGGTCGCCGCTCAGGCTCGGCTTCCAGTGAGCGTCGCGCACACGCCAGGTGATCGTCAGCGTGTCGTGCGCCTGCACTGCCTTCTTCAGCTTGATATCGAATTCGAGGCCGAGTGGTTGCGCGTAAGTCGAAAAATGCGTGGCGAGGAGCGCCATGAAATACGCGGTGGGTTGCGTGCCCGACGCGATCAGCCCGCCAAAGCGGCTTTGCGCGGCATACGCTTCATCGTGATGCAGCGGGTTCAGATCGACGACGAGCGTCGCGAACGATTTGATCGAATCCACCGACAATTCGACCGTCGAACTGAACGTCTCACCGAGCGTGACGACGCGCGGTGCGGCTTTCATTGCTTCTCCTTCGCCGTCGATGCCGTGCGGCTAGCGATGAACTGCGCGTGGCGCGCTTCGATCGAGTCCCATACCGCGCGCTTATCGTCGTCGTCGAAGGTCGACCAGCCGGCGATTTCATCGATCGTGCGCAGGCATCCTTCGCACCAGCCGGTCGACGCATCCATCCTGCACACGTTGATGCACGGCGACGGCACACAGACGCCGGCGGCTTTTTGTTCGTAAGGCTTACTGCTCGCCATCGTGTTCAGGCCGGCTCGCGCAACGCGACATCGGCGACCGGCGCGCCGGTCAGCGCAATCAGCTCCTGCACGGTCAGATTGAACACCGCATGCGGATGACCAGCGGCCGCCCACAGGCTCTCCAGCTCGAGCAGATCGGCATCGATCAGCGTGACGGGCTCGGTCGCATGGCCGACCGGGCACACGCCACCGATCGCATAGCCGGTTTTTTCACGCACGAACTTCGCGTCCGCGCGGCCGATCTCGCCGACCTGCGCGGCCACTTTCTTTTCGTCGACGCGATTCGCGCCGCTCGCGATCACGAGCACTGGGGCGTCGTCTTCGCGGCGCCGGAACAGGATCGACTTCGCGATCTGCGCGACCGAGCAGCCGAGTCCAGCGGCCGCTTCGGCGGAAGTCTTGCCGGTTTCCGGCAGCATCACGATTCGCCCCGCGTGACCGCGTCCGCGCAGCAGCAGCGCGACGCGGCGTGCCGAGTCGGGCAGCGCGGCGAGATCGTCGGAGTCGAAGGACGCGAGGTCGTTCATCGTTGGAGATCCTGATTCAAAATGGATGGAGCGTTTATACGCAGGAATTCGCTTCGCTGCGCGCCTTCTCGAGCAGCGCCTTGCCGGCGCGCGACACGTTGGCCCGGCCGATCGCGTTCGAAATGAAGTCGCCGATCTCGACCACCTGGGGGAGGTCGATGCCGGTCTCGATGCCGAGGCCGTTCATCAGATACAGCACGTCTTCGGTCGCGACGTTGCCGGTCGCGCCCTTCGCGTACGGGCAACCGCCGAGCCCCGCGACCGACGCATGAAAAATCTCGATGCCTTCGAGCAACGCAGCGTAGATGTTCGCAAGCGCTTGGCCGTAGGTGTCGTGGAAGTGTCCCGACAGATGCTCGCGCGGAAACACTTCGGTCACCGCCTCGAACACCTCGCGGGTGCGCTTCGGCGTGCCGACGCCGATCGTGTCGGCGATATCGATTTCGTCGCAGCCGAGCGCCGCGAAGCGCTTGACGACATCGACGACCGACGCGACCGGCACCTCACCCTGATACGGACAGCCGAGCGCGCACGACACGCTGCCGCGAATCCGCAGGCCATGTTCTTTTGCCGCTGCGGCAACCGGCGCGAAGCGCTCGATGCTCTCGGCGATGCTGCAGTTGATGTTCTTCTGCGAGAACGCCTCGCTCGCCGCGCCGAAGATCACGATCTCGTCGGCGCGCGCCGCGCGCGCGCCTTCGAAGCCCCGCAGGTTCGGCGTCAGCACCGAGTAGATGGTGCCGGCGCGGCGCTCGATGCCGGCCATCACATCAGCGCCGTCGGCCATCTGCGGCACCCATTTCGGCGACACGAACGACGCCGCTTCGACGTTGCGAAAACCCGCCGCCGACAGCCGGTTGATCAGTTCGATCTTGGTTGCGGTCGGCACGAATTCCTTCTCGTTCTGCAGCCCGTCGCGCGGACCCACTTCGACGATTTTCACTTGTTGCGGTAAGGCCATGATGTGTCTCCGATCCGATGCGGTTTTGTCGCAGTCCCATCCAGGACGGGTGCCGCCGCATTGCTGTGATTCAGTTCAGCGCGCACGTCTGCGACGCGCGCGGGTGTGGGAATTCACTTAGTAGCCGCGCTCCAGCCGCACGACGCCGCTCACCTGCTCGCCGCGCATCATCGCGCCGATCTTGTCCGCGACCTGCACGACGCTGTCCTCGCGCAATGTCAGCGCCGACGTGTGCGGCGTGATCGTGATGCGCGGCTCGCGCCAGAACGGATGATCGGCGGGCAGAGGTTCCTCGCGGAACACGTCGAGCGTCGCGGCGGCGAGCTGGCCGCTCGCGAGCGCGGCGAGCAGATCCGTTTCCACTAGATGCGCGCCGCGCGCGACGTTGATCAGATACGCGCCGCGCACGAGCTTCGCGAAGACTCGCGCATTCAGCACGCTTTCCGTGTCGGGTGTATGCGGCAGCAGATTGACGAGCACCTTAGCGCCGTCGAGGAAGCTATCGAACTGGGCGTCGCCGGCGAACGTCGCGATGCCGTCGATCTGCTTCGCGCTGCGGCTATAGCCGCGCACCGGCAGGCCGAACGAAGCGAGCGTTTGCGCGACCTGCGTGCCGAGCACGCCGAGACCGAGCACGCCCACCGTGAACGTTGCGCGCGGATGCGGCTCGAGCACTTTCCAGCGGCGCTCGTCTTGCAGCATCTGATATTCGTCGAAGCGGCGCAGATAGCGCAGCACCGCATGCGTTACGTACTCGGCCATCTGCGCGCCCATGCCGGTGTCTTCGAGGCGAATCAGCGGCACCTCGGGCGGCAACGTGCCGGGATGCGCGCGTTCGAGCGCGAGAATCGCATCGACGCCCGCGCCCAAATTGAAGATCGCGCGCAGCGTAGTGCGGCCGGCCAGCATCTCGCGCGGCGGACGCCAGACCACCGCGAAATCGGCTGGCGCGTTGTCGCCGGGCTGCCATTCGCGCAGCTCGGCCGCGGGCAAAGCGCGCGCGAAGTCGTGCAGCCAGGCGGCGGCTTCGGTGTGCGGGGCGTAGAAGAGTATTTTCATGCGGTACGGATTGCGGCGGCGTCGACCTGAGCATCAGCGGGGCGGACTGTCAGCGCGCCTCGGCGATGGGGCGACGCGAGCGGCATCGGGTCTCCTCCCGTTGAAATAGGCTTCATTCTACTTTTTCGACGCAAATTGCGCGCGTCTGCGCACGGGCGTGCGTTTCGCGATGCGTGTGGTCGCGGGCGTCGAGTTCGCACGTAACGGCGCATTTCTTCGTTTGCCCCATAACCAAAGCACAAAATCTTGGTTCATCGACGCGCGACCGAGCGGGACAATGATCGCCCGGATTCCCTGCGCAGCGAGACACGCACATGCTTTCATGCACCAGATCGAGCTGGCCGCCACGGCTCGTCACCGTTCCCGGCCTGCACGGCAGCGAAGGCGCGCATTGGCAAACATGGCTGGAGCGGCAGTTCGCGCGCTCGTTGCGCGTCGAGCAGGCCAACTGGGACGCGCCCGATCTCGCGCTATGGGCAAAGTCGTTGCGCGATCTGCTCGCACGCGAACGCGGTCCGTTCGTGCTGGCCGCGCACAGCTTCGGCTGCCTTGCGACTGCGCATGCGTTGCAGCAGGGCGCGCTCGCCAGCGACGTGGTCGGCGTGCTGTTCGTCGCGCCCGCGAGTCCGCGCAAGTTCGACTTCGCGGGACCGTTCGACGCGCGACGTGTGGGCGTACCGTCGATCCTGATCGGCAGCGAAACCGACCCGTGGATGACGCTCGCCGACGCGCGCGATCTCGCGCAGCGTTTCGGCAGCGCGTTCGTCAATCTCGGCGATGCGGGGCATATCAACACGGCAGCGGGCTTCGGTCCGTGGCCGCGCGCGAAGTACTTCATCGATACGCTCGTGCATTGCGCGGCGCCGCTGCGCTTTCGCGAGGAGGCGATCGATACCGCGCAGCATGCGCTTTTGTGAGCACCCCGCTGCGGCGCGCGCGAGGTAAGCAATCCGTTAGAATCCCGAGTCACGCCGCGTATGCGCGGCTACAGGTTTTATCATCGACGACGGGGAAACAATGAAGGGCATCACGGGGACATCAAGCCGGTTCAAAGCGGGCGTCACGGCTGGCTTCACACTGATTGCGCTCGCGTTCGGCGGCGTCTCGACGGCGCATGCGGATACGTCGCTACTGAACGTGTCGTACGACGTGACGCGCGAGCTGTACAAGGACATCAACGCGGGCTTCATCGCGGACTACAAGCAGAAGAGCGGCGAGACGGTGTCGCTGCGGCAGTCGCACGGCGCGTCGAGCGCGCAGGCGCTGTCGGTGCTGCAGGGGCTGCAGGCCGACGTGGTGACGATGAATCAGCCGAACGACATCGACCTGCTCGCCGAAAAGGGCCACCTGGTCCCGGCCAACTGGCGCGCGCGTCTGCCGGACGATAGCGCGCCCTACACGACGACGATGGTGTTCCTCGTGCGCAAGGGCAACCCGAAGCACATCAAGGACTGGGACGATCTCGCGAAGCCGGGCATCCAGGCGGTGATCGCGAATCCGAAGACGTCGGGCAACGGACGTTATACGTATCTCGCCGCATGGGGTTATCGCAAGCAGAACGGCGGCACCGATGCGCAGGCGCTCGACTTCGTGAAGGCGATCTTCCGCAACGTGCCGGTGCTCGACACCGGCGGTCGAGGAGCGACGACGACGTTCACGCAGCGCGGTATCGGCGATGTGCTCGTCACGTTCGAGAACGAAGTGTCGCTGATCGATACGGGTGTCGGCGCGGGCAGCTATGAAGCGGTGTATCCGTCGCTGAGTCTGCTCGCGGCGCCGCCGGTGTCGCTCGTCGATAAGGTCGTCGACAAGCGTGGCACGCGCAAGCAAGCGCAGGCATATCTCGACTATCTGTGGTCGCCGGCCGCGCAGGAGATCATCGCGCAGCATCATCTGCGTCCGCGCGACAAGAACGTCTTCGCGAAGCACGCGGCCGAGTTCAAGCCGATCAAGACGTTCACGGTCGAGCAGATGTTCGGCAGCTGGCAGAAGGCGCAGGACACGCACTTCTCCGATGGGGGGACGTTCGATCAGATTATTGTTGATCGGAAATAAGCTTCGCGTTTAGCGTAAAAAGAAAAGGCTGCCTCGCAAAACGAGGCAGCCTTTTTTATTCCCGCACGCTTAGCGCATGCGAGTTACCGATGCAGCGACTCCGCGACTCAATTCGCCGCGCCGTGATCCCCATGCCCATGCGCACACCCATGCTCGCAGCCACTCTGCTCGACCGGCATCTGCTGCGCAGCGTCAGCGCGAATGCCCAGCCGCGCGAGCAGCTTGCGGTCCGCTTCCGCCTGCGGGTTGCTCGTGGTCAGCAACTGGTCGCCGTAGAAAATCGAATTCGCGCCCGCGAGGAAGCACATCGCCTGCAACGCCTCATCCATCTGTTCGCGGCCGGCCGATAGACGCACCATCGCGCGCGGCATCGTGATGCGCGCAATCGTGATCGTGCGCACGAATTCGAACGGATCGATCGGTTCGGTGCCGGTCAGCGGCGTGCCTTGCACCTGCACCAGATTGTTGATCGGCACCGATTCCGGATACGGCTCCATGTTCGCGAGCTGCGCGATCAGCCCCGCGCGTTCGCGGCGCGATTCGCCCATGCCGACGATGCCGCCGCAACACACGTTGATGCCCGCGTCGCGCACACGCTCGAGCGTGTCGAGGCGATCCTGATAGGTTCGCGTCGAAATGATCTGGCCGTAGAACTCCGGCGACGTATCGAGGTTGTGGTTGTAGTAGTCGAGGCCCGCATCGCGCAGCGCTTGTGCCTGATGCGTTTCGAGCATGCCGAGCGTCACGCAGGTTTCGAGGCCCATCGCCTTCACGCCGCGGATCATGTCCTTGATCGGCTCGAGGTGGCGGTCCTTCGGATTGCGCCACGCGGCGCCCATGCAGAAGCGCGTCGCGCCGTTGTCCTTTGCGAGTTTCGCTGCGGCGAGCACTTCGTCGACCGGCATCAGCTTGTCGGCCGCGAGACCGGTGTCGTGATGCACCGATTGCGGACAGTACGCGCAATCTTCTTCGCAGCCGCCGGTCTTGATCGACAGCAGCGTCGACAGCTGCACCGCATTCGCGTCGAAATGCTCGCGATGCGTTTGCTGCGCGCGAAACAGCAGGTCGTTGAACGGCAATTCGTACAACGCGACGATATCGGCGACGCGCCAGCGCGCGAGCGGCTTCGCTTCAGTGGCGGCGGCGCTCGTGTCGGCGCTGCCCGCTGCGATGTTCAGTTGTGTCATGTGATCGATCCTCGTGTACGGATGAAATGGGGTTCGGCGCTGCTGGGCAGCGCTATGCCGCGCGCAATTGGCGCAGCGTTTGCAGAAGCCGACGAATGTCGAGCTGTTCGGCCGCAAGTTCCGGCGACAGCGGGCTGATATGCGGCACGATTCCGAGCAGCGGTGCGTCGTACGCTTGCGCGAGATGCGCGCGAATCGACGCGATGTTTTCGTCGGCGAAGGTCATATCCGGGGCGATGCGATTGGCGACCCAGCCCGCGAGCGTGAGACCGCGCGCGGCGATCGCTTCGGCGCTCAGCAGTGCATGGCTGATGCAGCCGAGCCGCATGCCGACCACCAGCACCACCGGCAGCTTCAGCGCGACGGCGAGATCGGCGGTGTCCTGCGTCGCGGTCAACGGCACGCGAAATCCGCCGACACCTTCGACGACGACGACCTCGGCGAGCTTGAGCGCTTGGCGATGGCACGCGACGATGTGGTCGAGATCGAACGAGACGTTTTCCAGCGCCGCAGCGATGTGCGGCGCGGCCGGTTCCTTCAGCAGATACGGCGTGCGCATCGCGCGCGGCAGCAGCACGCTCGACGCGGCATCGAGTTGATCGGCGTCTTCGTTGTGCAGCACGCCGTTCACTTCGAACGCGCCCGCCGCGATCGGCTTCATCGCGGCCGCTCGCAGACCTTCGCGCACGAAGCCGCGCAATAGCGCCGACGACACGAAGGTCTTGCCGATTTCCGTATCGGTGCCGGTGACGAACAGCGACAGTGCGCCGCCATCGTTATTCAGGTTGCTCATGCGGCGCGCGCTCCGACTTGTTTCAAGGCGGCTTCGAGCCGGTCGAGATCCGCATGCGAGTGCGCGGCCGACAGCGAGATGCGCAGGCGCGACGTGCCGGTCGGCACGGTCGGCGGACGGATCGCGGGCACCCACAGCCCGGCGCGATCGAGCGACGCGGCGATGTCGAGCGTCGCGTCGTTCGCGCCGATGATCAGCGGTTGAACGGCCGTATGCGAATCGACGGGCAGCCACGGTGTCGCCTTC
Organism: Paraburkholderia sp. BR14320; assembly: GCF_040948665.1. Classification (NCBI taxonomy): domain Bacteria; kingdom Pseudomonadati; phylum Pseudomonadota; class Betaproteobacteria; order Burkholderiales; family Burkholderiaceae; genus Paraburkholderia; species Paraburkholderia sp. BR14320. Next base: position 148,350 of record NZ_JBFPKG010000008.1, read on the forward strand.
AGCATCGCGCGGGTGCGCTCGATCAGTTGCTGCAGATGCGCGCGGCGCGCATCGCCTTCATCGCCGCCGATGATGCGCAGGCTCGCCGACACGGCATGCGCGGCCGCCGGCACCGACGCGGTCGTGAAGATATACGGACGCGCGCGCTGCACGAGCCATTCGATCACGGTTGCGTGCGCGGCCACGAACGCGCCGGAAACGCCCGCCGCCTTGCCGAGCGTGCCGATCGAGATCAGATGCGGCGAGCGCAGCGCGGCTTGCGCGATCGCGCCGCGGCCTTGCGGACCGAGCACGCCGAAGCCGTGCGCATCGTCGACGATCAGCCACGCGCCGTGCCGCTCCGCGAGTTCGAGCAAACGGGGCAGCGGCGCGATGTCGCCGTCCATGCTGAACACCGTGTCGGAGACGATCACCTTGACGTCCGCTTCGGACGCTTCGAGCATCGCGCTCAACGCATCCATGTCGCAGTGCGGATAGATCTGCACATCGGCGCGCGACAGCCGCGCACCGTCGATCAGCGATGCGTGATTGAGCGCATCGGAGAACAGCGTCGTGCCGCGGCCCGCGAGCGCGGTCAGCGTCGCGAGATTCGCCATATAGCCGGTGCTGAAGTACAACGCGCGGGCATCGTCGACGAAGCCGCCCGCGAATGCCGCGAGATCGTCTTCCAACTGCGCATGCGCGCGCGAATGACCGCCGAGCAGATGCGAGCCGCCGCTGCCCGCGCCATATAGCCGCGCGCCTTCGGCGATCGCCTCGATCAACTGCGGATGCGCGGCGAGGCCCAGGTAGTCGTTGCTCGCGAAGCCGATCATTTCACGGCCGTCGACCGTCATGTGCGCGGCGCAGGGTGTGTCCGCGGTGCGGCGGCGGCGACGCAGGCCGCGTGCGTCGATTTCCTTCAGGCCTTCGGCGAGTGTGTCGAGCAGATGCATCAGCGGGCCTCCGCGAGCGTGGCGTCGAAAGTGTCGCGTGTGCGCGCGGCGAGCAGCGCGAGTTCTTCGTCGTCGAGAATGTACGGTGGCATCAGGTACACGGTGGTGCCGATCGGGCGCAACAGTAGCTCGCGTTGGAGCGCGTTTTCGAAGAAGCGGCGCGAGAATGTTTTGGCTCGCTGAGGATCGTCGATCACCGCATCGAACGCGAAAATCGTGCCGCGCTGACGCAGATTGCGTACCTGCGCGTGCTCGGCGAGCGGCGCGAGCGCGGCCTCGAGCTTTGCCGATTTGCGGGTGTTGGTGGCGAGCACGTCGTCGCTCGCGAACAGATCGAGCGTAGCGAGCGCGGCGCGGCACGCGAGCGGATTGCCGGTGTAGGAATGCGAGTGCAGGAAGCCGCGGGCGGTGTCGTCGTGATAGAAGGCCGCGAAGATCTCGTCGCGCGACAGCACGATCGACAGCGGCAGATAGCCACCGCTGATGCCTTTCGACAGACACAGGAAGTCGGGCCACACGCCTGCTTGTTCGCACGCGAAGAACGTGCCGGTGCGGCCACAGCCGACCGCGATTTCGTCGGCGATCAGATGCACGCCGTACTGGTCGCACAGCGCGCGCAATCCGGCGACGTACGACGCGTCGTGCATCGCCATGCCGGCCGCGCACTGCACGAGCGGCTCGACGATCAGCGCGGCGATGCGGTTCGCGCGCGCCTCGAACAGCGCGCGCACATTGTCGAGCGCGCGGCGCGCGACGTCGGCGGCGGTTTCGCCCGCTTGCGCGAGCCGCGCATCGGGCGACGCGACGACATGCGCGTGACGGATCAGCGGATCGTACGCGTCCTTGAACAGCGCGACGTCGGTCACGCCGAGTGCGCCGATCGTCTCGCCGTGGTAGCTGTTGGCAACGCAGACGAATTCCTGCTTGTCGGCGTAGCCCCGGTTGCGCCAGCTGTGAAAGCTCATCTTCAGCGCGATCTCGACCGCTGACGCGCCATCCGATGCGAAGAACGCGTGGCCGAGCGTGTTGCCGGTCAACGCGTGCAGACGTTCGGCGAGCGCGACGGCGGGCTCGTGCGTGCAGCCGGCGAGCATCGCGTGTTCGAGCGTATCGAGCTGATCTTTCAGCGCCGCGTTGATGCGCGGGTTCGCGTGACCGAACAGATTGACCCACCACGAACTGATCGCGTCGAGATAGCGATGACCCGCGCGATCGTATAGCCATGCGCCTTGACCGCGCGCGACGGGGATCAGCGGCAGACGTTCGTGGTGCTTCATCTGCGTGCACGGATGCCATACCGCGCGAAGGCTGCGGGCGACCCAATCTTCAGGGGCGACCGTGGGGGCTGCTGAATTTTCCAAAGAGGTACTCCGAGGTGCTTTTTTGCCACGCACGCGTGAGGGTGATTCCAGTCCCTTTTTGAAAGGCGTTTTCGTTTTTCCGCAGACCTATTCCGGTCGCGGGGAGCGAGCCTTGGCGAGTGCGCGGGGTCGAGATTAGCGGTTTATTTCGCCGCGCGCATCAGGTGCGAAACGCACGTTTTTCGCGCTGGCGTCGAGGTTTGCCGCTGTTCGATGCAGCTCGTTCGACTTCGGGATCGAAGCTCGCCAATCGACGGAGATAGCGACGTCAAAGTAATCGGCTATTACTGGCGAGAATTTGTGGTGAAGAGGTGCTTTTGCACATGCGCGCCGCGCGAACGCTCGTAGCTCTCATCGTGCAACGGCGGCCCGAATGCAAAAAGGCCTGCTGAATCAGCAGGCCTTCGACACGTCAGAACCGGACTCGAATCCGGGGATGCTATGCGTACCTCACTCCCGGCTCGCAATCGCTTTACGGCTATTCGCATCGGCATCCCCCGCATCCGCCGTCTGCGAGTTCTGATTGCCCCACACGACCGAGTTATCGACCGCATACAGCCGGCACGGATCGGAGCTCTGCTTCTGGCAATTCGCCACCGCTACCGACATCGGATCGTCGCCACCCTCGGCCCACGACCACGCGCCCGAATCCGACACCGCGAATGCGCGGCTCGGATACTGATGCAGGAAGTTGCGATAGCCATTGCGGCCCTCGTTGTCGAGGAACGGCACCGCGTCGACCGCGTCGAGCGCGGCGAAGCCGGTTGCCTTCGGCGCGGCCGGATCGGCGACGTGATACTGCACGGCCGTCGGCATGCCGGCGCGCGCGAGGAACGCTTCGACGGCCGGCCACCACACGCGCACGCCGTCGCGATCACCGACCAGCCGATGCGCGTCGTTCTTGTACTTGCCGAAGTCGACCATCTTCACGCTCGCGCCATGCGCGCCATACGCGGCGTACATGCCGGCGACGAGCGGCGCGTTCCACACCGAATCGTTATCGCCATAGAGCCACAGCGACGGCACCGTGGTCTTCTCGCCATACGCGCCGAATGCGCGCGTCAGATTGCCTTGCCAGTCCTCGCAGGCGTCCTGGCGCAGGCCGCCCGAGAAATTGATCAGCGCGCGCACGCCGGGCGCCGCTTCGGTGCCGTACGCAATCGTCGCGAGGCCGCCATGCGAGGTGCCTGCCACCGCGATGTGCGTCGCGTCGACATAAGGTTGCTTCGACATGTAATCGATCGTCGCGGCAACGTCGCCGGCCTGGCCGAGGCCATTGCGTTGGACGTCGCAGCCGTCCTGCTCGTACACGCCGCCCGAGTGGCCGAAGCCCTGGCGGTTCGGCGCGACGACCACGTAGCCGCGGCGTACGAATTCGCGCGCGAACGGCAGCGGGTCGCTGCGTTCCTGTGTGCGCGGATCGCCCGGAATCTTGCCGTGGTTGAACACGATCATCGGGAACGGGCCGGGGCCGTCCGGCTTATAGATCGTGGTTTCCAGCGTGACAGTGCCGGCGGCGTCGACCGGCACGCGGATGATCTTTTCGTTCAGGTGAGCGGTGGGCAGGTAGACGTCGTCGTCGAGCGCGAGGCGCGGCACGCGGGCACGCGACAGCGGTCCCTGGGTGTCGCTGGACGGCGTTGCGTTGTGTGCCGAAAGCGACGAGTAGGCGAGCGGATCGGCGTGCGCGATCGCGACTGCACACGTGGTCGCGGCGCAGATCGCCGCACACTTCGTCAGAACCTTGCTCAACACCATTGACGCACCTGCTTGAAAGACCTGTCCTGAACTCCGTGCTGTCCGGTTGCCAAAAACGCTGCTGACGTTCAGCTTTCGTCCGCGTTTTCGACACAAACAGACTCACTTGCGTGCGTAGTGCGCAAAGCGCACGCACGCAAATCGAGATCGCACGGGATGAACCCAACGGCCGACGCGACCCCACGCGCCGAGGATGAGCGTCACTCGATGCTGCCGGAGTCTGCGCGGCGCGCTTTCGATCAGCGGCCGGTCAGGCTTCCTTTGCATCTTGCGGAACGGGTGTGACCCGCTCTCGCAATGTGACGTCATGAAACTACGGACTCATCCTGGCACGACAATTTTGTTTTGTGCAATCAAGGAGAACCCGCGACGAAAAAATTGCTGCATGCCGAATGAGGCCTCAAAGCCTTGCCAGGCAAGGGCCGGGGACAGGTGGCGGGAAGCGCCGGGTAAAGGTCTGTAAGTGCTGTGGTGCGAGGCCAACGAAGAACCCAGCGCGAGTGGATCGAAAAAAAGGCCCTGTCAGAGGGCCTTTTATGAGTTTTGTAGAGAGCGAACGAAAGACATGAGAAAGCTGCGATGCGTAATGCAGCGGTTACTTAATCAGTGCTTGCTACTCATCGACGTCGCCATCGACATAACGCCAGCGGCCATCATTGCCACGCAGGAAGCGGCTCAATTCATGCAACCGATGCGCACGTCCGCCCACTTTGTAGCGGGCGATGAATTCGACGGTCGCGTGATCGGCATCGCTTTCGGCGAACGCTTTGATCTGCAGTCCGAGCCACCGCGGCGCGTCGGGTGGGGCGGGATCGACGTCGAGAGCGGCGGGGCAGGTGCGGGGGTCCCACGTCGCGCGCAGGTAGTCGGTTGCGCCGAGCACGTACGCGCTATAGCGCGAGCGCATCAGTTCGAGCGCGCGCGGCGCCGCTTCGCCGCCGTCGATATAGCGGCCGCAGCATTGCGCGAAACGCGGGGCTTTGGTCGCGGTGCCTCCGCGTGCATCAGGCGCGGCGCCGCCGCATGGACAGTCGACAGGTCTTTGCAGTGACAATAATGGCTTATTCATTGAAATTTCAGTTGAGCGCGCGAGCGATCAGGATCTTCTGGATATCGCTCGTACCTTCGTAGATCTGACACACGCGCACGTCACGGTAAATCCGCTCGACCGGGAAGTCGGTGAGATAGCCGTAGCCGCCGTGAATCTGCAACGCGGCCGAGCAGATGCGCTCGGCCGCTTCGGAAGCGAACAGTTTGGCCATCGCGGCTTCGGTCAGGCACGGCTGGCCCGCGTCCTTCAGCGACGCCGCGTGCCAGATCAATTGACGCGCGGCTTCGAGTTGTGTGGCCATGTCGGCGAGACGGAACTGCACCGCCTGGTGCGAGAACAGCGGCGCGCCGAAGCTCTCGCGTTCTTTTGCGTAAGTCAGCGCCGCTTCGAACGCGGCGCGCGCCATGCCGACGCTTTGCGCGGCGATGCCGATGCGCCCGCCTTCGAGCCCCGATAGCGCGATCCGGTAGCCTTCGCCTTCCGCGCCGATCAGGTTCGCGGCCGGCACACGGCAGTCCTCGAACACGATCTGCGCGGTGTCCGACGAATGCTGACCGAGCTTGTCCTCGACCCGCGCGACCACATAGCCCGGCGTGCTGGTGGGCACGATGAACGCGCTGATGCCGCGCTTGCTGGCGGTCTTGTCGGTGACGGCCATCACGATCGCGACGTCGCCGTTCTTGCCGCTCGTAATGAACTGCTTGACGCCGTTCAGCACGTACGCGTCGCCGTCGCGCGTCGCGGTGGTGCGCAGCGCCGACGCATCCGAGCCCGCTTGCGGCTCGGTCAGGCAGAACGCGCCGAGCATCTGGCCGCGCGCGAGCGGCGTGAGCCAGTCGCGCTTCTGCGCGTCGTTGCCATAGGTGAGCAGGATGCTGCACACCGGGCAGTTGTTCACCGAGATCGCGGTCGACGTGCCGCCATCACCCGCCGCGATTTCTTCGAGGATCAGCGCGAGCGCGAGCGCGTCCATGCCGGCGCCGCCATACGCGTCGGGCACCAGCGCGCCATAGGCGCCGAGCTCGGCGAGCTGCCGGTGCACGTCGCGCGGAAAGGTGCGTTCGCGATCCCATTGCGCCGCGTATGGCGTGATCGCTTCGCGCACGAAGGTGCGCAGTGCGTCGCGCACCATCAGGTGATCCTGGTCAAGCACCATGAGTGTGTCTCCGAGCCGATGATCCGATGCAACCTGGTCGTCTACCAGTCGAGCTGCGTACCGTCGTGCTGAACGAAGCGGCCGTGGAACGCGTCGCGCGATGCCGCCGCCTGCGCCAGCACCTCGCGCATGCCCGCGACGCTGCGCGCCGGATCGAGCGCGGCCTGCGCGCCACCCATGTCGGTGCGCACCCAGCCGGGATGCAGCGACACGCAGGTCGCGCGTTGCGCGTCGAGCGACGCGAGCTTCAGCACGGCGTTCAGCGCCGCCTTGCTGGTGCGATACAGCCAGCCCGTCGTGCCGCTCGCTTCGGCGATGCTGCCCATGCGGCTCGAAATCACCGCGAGCACGCCGTCCGTTTCCTCGACGAGCGGCAGCAGGATCGGCAGCAGCTGCATCGGGCCGCGCACGTTCGTGTGCATCACGTGATCGAAGTCTTCGGCGGTGATCGTCTCGATGCCTTCGGTGCGCGGACCGTACACGCCCGACACCACGATCGCGACGTCGAGCCGTTCGCCGTCGAGCTTCCAGCCGAGCGCTGCGATCTCTTCGGGCGCGGTGACGTCGAGCATGAAGGTTTCCGCACCGAGTTCGTTGAGCGCGTCGAGCGCTGCGCCGTCGCGCGCGGTCGCGAGCACGCGCCAGCCGCTCTTTCTGTACTGCCGCACGAATTCCTGGCCGATGCCACGCGACGCACCGACGATCAACACTGTTTTCATCGTATTCCTCGAAGTTTGGTCAACGCTTCAGATCAGTTCGATACCCATCGCGGTCGCCTCGCCGCCGCCGATACACAGCGTCGCGACGCCGCGCTTCAGACCGCGATTCTTCAGCGCGCCGATGAGCGTAACCAGGATGCGCGCGCCCGAGGCGCCGATCGGATGGCCTAACGCGCACGCACCGCCGTTCACGTTGACCTTGTTGTGCGGCAAATCGTGCTCTTTCATCGCGGCCATCGTGACGACCGCGAATGCTTCGTTGATCTCGTACAGATCGACGTCGCCGGCGCGCCAGCCGTTCTTGCCGAACAGCTTGCGGATCGCGCCGACCGGCGCGGTGGTGAACTTCGCGGGCTCCTGCGCGAACGTCGAATGACCGACGACGCGCGCGAGCGGTGTCACGCCGAGCCGCTTCGCGGTCGACTCGCGCATCATCACGAGCGCGGCCGCGCCGTCCGAGATCGACGACGAGTTCGCCGCCGTCACGGTGCCGGTCTTGCTGAACGCGGGCTTCAGCGTGGGGATCTTGTCGAGGTTGGCCTTGAACGGCTGTTCGTCGCGCGCGATCGTGACGTCGCCCTTGCGGGCCGCCACCGTAACCGGCGCGATTTCCCAGTCGAACGAGCCGTCCTCGTTCGCGCGCTTCGCGCGGTTCAGCGACTCGACCGCAAACGCGTCCTGCGCCTCGCGCGTGAAGTCGAACGACGCCGCGCATTCCTCGGCGAACGTGCCCATCAGACGGCCTTTGTCGTACGCGTCTTCGAGGCCGTCGTAGAACATATGGTCGATTACCTGGCCGTGGCCCATGCGCATGCCGCCGCGCGCTTTCGGCAACAGATACGGGGCGTTCGTCATGCTTTCCATGCCGCCCGCGACGATCACGTCGAGCGAGCCCGCGGCCAGCATGTCGTGCGCGAACATCGCCGCGCGCATGCCGGAGCCGCACATCTTGTTGACCGTCGTGCAGCCGGTGGCGAGCGGCAGACCCGCGCCGAGCGCGGCCTGGCGCGCGGGCGCCTGGCCGAGGCCGGCGGGCAGCACGCAGCCCATCACCGCTTCGTCGATCTGCTCGGGCTTCAGACCCGCGCGCCCGACGGCCGCCTTGATCGCGACCGCGCCGAGTTGTGGCGCGCTCAGCGACGCGAAGTCGCCCTGAAAGCCGGCCATCGGCGTGCGCGCCGCGCTGACGATCACGATCGGATCGGCATGGATACCACTTTGAATTGCGTCACTCATGTTTGAGCTCCTTGGTCATAGCTTGGATGGCTACCGCCGCGCGTGGCCTGCTGCGAATCCTCGTGAGATTCATCAAGCCACGCGCACATTCGGCTGGTTCGCCTCTGCATCGGCTGCGTCGGCGAACCGCTCCGGATAACGCACGCAGAAGCGCACGCTCTGGTCGTACGGAAAAAAATCGGGCAACTCGCCCTTCAACAGAAAATCCTTGTATCGCTGCCACAGCTGGGGCTCGAAGAAATCCGCGTGATGCCGCATGAACGAGCGGCGCACACGCGGATCGCCAAGCAGGAACGTGCCGTACGTCTCCGGGAAAATATCGTGCGGACCGACCGGGTACCACGGCTCGTCCGACATTTCGTCTTGCTCGTTGCGCGGCGCCGGCACCGCGCGCACGTTGCAGTCGGTCAGGTATTCGATCTCGTCGTAGTCGTAGAACACGACACGGCCATGCCGCGTCACGCCGAAGTTCTTGTACAGCATGTCGCCGGGGAAGATGTTCGCCTGGATCAGCTCCTTCACCGCGTTGCCGTATTCCTTGATGCCGTGCTCGATGTCGTCGTCGTTGCCGTTCTGCAGGAACAGATTGAGCGGGATCATGCGTCGCTCGATGTACATGTGGCGAATCACGAGGTTCTCGCCGTCGTATTCGATCAGCGACGGCACTTCCTTCTCGAGTTCGCGCAACAGCGTTTCGTCGAGCCGCGCGAGCGGCAGCGCGACGCTCGAATATTCGAGCGTGTCGGCCATGCGGCCGAGCCGGTCGTGACGTTTGACGAGCAGATACTTCTGCTGGATCTGCGCTCGCGTGGTTTCCTTCGGCGGCGGAAAGTTGTCCTTGATCAGCTTGAACACGTAGGGGAACGACGGCAACGTGAACACGAGCATCACGAGACCCTTGATGCCGGGCGCGACGATGAAGCGGTCGCTCGAATGCTTGAGGTGATGCAGCAGATCGCGATACAACAGATTCTTGCCCTGCTTCTGCAGACCCAACGACGTATAGATTTCCGCCTTCGGCTTGGCCGGCATCACCGTGCGCAGAAACTCGACATACGCGGACGGCACTTCCATGTCGACCAGAAAATACGAGTGCGAGAAGCTGAAGATGATCAGCAACTGCTCGCGCTTGAGCAGCACGGTGTCCAGCGCGAGCACGCCCGGTTTCACGTGACGCAGCGGCACCGCGAACGGCAGCAGCGTGTCGCCGTTGATGATCCGCCCGACGATATACGCAGCCTTGTTGCGATAAAACAGCGACGACAGCACGTGAATCTGGAAATTCGCCGCTTCGTCGAACACGCCGAACGCTTCGCGAATCGACTGCACCGCACAGGCGACGTCGCGTGTCAGATCCTCGAACGGCGGATCGAGCTGGAAGTTCGTGACGACCCGCTCCAGCGTTGCGGCAAGTCCGTCCGTGCCGGGGTAATACGCGCGATAGGTCGGCTTCGCGGCCGGTTCGTCGTTCTCGATGTATTCGGTCGAAATCGCCGGGCGCACGAAAATGAAATCGTTGTTGAAGTACGAGCGGTGCAGGATCTTGCAGGAAACCGAATTAAAGAAGGTTTCCGCGCATTCGGGCTGACGGTGCGTGGTCAGAAGACCGATGTAGTGCAGCTTGATCTGCTGCCACACTTCGCTGTCGATGTTCTCCGCGTCGTATTCGTCTTCGAGCAGGTGCACGCATTCCTGCACGCGATCGTCGTACGACGCGATGCGGTCGCGCGCGAGCTTTTGCAGGCCGTGCCAGTCGCCGGCTTCGAACAGCGTCTTCGCATGGATCGCCGCGTCGCGAAAGATCCGGTAGTGACGGTCGAACCCTTCGAGCATCGTCTGCGCGACGTCGAAACCGATTTGCGACGATAACAGTTTGGGGAAGTGATTCATCACGCGCGCTCCGCAAACGCCGGTCAGAGTCAGGCAGCTTCAGGCAGGTTTCGCGTCGTGCCTCGTGCCATCGAGCAACGCGCGCGCCTGCGCTTCGTACTGCGCGAGATCTTCGAGCGTCGCGTCGAGATCTTCGCGCTGACGTTCGAGCACTTCGCGGTGACGCGCGACCGTCGCGAGAAACGCGTGCAATTGCGGCACGGTGTCGGTCGGTGACTCATAGACGTCGAGCAGGTCACGGATCTCCGACAGCGTGAAGCCAAGCCGCTTGCCGCGCAGCGTGAGTTTCAATCGCGTGCGGTCGCGGCCGGAATAGACACGTCGCAAGCCGCTCGAACCCTCGCGGCTCGGCGAGAGTAAACCCTGGTCTTCGTAGAAGCGGATTGCGCGTGGCGTGACGTCGAATTCGCGCGCGAGTTCGGTGATCGTGTATTGCGTATTCATCGGGACATCTCGTGGCCGCTTGGCCGGCACAAAACCGGATTGGACGATAGAATCGACGTTTACGTTATCGTCAACCTGAGCGGAACGCAACTACAACCAGGCCGACCGGCATCGCATACGTGGCCCTGCCGGAGAGTCGTCGGAGGAAGACAGTCCCCATGAATTCACTCGAACACCAACTCCAATACCCGTTCAACGACACGATGCCCGACTCGGGCCGCACGATGGAAGTCGCGCCCGGCGTGCTTTGGCTGCGCATGCCGCTGCCGTTTGCGCTCGACCATATCAACCTGTGGCTGCTGCGCGATGAGATCGACGGTCAGCAAGGCTGGACCGTGGTCGACTGCGGCATTACGTCGGACACGATCAAGGCGAATTGGGAGAGCGTGTTCGACTCGGCGCTCGACGGGCTGCCGGTGCTGCGCGTGATCGTCACGCATTGCCATCCGGACCACATCGGCCTCGCGCACTGGGTGTGCAGCGGCGGCGAGAAAAAGCGGTGGGACGCGCGGCTGTGGATGACGCTCGGCGAATACATGCAGGCGCGCGTAATGGCGACGGGCGACGGTTCGAACGCGGGCGGCGAGGCCGCGGCGCGACACTTCGCGCGGCATGGTCTGAACGACGCCGAATCGCTCGACAAGCTGCGCAATCGCACGAGCTATTACTCGAGCCTCGTGCCGGCGATTCCGGGGCAATACCGCCGATTGCGTGAAGCCGAGGACGTGAGAATCGGCGGCAGGACGTGGCGCGTGGTGACAGGCTTTGGCCACTCGCCGGAACACTGTGCGCTGCACTGTGCGGAAACCGGCACGCTGATTTCGGGCGATATGGTGCTGCCGCGCATTTCGACCAACGTGTCGGTGTTCGATATCGAGCCTGAGGGCTCGCCGCTCGAACTATATCTGGAGTCGCTCGGTCGTTACGAGACGATGCCTGAAGACACGCTCGTGCTGCCGTCGCATGGCAAGCCGTTTCGCGGCGTGCGCACGCGCATTCAGCAACTGCGCGAGCATCACGATGCGCGGCTCGCCGAAGTGCGCGAAGCGTGCGCGGAAAAGCCGCGCAGCGCCGCCGATATTGTGCCGCTGATGTTCAAGCGCCAACTCGATATCCATCAGATGACGTTCGCGATGGGTGAGGCGCTCGCGCATTTGCATCTGCTGTGGCGGGCGGGGGAATTGAAGCGGACGCAGGATGCGGATGGGGTGATCCGGTTCGCGGCGGTGTGATCTCGGCCGTTTGCTGCGGGTGGAGAAGCGCGGACGAATAGGTCCGCGCTGGGCAAAGGCACTGAGCGGCGCAACGATGCTGGGTGTCCTCTCATGCGAATTACTTCAAGGCATGTCAGATGCAGCGTTGCGTAGTTGCTCGGCACGCCGGTTGTTGAGTTCGAAAACGCAAGCTAAACGGCTGATTTCGTGCGCATTGCCGGCTGCACCACCGGTCAGCGAAGCTGCGAAGTCGCATTGAGACTCACGGTACAGAGCGAATTTTCTGTTTGATGCGGCGAGTTTTGCCCTGGCCTGGTTGACGTACTTGTCGTCTTCATCCCATCTGGCGAGGGTGCCAGCCATCTTCCCCTCGGCTCGTCTGAGGGTCTTCTTACTCGCCTCTGCTTTTTCTGCCAGACAGTCCCGCATCCCCGCTTGCGAGAACGCGCTGCATTCCTCGCGCAAGGCCCGCTCGCTTGCGACGGGAACCGCTGAGGCTGCAAGCACCATTGTTGGCAGGCAGGCGGCCAGGGCGAAACAGATCAGCTTTATCGAACGCATAGCGAAACTTAAAGACATGTAAAGAATATATTGAGACGGTATGCGATCGTGCATCAGATGCTACGATCCGAAGCTCGTCTTTAGTAATGGAAAAATTGCGGGGTACTGATGTTTTTCAGTCGGAGCATTATGTACGTAACGGAGGCGCGGGAATTCTCTCTGGCTTCCTGGTGGAGCTTGGTCTCCAGGCGACCCCTGACGCGCGAGGAGCACAACGAAGTAGCGCAAGCGTTGAAAGCCGCGCACGAAGATTATGTGACGTGGGCAAGTTCCCTACCGTGGAGGTCGAGTAATGCGGATATGCATAGCCTGCGGCACCTTCTGTCCCGAACGAACGGTATAAACCTGCGGATTGACTTGATGAGCGACCACGAGGTGGCGCGGGCAATCTTTGGGTATCTTCAACAAGGCAAGCTGATATTTGTTCCGCCGCCTTTGGAGGTCAAATGGCACATCGAAGAGGTCAAGACGAAATGCAAACGCCTGCACCAAAGAGATGATCTGCCCATACCCAATCAAGTATTCGCGAAGGCCGAGATCACGCGTACTGATCTGCCTGCTTTGCTTAATCCGATTGCGCCATCGCCTGTAGCTGACATTATGGCTACTGAAGTCGGCGAAGATATTGACCGACTTGTTCGCAAGTCTCCGGGTTTATTGGCTGATATAAAAAGGCTTGGGGGAATCCGGTTGGCAGATCGAGAATGGCAAGCCGCATGGGGGCTCATATACCAATCGCTACAACAAGGTCATCACCCTGGACGGAGATCTCCTCAGCCGCCCAAGCGCATATGTGCAAGTCTTATCCCACGAGGTCGGACATGCGGCGTACTCCTATGACGAGGATGTCTCATCAAAGGCGGCCTATGTGAAGGGCAGGCTCGAAGACGAGGCTGCAGCAACGATGAGCAATATTCGCGCGCAGCGGGAGATTCTTGCCAATCATGGCCCGAACATTGGCGTTGCTGGCGCAAACAGTGCAGCTTACAACGCCGCATACGACAAGTACTTGCAGGACGGAAACGCCGCGGCCTGCAGGGCAGCAATCGGGACTGCATTCGGCGACGAAGTCACGTCGAACACGGGACAGAGGTACGCAGATTACTATGGAAGCTGGTATTACAAAACTTCCGCGTTCCGGTAATCGGACCGGGGCGCTTGCAGCACTGTGCCTGGCGGGATGGTTTGGCGGATGCAGCCTCGCGGCTGGACAATATGGAAAGGATTCACAGATGACTCAACCGGACATGACACTGTGGCAGACCATCGACTCTTTGGTGCAGCAAATTCCATTCACTAAGGAAAAGGTCGAAAGCGTGCTGGCGACTCACCTTGTCGGCAGAGATACCAGCAGAGAGTCAATCCAAAATACCGCATTCCAGTTTTATGTCGGCGGTCCTGCGAAGATGGCAGATGGTGTCGTGATCGGCAATGTGGATTTACGGGTCCGGCACACTGGAGGGCATCCTGGTTTTCTTGCGCTCGGGAGATTGAGCGGCGAATGTGTCACGCTCGCGATGGTCCGTGCGCATTACAGCAACCTCAAGATTACCGACTCTCCGCGCGGACATTCACTGGATGAAACCACGGCATATTCAGCTTTTCTGCCGTGGGGAACCTTGTCCTTCGCTTTCGCTGAACGTAATCGTGATTGTCTCGAAGGGGTATCGTTCGATCCAATAATCGCCGCAGCAGACAGCGCGGTGAAGTAACGGGCGAACTGTATCGGCCGGAAACGCTGGACATAAAAAAGCCGACCCGTGAAGGTCGGCTTTATTCTTTTCCGGTTTCAACCGCAGCACAAAATCACTGCACCACCACCGCCCCAAAGTTCTGCCGTCCAAACGGACTCACGTGATACCCGCTCACGTTCGTACGCGTGATTGCGGCCGCGGTCGGATAGCCGAGTGGAATCCACAGCGCTTCATCGTGGATGATCTGCTGCGCGGCTTCATACGCTTTCGTGCGCTTGGCGATATCCGACGTTGCTCTGCCGTCGGCGATCAGCTTGTCGAGATCCTGATCGCAGAAGCGCGCGAAGTTGATGCCCGACTTGACCGCGTTGCAACTGAAGAGCGGCGACAGATAGTTGTCCGGATCGCCGTTGTCGCCGGCCCATCCCATGAACAGCGAGTCATGCTGGCCTTGCTTCGCCTGCTTGATCAGCTCGCCCCATTCGATCACCTTGACGTCCGCCTTCACGCCGATCTTCGCGAAGTCGGCCTGCAACAGTTCGGCACCGGCCTTCGGATTCGGATTCAGCACGCTGCCGTTCGGACGCACCCAGATGGTCGTTTGGAAGCCGTTCGGAAAACCCGCGTCGGTGAGCAACTGCTTCGCCTTCGCCGGGTCGTACGGCCAGCCCTTGATCGAGTGGTTGTAGCTCCACGTATTCGGCGGAAACGGGTTCACGGCCGGCGTCGCGGTGTTGTCGAACACGGTCTTCAGATACGTCGTGCGGTCGAACGCCATGTTCAGCGCGGCGCGCACCTTCTGGTTGTCGAGCGGCTTCTGCTGGGTGTTCAGCGCGACGAAGGCCGTCATGAACGCGGGCGTCTGCACGATCGCGAGCGACTTGTCCTTCTTCGCGTCGGCGAGATCCTGCGGCTTCGGCGACAGTGCGATCTGGCATTCGCCAGCCTTCACCTTCTGCGCCCGCACGGTTGCGTCCGGCGTGATCGCGTAGATCAGACGCTCGATCTTCGGCTTCGGCCCCCAGTAGGCGGGGTTCGCGTCATAACGGATCACCGCGTCTTTCGTATAGCTCTTCAGCACGAACGGCCCGGTGCCGATCGGCTTCGCGTTGAGGTCGACCGGCTTGCCGGCCTTCAGCAACTGGTCCGCGTACTCGGCCGAATAGATCGACGCGAAGCCCATCGACAGGATCGACACGAACGTCGCGTTCGGCTCGTTCAATTCGAACTTCACCGTGTTGTCGTCGACCTTGGTGATCGACTTGATCAGCTTCGGCAGCCCCATCGATTGCGCGTGCGGGAAGCCGCTCGCGCCCGCCACCTTGTGCCACGGATTGCTGTCGTTGAGCATGCGGTCGAACGTGAAGATCACATCGTCGGCATTCAGCGCGCGGGTGGGCTTGAAGTAGTCGGTGGTCTGGAACTGCACGTTCGGACGCAGGTGGAACGTGTAGGTCAGGCCGTCGGGGCTCACTTCCCACTTGTCGGCGAGCGCGGGCACGACCTTCTTCGCGGCTTCATCGAACGACACCAGCGAGTTGAAGATCACGTCGGCCGATGCATTCGTCGTGACGAGCGAATTGAACTGCACGACGTCGAAGCCGTCGGGGCTCGATTCGGTACAGACAGTCAACGGTTTGGCGAGCGCGAGCGCGGGCGCCGTGAGCAGGATGGCGGCTGCGAGCAGATTGAAGCGCATAGGATCTCCGGTAACGAGCGCAGTCAGGCAGTGCGTCTGGTTGTGTTTATGGCGGCGATGCGTGAGCGGGCAGGAGAGCGCTCCCGGCGCGCGCGTCGCCACGATTGTGATACGTTCCCGGCGCCGCCATACAGGTCGGGCGATCCCGGCCTGAAGCCGAGGTGCCTGCCTTCGAGGCCTGGCCGGCGGCGCGCCTTCGCGAAAGCTTATCGAAGGGCCATTATGGCGACAACAATTTAATCGACATATCCATATGGGGCGGCGCGGCTGCGTTGCGGCATCAGGCCGCCGTGGCCTGGCGCAGCAGGTAGCCGATGCCATCGATTGCGCGCACGCCGTACCACGACGTCATTTCCCCATCGATCAGCTCGATGCGCTTGCCGGTGAACCGCGGATCGCGCGCGAGCGCATCGCGATGCGCGGCCGTGAAGCGGTACGGCTCGCTCGACAGCAGCACGCGCTCGACTTGCGCGAGCCATGGCGCGGTGTCGAAGTCGAGCGTGGGGTAGCGCGTGGCGCCGACGCTGCCGCCGTGCACGTCGGGCAATGTGTGCCAGTTCACGAGACGCAGCATCGCGGCGATGTACGTGTCGCGCGCGACGCTCATCCACGGTTCGCGCCAGATCAGGTACAGCACGTTCTGCGCGGCGAAGGTGTGAGCGGCGGCTTCGCGCAGACGCGCATCGAGCGCGCCGCTCAAGCGCCGCGCTTCTTCTTCACGTCCGAAAATCGCGCCGAGCAGCGCGTACAGCGCGAGATTGTCGCGCGGCGTCTGCGGATGAGTGACGACGATGTGCGGCACGAACGCGCGCAATTGCTCGACGGTGTCGCGTTCGTTTTCGTCGATATTGACGATCAGGTGGGTGGGGCGCAGTGCGCGGATCGCGTCGACTTTGACGTCTTTCGTGCCGCCGATCTTCGGCACCGCGCGGACCTTGTCGCGAGGATGCGCGCAAAAGCCGGTGCGCCCGACGATCTGCCGCTCAAGCCCGAGCGCGAACAGGGTTTCGGTGAGGCTCGGCACCAGCGACACGATGCGCGCATCGGCGCCCGCGGATTCGTGCGCGACGCCGGCTGCATCGACCGCACGGGGCTGCATGGCTTACTCGGTGGCGGCGCGGGGCTTGCGCGGCGCGCGTTCGAACACGCGATCGTAGAGCCAGCGCGGCAGCGCGTGCAGCAACATCGCGGCCACGCGCATCTGCCACGGAAACACCGCGAACGAGGTCTGCCGTTCGACCGCCCGCGCGACCTTCGCCGCGAAGCGGTCGGCGTCCATCAGGAACGGCATGTTGTACGGATTGTGCTCGGTCATCGGCGTGCGGATATAGCCGGGCGCGATCGTCACGACACCGACGCCGAACGGCCGCATCTCGACGCGCAAAGCTTCGAGATACTTCAGCGCCGCCGATTTCGACGCGCTGTACGCGCCCGAGCCCGGCAAGCCGCGCACACCGGCGACGCTCGCAATGCCGACCAGCGTGCCGCGTTTCGTGTCGGCCATCGCGGCGGCGAACGGCTCGAACGTCGCGACCATCCCGAAGTAATTGATGTCCATCACCTCGCGAAACGTGCGTAGATCGCCGTGACCGGTCAGCGCGCCGCGGCTGATGCCGGCGTTGGCGATCACGACGTCGGGCAGGCCGTGCTCGCCGATGAAGCGCGCGGCCGCATCGGCGAGCGCTTCCGCGTCGCGCACGTCGAGCGCATAGATCGAGACGGTGTTCTGGGGATGGGACTGCTGGAACGCGGCGAGCGCGTCGCCGCGGCGGGCGGCGAGGCCGAGAATCGCGCCGCGCCGTGCATATTCGCCGGCGAGCGCGAGGCCGATGCCGCTCGAAGCGCCGGTAATGAAAACCTTCAGTGGAGAGGTCATACCGGCGCCTCGTGATTACATCTTTTTGGCGCGGACTTGCGAGACGAGGTAGTCGAGCACCTGGATCGTGCCCGGCAGGGTGCCGGTCGCGGCTGGGCCGGTCAAATACTTGCCCTGCACGGCGAGCGTCGGCACGCCGTCGATCTTGAACCCGTCGAGCAGTTTCTTGTCCTTTTGCAGCGCGCTTTGCGTCGAGAACGAGTTATACGCTTCCATGTACTTCTTCGGATCGACGCCGAACTTCGCGAGGAATTTGGTCTGGTCTTCCGGCGTCAGCAGATAGTTCTTGTTGACGTGGATTTCGTTGAAGACCTTCGGCGTCAGTTCGTTCGCGAGGCCGAGCGCGTCGAGCGCGTGGAACATCTTCGAGTGCGGGATGAAGTCGTCGCGGAAGGCGACCGGCACGCGGCGGAACACGACGTCCGGGGCCTGCTTCTTGACCCATGCTTCGAGGAACGGGTTGAATTCATTGCAGTGCGGGCAGCCGTACCAGAAGAATTCGATGACTTCGATCTTGCCGGCCGGCACGTCGGTAGGTTGCGGCGTGGCCAGCACGGTGTAGTCCTTGCCGGCGACCGGCGCGGTCGGCGACGCATGCGCGCTCGCCACGATCAGGCCCAGCGAGAGAAACAGGATGCTCAGCAGTTTTTTCATATCGTGTAGGCCCAGATAAGGCGGTAGCGCGGCGACGCCATGCGAAAGGCCCGTCACCGCTGGTGGGATTCGGTGTGGTCGCCCGCCACAATACAGGTCGAAGCGGCCATCGTGCTTGTGACTCGCGCGTCGCGCCGATAGTTCGACGCGCCGCGCGAGCCGGCATTACCGTTTATTTATTGTTTGGTGAAGCGGATCACGGCGGTATCGACACCCGCGTCCGACAGACGCTGACGGCTCGAATTCATGTCCTCGAACTTCGAGAACGGCCCGATGCGCACGCGGTAGTACGTGACGCCGCCGGCATCGCGCTGCGTGACCTTCGATTCGAAGCCCTGGAACGCGAGGCGCGCGCGCTGCTGTTCGGCATCGGCGGCGGTCTTGTACGCGCCGACCTGCAGGAAGTAGCCGGTGTTCGCGTCGCCCGGTGCGGGTGCGGGGGCGGGCGCGGCAGCCGAGCCAGGCTTGACGTTGGCCAGGGTGGTCGTGCTCGGGCTCTTCGGCGCCGAGCCTGCCGCAGTGGCGGCCGGCGCGCTCGAGGTCTGCGGCTTCTTCGCCGGCGCGGGCGCGACGATGCCGCCGGTGCCGTTTTCCTGCGCGGGGCTCGGTGCGACCGCCGTGCCGTTGTTATTCGCATTGCCGCCCGACGGCGGCACTTCGACGATCTGCGGTTCTTCGAGCATGCCCGACTGGGTCTGCGCGTTGGTCTGACCCGGCGCGGTGTTCGGCGGCGCCGGTTGCGCGGCCTGCGGCACCGGCTGACCCGGCGTCTTGCCTTGCAGCGGACGGTTCGGGTCGTATTGCGCCTGGCTCGCGCCGTTGTCGGTCGGCGCCGGCGGCGCGACCTTCGACACGAACGGCGTAGGCGCACGGGTGATATACAGCGCCACCACCACCGCGATCGCCAGGCCGACGATCAGGCCTAGCACGATGCCGAGAAAAGTGCCCCCGGTTTGCTTCGATTGCTTTGTTGTGCGGCGTGGTTTTGCCATCGTACGAATCACCTGCAAAAAGAATCCAGGAACGGCCGCCGATTATAGCGACGGCCGCGCGCATATTACGCTGGAGGAGTTACATCTTGACGGGAGCGGAGACGCCGATCGTCGCGAGACCGTTGGCCAGCACCTGGCGCGTGGCCGCGAGCAGCGCGACGCGAGCGTTGCGTTCGGCCGCATCGTCGACCAGCACGCGCTCGGCACGATCATTGTAGAACGAGTGAAATTCGCCGGCGAGTTCTCGCAAGTAGAACGCGACCGCGTGCGGCGCGAGCTCGTCGGCGGCGTGCTGCAGCATGTCCGGGAATTCGGCGAGCTTGTTGAGCAGCGCCATTGCGCGCTCGCTCGTGAGTGGCGCGACATCCACGCTCGCGAGCGTGCTCTCGTCGAAGCCGTAGCGCGCGTTGCATTCGGCGATCACCGAGCAGATGCGCGCGTGCGCATACTGCACGTAGTGCACCGGATTCTCGTCGTTCTGCTTCAGCGCGAGGTCGATGTCGAACACGAACTCGGTGTCCGCCTTGCGCGAGATCAGGAAAAAGCGCACCGCATCGCGGCCGCGGCGGATGGTTTCCTCGTCGATCAGATCGACGGCCGCTTCCGAGCCCGGCGTCGCGCCGCCCGACCATTCGATCAGGTCGCGCACCGTCACGTAGCTGCCCGCGCGCTTGGAGATCTTCACCTCTTCGCCGTTGCGCATGACCGTGACCATCTTGTGCAGGATGTAGTCGGGGTAGCCCTTCGGAATGCCGATGCCGAGACCCTGCAGACCGGCGCGCACTCGCGCGATCGTGCCGTGGTGATCCGAGCCCTGCACGTTGATGACCTTGGTGAAGCCGCGCTCCCACTTCGCGACGTGATAGGCGACGTCCGGCACGAAGTACGTGTAGGTGCCGTCGGTCTTGCGCATCACGCGGTCCTTGTCGTCGCCGTCGTCGGTGGTGCGCAGCCACAGCGCGCCTTCCTGCTCGTAGGTCTTGCCCGCGGCGATCAGCGCGTCGACGGTTTTCTGGACCCGGCCTTCCGTGTAAAGCGACGATTCCAGATAGTACTGGTCGAACTTCACGCCGAACGCCTGCAGGTCCATGTCCTGCTCGCGACGCAGATACGTGACGGCGAAGCGGCGGATCGCCTCGAGGTCCTCGACGTCGCGCGCGCCGGTGACGGGCTCGCCGTCGCTCGCCTCGACCGTGACGCCGTTCAGATAGTCCTTCGCGATGTCGGCGATGTACTCGCCGTTGTAGGCCGACGCGGGCCAGCCTTCGTCGCCGGGGGCGAGGCCGCGTGCGCGTGCCTGAGTCGACAGCGCGAGCGTTTGGATCTGGACGCCGGCGTCGTTGTAGTAGAACTCGCGATGCACGTCCCAGCCCTGCGACTCGAGCACGTGCGCAAGCGCGTCGCCGAGCGCGGCCTGGCGGCCGTGGCCGACGTGCAACGGGCCGGTCGGGTTGGCCGACACGAACTCGATCAGCACGTGCTTGCCGGCGTCGCGCCGCGAGCGGCCGTACGCGTCCTTCTCGGCGAACACGGCGGCGATCGCGCCTTGCTTGGCCGCGGCCGTGAGGCGCAGGTTGATGAAGCCGGGACCCGCCACTTCGGCGGTCTCGATCAGGCCTTTGGCCTGCGGATTGACGAGCAGCGCATCGACGATCTGTTGCGCGAGCTGGCGCGGATTGGCGCGCAGCGGCTTGGCGAGCTGCATCGCGACGTTGCACGCGACGTCGCCGTGCGCGGCGACTTTCGGGCGCTCCAGCGCGATGGCGGGCGAGACGAAAGCGGCTTCGGTCGCGCCTTGCGTGGCGGTCGCGACCTGCTTCACCGTGTCGGCGAGCAGTGTTTCGAGTGTGTGTTTATGTGCGGGCAGCATGCTTGTTGCAAGTCCAGTGAGGCAATCCGGTAAGGCGGAAGAGGCGCCGGCCGCGGCCGGTGTCGCAAGCGTGAAGCGCGGCCGCGCTTTGCGGCGCTGATGGCTGCGCCGCCGGCAGAGCGTCCCCGAGGCGATGCGACCACTCGCAACGCAAGCAGCGCAACGCGGTGGACTCCGCACGGCGGCTTGCCGTTACGCAGGCTCGCGCGGTATGCGGATTGCGGCCGATGATTCGACGCCCCCGGGTTGCCCGCGTGCGCGATGCTCGTCGAGCCGCGCCGTACGTGGCGCTGGGCGGCGTGCTTTTCCGTTCAGACGGATTTTAGCAGGTGCTAATATGTTCAATGAGTTGCCCGCGAGGGGTGTGGCCGCCGCGCCTTGCCGGCGCCACGTCAGGCGCGCGCAGTTGCCGCCCTTGGGACGCTCGTGCGCTCACCCGACATAACGAAAAAGGGAACAGTCATGCTGATTACTTTCAAGTGCCACGCCTGCCCGGACGTGATGATGCTGGAGAATCTGGCGCAGTATCTGGTCGGCATTGTCGGCAAACGCCTTGGGCAGCGGGGCGTCATTACTCACGACGAACTGGGCCCGGCCATCGAAAAACTCGAAGCGGCGATCACGTCCGACAAGCAGGAGCGCGCCGAGCACGAGGGTCATTTCCACGAGGGCGAGGACGGCCGCGATCGTCACGAGATTCCGCCCGGTCTCGCGCAGCGCGCGTATCCGTTCCTCGACATGCTGCGCGCGGCGCAGAAGGAAAACGCGGATATCGTTTGGGGGATCTGATTTCTGGCGGGTTCCGAGCGCCGCGGCCCGGACTCAGAAAGTCTTCGTAAGCGCTCTGTTGACGCACCAAAGAAAAGAGCCCGCTCGACGCGGGCTCTTTGTCATTCAGAAGGTTTTATCCGCCGTGCCGCTCATTGGCTCTCGGAGGCCGCCGACGCTGCCGCGCCCTTCTTCATCTTTTGCTTCTTCGCCTTTTTGACATGCGTCTCGGTGGGGGGCGAGTAGGAACTGACCGAGCTCGATCCGCCCGGCGCGGCGGGTTGCGCGAGCGCCACGGAAGCACCCGCGGCCAGTGAAACAGCGGTCAATAACAGCGTCAGCTTCTTCATACGATTTTCTCCGTTGACGGTTGCAATCTCGGTGAGCCGGCGCGTTGTGCCCGCGCCTGACGGGATGAAAGTCGCCTCAGTCTACAAAGCCGAAATTGCCGTGGCGCCAAATATTCAGTCTTTCGGACTCGATATAGTCGCGCATGCGCGGCCCGGGCCGCACGGCCGGACCACGCGTCGTTTCACGCTCAAAGCAACGGCGCCAACGCGCGCTCGGCGTCCGCTTTCGAGAGCGACATCCGCTGTGCATAGTCGTCGAGCTGATCCGCGCCGATCTTGCCGACCGAGAAATAGGTGCTGTCCGGATGCGCGAGGTAGAAGCCCGACACGCTCGCCGCCGGCAGCATCGCCAGCGATTCGGTCACGCTCATGCCGATTTCGTTCGCCTGCAGCACCTCGAACATGTCTCGCTTGACGAGGTGATCGGGGCAGGCCGGGTAGCCCGGCGCCGGGCGGATGCCGCGGTATTTTTCGGCGATCAGTTCGTCGTTGGACAGGTTTTCGCTGTTCGCGTAGCCCCACAGGTCGCGCCGCACACGCGCATGCATCGCTTCGGCGAACGCTTCGGCGAGCCGGTCCGCGAGCGCCTTCAGCATGATCGCGCTGTAGTCATCGAGATCCTTCTCGAACTGCTTCTCCTTGACGTCGACGCCAAGACCCGCCGTCACCGCGAACATGCCGATGTAGTCGGCGACGCCCGAGTCCTTCGGCGCGATGAAGTCGGCGAGCGACCGGTTCGGTCGCATCACCCCGTCGACCACCGGCCGCACGCTCTGTTGACGCAGATTGCGCCAGGTGAGCGCGACGTCGGTGCGCGATTCGTCCGTGTAGATTTCGATGTCGTCGTCGTTCACCGTGTTGGCCGGCAGCAGCGTGATCACGCCGTTGGCCTGCAGCCAGCGGCCCTGGATCAGACGCGCGAGCATCGACTTGCCGTCGGAGAACACGCGCCGCGCCGATTCGCCGACGATCTCGTCGTTGAGGATCGCCGGATACGGGCCGGCGAGATCCCACGTCTGGAAAAACGGACCCCAGTCGATATAGTTCGCGAGTTCGTTCAGATCGAAGTTCTTGAACACGCGCCGGCCGATGAACTTCGGCTTGACCGGCTGATAGCCCGCCCAGTCGATCTTCGTCTTATTGGCGCGCGCTTCGGCGAGCGTGACCATCGGCTGCGCTTTTTTGTTCGCGTGCTGATCGCGGATGCGGTTGTAATCGGCGTTCAATTCGTCGATGTACTTTGCTGCGCCCTCGTCAGACAGCAGGCTCGAGGCGACCGACACCGAGCGCGATGCGTCCGGCACGTAGACCACCGGACCATCGTACTGCGGCGCGATCTTCACCGCGGTGTGCACGCGCGAGGTCGTCGCGCCGCCGATCAGCAGCGGAATCTTCTTCACGCGGAAGTAGTCGTCGCGCTGCATTTCCGACGCGACGTAGGCCATCTCTTCGAGACTCGGCGTAATGAGGCCCGACAGCCCGACGATGTCCGCGCCCTCGACCTTCGCCTTAGCGAGGATCTCGTTGCACGGGACCATCACGCCCATGTTGACCACTTCGAAGTTGTTGCACTGGAGCACGACCGACACGATGTTCTTGCCGATGTCGTGCACATCGCCCTTGACGGTCGCGATGATGATCTTGCCCTTCGCGCGCACATCGCCGCCGGCCGCCGCGAGCTGGCGCTTTTCTTCCTCGATGAACGGGATCAGATGCGCGACCGCCTGCTTCATCACGCGCGCCGACTTCACGACCTGCGGCAGGAACATCTTGCCCTGGCCGAACAGGTCGCCGACGATGTTCATGCCGTCCATCAGCGGGCCTTCGATCACGTTGATCGGACGGCCGCCTTCGGCGGCGATCTTCGCGCGCACTTCCTCGGTGTCTTCGACGATGAACGTGGTGATGCCGCTCACGAGCGCGTGCGCGAGACGCTTTTCGACCGGCTGGTTGCGCCACTCGAGGTTCTCTTCCTTCTTCGCGGCGCCGCTCTTGAACTTGTCGGCGATTTCGAGCAGACGGTCGGTGCCGTCTTCGCGGCGATTCAGCACGACGTCTTCGACGCGCTCGCGCAGTTCCGGATCGAGCTCGGCATACACGCCGAGCTGACCCGCGTTGACGATACCCATGTCCATCCCCGCCTGGATCGCGTGATAGAGGAACACGGTGTGAATCGCCTCGCGCACCGGGTCGTTGCCGCGGAACGAGAACGACACGTTCGACACGCCGCCGCTCACCTTCGCGTACGGCAGGTTCTGCTTGATCCAGCGCGTCGCCTCGATGAAGTCGACTGCGTAGTTGTTGTGTTCCTCGATGCCGGTCGCGATCGCGAAGATGTTCGGATCGAAGATGATGTCTTCGGGCGGGAAGCCGACTTCGTTGACGAGGATCTCGTACGAGCGCCGGCAGATTTCCTTCTTGCGCGCGAGCGTATCGGCCTGGCCCTGTTCGTCGAAGGCCATCACGACGCTGGCCGCGCCGTAGCGGCGAATCAGCTTCGCGTGGTGAACGAACTGCTCCTTGCCTTCCTTCAGCGAGATGGAATTGACGATCGC
This sequence comes from Paraburkholderia sp. BR14320, assembly GCF_040948665.1. Classification (NCBI taxonomy): domain Bacteria; kingdom Pseudomonadati; phylum Pseudomonadota; class Betaproteobacteria; order Burkholderiales; family Burkholderiaceae; genus Paraburkholderia; species Paraburkholderia sp. BR14320. Next base: position 173,133 of record NZ_JBFPKG010000008.1, read on the forward strand.
CTTGCCCTGCACGCATTTGAGACCCGCCTCGATCACGTCCCACTTCGACGAGTCGATCATGATCGGCACGCGCGCGATGTCCGGCTCCGACGCGATCAGATTCATGAAGCGCACCATCGCCGCTTTCGAATCGAGCATCGCCTCGTCCATGTTGATGTCGATGACCTGCGCGCCGTTCTCGACCTGCTGGCGCGCGACGGCCAACGCCTCGTCGAACTGATTGTTCAGGATCATTCGCGCGAACGCTTTCGAGCCGGTCACGTTGGTGCGTTCGCCAACGTTGATGAAGAGCGTCCCGGACGTGACGTTGAACGGCTCGAGGCCGCTAAGGCGCATGGTGTGATCGGTCATAGCGTATGTGCGAGTCGGGTGCGTGCGTTAAGGGGCGTGCTGGGCGTCGGGGTGAAGTGCGTCAGTCCGGCTCAGGCCGCGTCGCGATACTGGCTCGGCCACTTGCGCGGCTTCAGCTCGGCGAGCGCCTTCGCGATCGCCGCGATGTGCTCGGGCGTCGTGCCGCAGCAGCCGCCAGCGATGTTCACGAGTCCCGCTTCGGCGAATTCCTTTAGCAGGCCCGAGGTATCGGCGGGCAATTCGTCGAAGCCGGTGTCGCTCATCGGGTTCGGCAGACCAGCGTTCGGATAGCACGACACGTAGGTGTCGCACAGCTTCGCGAGCTCGGCGATATACGGGCGCATCAGCGCCGCGCCGAGCGCGCAGTTCAGGCCGAACGTGAGCGGCTTCGCGTGACGCAGCGAATTCCAGAAGGCCTCGACGGTCTGGCCGGACAGAATGCGGCCCGAGGCATCGGTGACGGTGCCCGAGATCATGATCGGCAGACGCTCGCCGGTGTTTTCGAACAGTTCGTCGAGCGCGAACAGCGCGGCCTTCGCGTTCAGCGTGTCGAAGATCGTTTCGACGAGGAACAGGTCCGCGCCGCCGTCGAGCAGCGCTTTCGCCTGCTCGTAGTACGCGGCGTGCAGTTCGTCGAAGGTCACATTGCGGGCGCCCGGATCGTTGACGTCCGGCGAGATGCTGGCGGTTTTCGGCGTCGGGCCGATTGCGCCGGCGACGAAGCGCGGCTTGTCAGGGGTCGCGTATTTATCGCACGCGGCGCGCGCGAGCTTCGCCGATTCGATGTTCATCTCGACGGCGAGCGACTCCATGCCGTAGTCGGCCTGCGCGACCGTGGTCGCACCGAACGTGTTGGTCTCGATGATGTCCGCGCCTGCCGCCAGATATTGCTCGTGAATCTCCGAGATGATCTGCGGCTGGGTGATCGACAGCAGTTCGTTGTTGCCCTTGATGTCGCGCGCGTAGTCCTTGAAGCGTTCGCCGCGATAGCTGGCTTCGTCGAGCTTGTAGCGCTGGATCATCGTGCCCATCGCGCCGTCCAGGATGAGGATGCGCGAGTTCAGCAGCGCGGGCAGCGCTGCGCCGCGAGTATAGGCGGGCTCGGAACGGACTGGCGTGATGGATTGAGCAGGCTGGGTCATGGCGGACGAGGGCTTGCGCCGGCGTTGGCGGAAAGCCTGTCATTGTAGCTGCTGCCGCACGGATGCGCCCGGCGAGCGGGAGGCGGGTCTGAGGCGCGGCCGGCAAAATCGACCGATAGGAATGCGTCGCGCCAGCAATTCAGAACGCGCTAACAAACGAAGCAATAAAAAATAGCCCGGCAAGCCAAAGCCTGCCGGGCCGTTTTCGTTGCCGCCGACCGCAAGATGGAACCCGCCGCAAAAGCCGCGCGGTACGGTCGGTTGATGTCGCCTGAGCGCCAGCTGAACCCCTCCGGTCAATGCAGAACAACGGGTTGGTGCATCAAGCTGTCGAATTGACCGAGGAATTCGTCGACCTCGTCGAGCGTCGGCTCGCCTTCGATCAGCTTTTGCACATGCTCGCGAAAACGCGCCGCCATTGCACCGTCGATGTAGATTTCGCGCTGCATGTTCTTGTCGACAATCTCGTAGCCGCCCGACTTCATGGCCAGCTGACCTTCCTGCGGAGGAAACTCGACGACACAGTAGTTAGGGCTGTTATAGATCATTTGCATGGCGACACTCCTTATTTCCGTTGGGCTCCTGCCCTTTTCTGCAACATAGGTGGAGCGTGGGGGATGGAATTCAAGGGGTGGGTCCGGACGACGCAAGTAAAAAACTCCGGACCTGACGGTTAGACTCGCCGCTCCAGAAACGATTCAAGCAACGCGGCAAAACGGTGAGATTGCTCGACGGGCGCGAGATGCGCGGCATCCAGCAACTCGAAGCGGGCGCCCTCGATCGCCTCCGCTATTGCCTGCGTAGCAGCAGGGGGCGTGCCCGTATCGTGACGTCCGGCCACCGTCAGCGTAGGCACGCGGATCGCGCCGTGTTTGCCGCGCAGGTCGAAGTCGCGCAGCGCCTCGCACGCCATCGCGAAGCCTTCCGGCGGGGTGCGCGCAAATGCCTCACGGATTGGCTCGACCGCTTCGGGATGCCGGGCCTGAAAGTCGGGCGTGAGCCAACGCGCGATGGTCGACGGTAGCAGCGCCTCCATGCCGTCGCTGCGAGCGGTGTGGGCGCGCTGATTCCACAACTCGCGGTTTTCGGGCGGCGTGCCGCCGGTGCTGTCGGCGATCGTCAGCGTGTCGAGACGCGATGGATGGTCGAGCGCGAATTGCTGCGCGATCATGCCGCCGAGCGAGAGGCCGACCAGGTGCGTCGTCGGCGCGCCGAGCGCATCGAGCAGTCGGGCGAGATCGTCGGCCAGATCGCGCATGGCGAACGGCTCGCGCGCGACCGCGCTGTGGCCGTGGCCGCGCACGTCGTAGCGCAGCACCGTGTAGTCGTCGCGGAAATAGCCGGCCATCTGATCCCAGATGGAAAGATCGCCGCCCAGCTGATGGATGAACGTGAGCCACGGGCCGCCGCCTTCGTTGCTCAGCACATAGCGTGTGTCGATACCGTTGATGTTCACTTGCATGCAGACTCCTTTGAAGGAAACGCAGTGAAAAAGCGCGGTGGGTCGCCCCGTTCGCGCAAACGGAGGCTCCATTGACGTGCGAGTCAGTGTTGCAAAGTAAGTTTCGCCGATCTCGGGCGGTTCTGCTCGTGACACTGTGTCACGACCAGTGTCACGGTTTGATGATTGTTGGAGCGGTTGAATCGACCGGTGCTGCGGGGGCGGGCTCGGGCGTTACTGCCGATGCGTAGGCGGGCGACGGCGTTGCAGGGCTCTTGGCGGAGGTGGCTGCGGGCATGGCATTCTCCGCCGGCGCCCCATCGACATTCAGCTTGCCGCGCCACACCAGCTCGAACTGGGTACCGTTCGGCTCAGTCTGCAGAATGCGCGCGGGCAGCCAGCCGAGCGACGGCGCAAGCCACACGTCGATACGGCGCTGGTCGCCATCGTGCCGCGGCAGACGTTTGAAATGACGCGTCTGCAGATAGCCCTGCGCGGCGCGGATCGTTTCGTCGCCGATCGTCTCGATCGGCCAGTTCTCGCCGCTATCGGAATCGACGACGAAAAACTGTCGCGTGACGCCAGGCTTATAGGCGTCAGGATCGCCGCGCACGAGGCTCGCGAGCTGCATCACGACGCTGAAGCGGTCCTGCGCGCCGTCGGGCAACGGCAACGAGGCGGGCGTGCGCGTGAAGCCGATCTTCTTGTCGCTGCGATTGAAAATCGCGATGTCTTTCGCGCGACGGCCACGCTTTTCGCTGTACTGCGCCGGCGCGAGGCCAAACGCATCGATCCCGCCGTGGCTCGAAAACACGAACGGGCCGACGAACGGCAGCGGCACCGATACGACCATTTCGTAGCCTTGCCCATTGCTCGCCCAATGGATCGTGCCGGGCGCGTTGCGCACGCCGTTGTAGAACGTGTCGTAGTCGAGTTCGCCCGACGGCGGCACCGAAAACTTCACGCCCTGCGACGCTTGCGGCGCGCTGGCCGCGCCAGCGGCGCTCGCGGCGGCGCCGCTGGCATTGGCATTGACCGGCGCATTCGCGCTCGCGGCGGCGGGCGGCGCGCTTGCCGCGACCTCCGATGCCGGCGTGGCCGCCGGCTCGCTCGGCTTGGCCGGCTGCAACGCGCTCAGCACATGCTGCTCGCGCGGCGCACGCGCCGCGGGCTTGCGTGTATGCGCGGGCGGGTGCGGTGCCGGCGCGGCCGGTTTTGGCGCCGGTTGACGCTGGACCCTCTCGGGCGTCAGCAGCGCGACCTGCACCGGCACATGCTCGCGATTTGCCGGATTCAGATCCATTCGATTGCGCTCGAACCATTGCGCCGCGATCCAGTGCAAGACCGCCACGGCCACGAGCACCGCGATCCAGCGCCCCGCGCGCGCGCCGCGTCCCGGCCCGCTGCCCAAAGCGGGAAGGCGATCATGACGGCGGTTGGCGGAAGCAAAATCCATCGGCGCTTGAATCGGTGAGAGCTTGAAAGGTCTGGCGCGTATCAACCGTTGTCGCTACGCGGTGTCGCGCTATAGCCGAGTTCGTACGACAGCTTGCGCGCGCATTCGCGCAGCGCAGTATCGATTTCGCCACCCCAGCGGATATCGAACGCGCCTTCATGGCCGAGCGCGACGAGAGCGAGCGCCAGTTCGCCGGTCGAATCGAACACCGGCATCGAAAACGCGTGGATCGTCGGCAGCAGCATGCCTTCGACTCGCGCGGCCTCGTGCTCGCGCACTTCAGCGAGCACCTTGTCGACGTCTTCGCGGGTGCGCGGCGCGCCGCTATGCGACGAACGCCGCGAGTCGGCCAGCTCGCGCTCGATCATCCCGTCGGTCTTGCCGGATGGCAGGTAGGCGGCGAACAGCAGACCGGTCGCGGAACTGAGCAAGGGCATCACGTCGCCGAGTTTCAGCGATGCCTTGGCCGGATAGCTCGACTCCATCCAGTGCACCATCGTCGGCCCCTGATTACCCCACACCGCGATGCCGACCGTCTGATCGAGCCGGTCGCGCAACTCGGCGAGCGCGATGCGCGCGAGCTTCACGCCGTCGACCCGCGCGAGCCGCGCGAGCCCCAACTGCAACGCGAAGCCGCCGAGTTCGTAGCGGCCCGACAGCGGGTCCTGCGCGACCACGCCGAGACGCAGAAAGCTGACCAGATAGCGATGCGCCTTCGCCGGACTCATGCCCGCGCGCTGCGCGAGATCGCGCAGCATCATCGCGCGCGGCTCGCGGGTCAGCACGTCGAGCAGCCTGAACCCGACCTCGATCGACTGGATGCCTGAGCGCAGTTTTTCTTCGCCGGGTTCGCCGGCTTCGTCATCGGCGCCGGTTGCGTCGGTGGCATCGGCGGGTTCGAGCAGTTCGTCGGCGGACGCGGGGTCGGTGCGGGTGCGGATCGTGCCGGAGCGGGCGTTGGCGGACATGTGCAAAGGGCGCGGGCAGCGCGTTCGGTAATCGAAAAAGGCGCGTAACGGCGATGGTGGCAGTGACAACGACGACGAACACGCACATCTTGGGCCGCGCCGGTTCACCATCGTAGAATAGATTCCTTCCATCGTCACTAACACACGGTTCACAGCTCTATGAAACTTGCCTCGCTGAAGGACGGCACGCGCGACGGTCAACTGATCGTCGTGTCCCGCGACCTGCACACGGCGGCCATCGCCGACGCGATCGCGCCCACGCTGCAGCGCGTGCTCGACGACTGGGCCTTCTACGCGCCGCAACTGCACGACCTTTACGATGCGCTGAACCAGGGCCGCGCGCGCAACAGCTTTTCGTTCGACGCCAAAGAGTGCATGGCGCCACTGCCGCGCGCGTTCCAGTGGGCCGACGGTTCATCGTACGTGAACCATGTGGAACTCGTGCGGCGCGCACGCGGCGCGGAAATGCCGCCCGAATTCTGGACCGACCCGCTGATGTACCAAGGCGGCAGCGACGACTTCATCGGCCCTCGCGATGACATCGTGTGCGCATCGGAACAGTACGGCATCGACTTCGAGGCGGAAGTCGCGGTCATCACCGCTGACGTGCCGATGGGCGCAACGCCCGAGCAGGCGTTGCGCGGCGTGCGGCTGGTGACGCTCGTCAACGACGTGTCATTGCGCCACCTGATTCCAGCCGAACTCGCGAAGGGCTTCGGCTTTTTCCAGAGCAAGCCGGCCACGTCGTTCGCGCCGGTCGCGGTGACGCCCGACGAGCTCGGCGAGCATTGGCGCGAAGGCCGCGTGCATCGGCCGATGATCGTCCACTGGAACGGCCGGAAAGTCGGCCAGCCCGACGCGGGCACCGATATGGTGTTTCACTTCGGTCAGCTGATCGCCCATGCGGCGAAGACGCGCAATCTGCGTGCTGGTTCTATCGTCGGTTCGGGCACGGTGTCGAACAAGGACGCGAAGCGCGGCTACTGCTGTATCGCGGAGAAGCGCTGCCTCGAAACGATCGAGCACGGCGCGCCGCAAACGGAGTTCATGTAGTACGGCGACACCGTGAAGATCGAAATGTTCGACGACGCGGGCAAGTCGATTTTCGGTGCGATCGAGCAGAGCATCGCGCCGCTCGAATGAAGCGCGGCGCTCACGCGGCAATGCGTTGACGCGGCGGCACGCGCGAAAGGGTTTCGCCCGATGCCACCGCCCGCGCGCGCGGCTACACTGACTGGCGCGCCGGCTGGGACGGCGCCAATGTCAGATAGCGTGCAGCGACGCATCGGTAGCACATCGGCACTACATCACAACGAAAACCCCGACGTGAGGAGACAGCATGCCGCGATTGAACTTCCCCGCAGCTGGACATCGACGCGCTGATGCGTCACTCGTTCAAGCGCGCACGAGCGCGCGTGGCTCGTATCAACGCGGCCGGCGCTTCGCGCGGCGCGCCGCGACGCTGTGCGCCGCGCTCGTCTGCGCGTTGCCGCTGACATCGTTCGCGCAGGTGAAGATCGGTCTCGTGTTGTCGCTGACCGGGCCTGCCGCATCGCTCGGCATTCCCGCGCGCGACACGGTCGCGCTGCTGCCGAAACAGATCGGCGGGCAAAACGTCGAGTACATCGTGCTCGACGATGCCTCGGACACGACCCAAGCCGTGCAGGACACCAAGAAACTCATCAGCGAAAATCATGTCGACGCGATCATCGGCTCGTCGATCACGCCGAATTCGCTCGCGATGATCGACGTGGTCGCCGAGGGCGAAACGCCGATGATCTCGCTCGCGTCGTCCGCGAAAATCATCGAACCGGTCGATGCAAAACGTCGCTGGGTCTTCAAGACGCCGCAGACCGACGCGATGATGGCCTCGGCGATCGCCGAGCATGCGAGCGGACACGGCGTGAAGACGATCGCGTTCATCGGACAGGCCGACGCGCTCGGCGAGACGTTCTACGCCGAGGTCGCGAAGTTCGCGCAACTGCATCACATCGACGTGGTCGCGAGCGAACGCTTCAATCGCACCGATCCGAGCGTGACCGGCCAGGTGCTGAAGATTCTCGCGACTCACCCCGACGCGGTGGTGGTCGGCGCGGCCGGCACACCTGCCGCGCTGCCGCCGAAAACGCTGCGCGAGCGCGGCTACAAGGGCGTCATCTATCACAACCACGGCGTCGGCAATAACGACTTCCTGCGTGTGTGCGGCGCCGATTGCAACGGCACGTTCCTGCCCGCGAGCCCGGTGCTGGTCGCCGCGCAATTGCCGGTCGATCATCCGGCCAGGCGCCTCGCGCTCGAATACATCGCGCGGTTTGAGGCGCAGCACGGCGCGGGCAGCGTGTCGGCGTTCGGTTCGTACACGTCGGACGCGGACGCATTGCTCGAGCACGCGATTCCGCTCGCTTTGAAGAGCGGCGCGCCAGGCACGCCGGCGTTTCGCCGCGCGCTGCGCGACGCGCTCGAAGGAACCCGCGGTCTCGCGGATACCAACGGCGTCGTCAACATGAGCGCGGCCGATCATCTCGGGCTCGATCAGCGCGCGCGCGTGATGGTCGAAATCACTAATGGCAAGTGGCTTTATCAGCCGCATTGAACGGGTCGCGACGTTCCGCGCGCGACTGAACGAATCACCTATGGACCGCTCACCATGACTCAGTCATCGCAACCGAACGACGCGTACTACGCGCACTACCAGTCGCTGCGTTTGCAGCGTCATCCGCACGGCGTGCTCGAAGTCGTGATGAGCGGCGAGGGCGCGAACAAGAGCGGCCTCGCGACCGCGGACGCACGCATGCATTACGAACTCGCGGAGATCTGGCGCGACATCGATCGTGATCCCGACACGCGCGTCGCGATCATTCGCGGCGAAGGCAAGGGCTTTTCGGCAGGCGGCGATCTGCAGCTCGTCGAGGACATGGCGAACGATTTCGAGGTGCGCACGCGGGTGTGGCGCGAAGCGCGCGACCTCGTCTACAACGTGATCAACTGCGGCAAGCCGATCGTATCGGCGATGCACGGGCCGGCGGTCGGCGCGGGGCTCGTCGCGGGGCTGCTCGCCGATATCTCGATCGCGGCGAAGACGGCGCGCATCATCGACGGGCATACGCGTCTCGGCGTCGCCGCGGGCGATCATGCGGCGATCGTCTGGCCGCTCTTGTGCGGCATGGCGAAGGCGAAGTACTACCTGCTGCTGTGCGAGCCGGTGAGCGGCGAGGAGGCTGAGCGTATCGGGCTCGTGTCGCTCGCGGTCGACGAAAGCGCGCTGCTGCCGAAGGCGTTCGAAGTCGCGCGCAAGCTCGCCGACGGGTCGCAGACCGCCATCCGCTGGACCAAGTACGCGCTGAACAACTGGCTGCGCACGGCGGGGCCGGCGTTCGATACATCGCTCGCGCTGGAGTTCATGGGCTTCGCGGGGCCCGATGTGCGCGAGGGCTTGAGCTCGTTGCGCGAGCGGCGCGCGCCGGATTTTGGCGCGGGCCGTCCGCGTCACGGCGAACCATCGTGATGTCATACCCCAAACGGTATGATCGAATCAACGCGCGCGGCATCGCGCGCTCTACCTGTCATCCAGTACCGAGGCGACAACCATGACCGACACCACTGGCTCCGCGCCGCCCTTTCCCGGCTTTCCCGGTTTTCCGCCCGCTGAAATGCTCGATCGGATGTGGAGCATGATTCGGCTGTCGCCGTTCGGCGCCGCCATGACGGGCGCGCAGCCGGGGGGCGGCACGAGTCCGTCGCTGTCGATGATGTCCGACATGATGGCGCCGCTCACGAGCGTCGAGGAGCTCGACAAGCGCATCACCGACATGCGCGCGGTCGAGCAATGGCTGAAGCTGAATCTGAGCATGCTGCAGTCGGCGATCCAGGCGCTGGAAGTGCAGCGCGCGACGCTCGCGACGCTGCGCGCGTTCGGCGCGTTCGCGCAGACCTCGATGTCGCAGGCGGCGGCTGCTGCAACGGGTGCGGCCGCGACTGACTCGCCGGGCCGCGCCCCGAGCCCCGCGCCGGCGCCGAGCTGGACGAGGCCCGCTGAGCCAGCCCCCGAAAGCGCCCCTCCAGCGGACAGCGACGAAGAGCAAGCGCCGGCGGCACCCGCTTTCGATGCATCCGCATGGTGGAATCTTCTGCAATCGCAGTTCAACCAGATCGCGCAGTTCGCGATGACGCAGCCGTCCGTCGCAGTCGCGGCGGCGGGTGGAGGCACGCAGGGCAAGGCGGAGTCGTCGAAGGCTGCGGATGCGTCGGGCGGCGATCCGTCGGGCGGCGATCCGTCGGGCGGCGATCCGTCCGGCGCCGGTGCGCAAAGCGCGAAGCCGGCCGCCAAGCGGCCGGCCGCGAAGCGCGCCGCGACATCGGCCAAACGCGCGTCCGGCGAGGGCAGGAGCGCGGCAACGCCGAAAAAGTCGACGTGAGCGGGGCGGTGCGGGCAGCACGCTCGCGCCCGGTGCGACTGCGCAAGCAATATCAGAAGCAGCGGCGGTCAGGTCCGCACTTCCACCTTCTGGCCGCCGCGAATCAGTGCCCCATGCCAAAGACAACCCGTCGCCTACGTTTTTGCCGTATGCCAACGCCGGCGATTTCTTCCCGCGCGAATTGCCGACTTTATTGAGAGAAGTCAATGCCATAGCGCGCTCGCACCGCTTCTGTCACGGGTTTGGCCGGAGGCGCGTGCTATCATTGTGTAAGCTTGATCTGGCTTTGGGGCGTGCGCCGAAAACAACCAATCCCACCGCCCTCTCGTCATTCGCCGCCGGCGCTACCGGTGCAGGGCTGGACGGTGCGGTTGTCGACCCGGACTGGCTCGACCTCAGGCAAAGGGTATTGCTTACCCACGGTTGGCCGCGGCGCCCGATTCACGCTCCAGGCGCCAATACAACAGCCCGGACTTCTTTGCTGCCCGATGCTTCTGGGCGGCCGATTAACGCGTAAAATTGAATGCTTGGCCGATAAACGGCATGTCCGTTCGTCGCAGGTAAAAACGGCTACACGTAGCAGCAACAGACACACACAGTATGTGCAGAACAGGGGTGGGACTATGAACACCATGCTTTATCCGGAACTTTATAAATCGCTCGAATCCGTTCGATGGGACATGGAGAAGGACATTCCCTGGGACAAATTCGATGCATCGCTGTTGACCGACGAGCAGGCCGCGACGATCAAGATGAACGCGATCACCGAATGGTCGGCGTTACCCGCCACGGAAATGTTTCTGCGTGACAATCATCACGACAGCGATTTCTCCGCATTCATGAGCGTGTGGTTCTTCGAGGAGCAGAAACACTCGCTGGTGCTGATGGAATATCTGCGCCGCTTCAAGCCGGAACTGGTCCCGACCGAAGAGGAACTGCACGCGGTGCGCTTCGAGTTCGATCCCGCGCCCCCGCTCGAAACGCTGATGCTGCACTTTTGCGGCGAAATCCGCCTGAATCACTGGTATCGCCGCGCTGCCGAATGGCACACCGAACCGGTCATCAAGCACATCTACGAAACCATCTCGCGCGACGAAGCGCGCCACGGCGGCGCGTATCTGCGCTACATGAAGAAGGCCATGGCGCAAACCGGCGACATCGCGCGTGCCGCATTCGCGAAGATCGGCGTGCTGATGGCGTCGGCGCGTCGCACCGAAAAGCCGCTGCACCCCACCAACCTGCACGTGAACCAGGCGCTGTTCCCGCGCGACACGATCCAGTCGCGTCTGCCGGATCCGGAATGGCTCGAGCGCTGGCTCGACGAGCAGATCCGTTTCGACGACGGTTGGGAAAAGAAGGTTGTCGAGCGCATTCTGCACAACCTGTCGCTGCTGTTCGAACGCACGTTCACCACCGCGCAGGAACTGAACCGTTATCGCAAGGAAGTGGTCGCGCGTCTGCAAGCGGCCGAACAAAGCCCGGCGCAGCAGCAACCGGCGTAACGGCTCGGGCGGTTTCAGCACCGTTCAAATGGCGGTCCGGCAAGCGTGAGCTTGCCGGACCGTTTTCCTTTGAGCCGCCCAGCGTGTATCGTGGCGGCACCCGGCATTGCTCTTCCCGCAACTCCGTAACTCCCCAACTCTGTGACCGTGCGATGACCGCCATCTTTGAACGCAAGATTCTGACGCGCGATGCCCTGGTGAAGCTGCGTCCTTCGCTGCGCGCGCCCGTCGTATTTACGAACGGCGTGTTCGACATCCTGCATCGCGGTCACGTGACCTATCTGGCCGACGCGAAGGCGTTGGGCGCGTGTCTGATCGTCGGTGTGAATAGCGACGCATCGGTGCGGATGCTCGGCAAAGGCGACGACCGGCCGATCAACAACGAGGCCGACCGCATGGCCTTGCTCGCGGCGCTGGAAAGTGTCGACTACGTGGTGGGCTTTGGCGAGAAAACGCCGGTCGAGCTGATTTCCGCGCTGCGCCCGGACGTGCTGGTGAAAGGTGGCGACTACGACATGGACGCGCTGCCCGAATCGGCGCTCGTGCGCGGTTGGGGCGGCAAGGCGCTCGCGATTGCGTTCGAGCACGATCGCTCGACCACTGCGCTGTTGAAGAAGGTGCGCACACAGGGTTGATGCCGCGCATTGCCCCGCAAACGCACGGCGCAATGCCGAACCTCTAACCGACCGCGTCGCTCACCTGATTACTGCGGCAACTCCGATGTTGAAATCGGCGCCTGCGGCGCCGGTCCGCCGACCACTGCCTGGTCGGCCGCATCGGCGGCGCTGACCGGGCGCACCTTCAGCCAGTTCGGATGAATCTGGCGGTTCAGATGACCCGGCTCGCGTCCGCTGGCGGTGGGTATCGGGCCGAAGGCGCCACGCAGCGCGACGAAAGCCAACACGTTGACAAAAATCAGAATGGCGATCGGCCAGCGAAGCATTGTGGGTATTTCCAATCCAGAAAGAAGTGGAGCGCCGGGTCCGAGAGCGAAACATGGCCGCACCCGTCCGGCAGGCAATCAGCCGCCTTCGCGCGCCGTATCCTCGGCGGCGATCAGCGCGAGCCCCGACAGTACCAGCGAATCGTGGCGAGTATGCGGCACCTTCAGCGCGCTCGCCACTTCGTCGGCGGCGCCGCCGCTGACCACGAGACGCACGGGCAACTGCCACTCATCCTGCAGATCCCGCCACATCCGCTCGATCAATCCGGCCTGCGCCAGCGTGCAGCCCGCCGACAGCGAGCGCGGAGTATCCGTTGCGAAGAACGGACCGCGTCGGGCCGCGTCGGCCGTATCGGCTCCGTCGAGCAGACCGCGCGCGTGCGCGGCGTCGAGCGTCGGAAGTTGCGCGGTGTGCTCACCAAGCGAGCGCATCATCAGCGACCAGCCGGGCGCAATCAATCCGCCGATAAACGCGCCGTCCGCGCGCAACGCCTCGAGCGTCGTCGCGGTGCCGAAGGTCGCGAGCAGCAGATGTTCGCCGGGAAAGGCCGCGTGCGCGCCGATCATGCCGCACCAGCGGTCGCTACCGAGCGAGTGCGGTGTCGAATAGCAATTGGTCACGCCGCATTGCTGAGCGCTGGCGCGGACCGTCGTGAGCGGCAGTTGCGGCCAGCGCGCTTCGACGAGCGCGGCGAGGTGCGCCGCGATCTGCGCGCCCGCGACGTTGGAGAGCCACGCGCCGCATGGCGCCGGCAAGTCAGCCCAACCAGTTTGCGACGCAGGCTGCGCGCGTGGTCCGGCAACGTCGTGATGCGCGAGCGCACCGCTCGCCAACTGCGTCCCGTCCGGCTGCACCAGGGCCCACTTGATCCGGCTATTGCCCGCGTCGATCAGCAGATAAGGCGCGCGCCGCGTCATGCCGCACCGTCGGCGAGGCGCAGCGACACGTCGCCGGTTGCGATGCTCTGGCGCCCTTCGGCCGTATCGAGCAGCAACTGGCCGCGTTCGTCGACGCCCGCCGCCACGCCACGCGCGAGTTCTTGACCTTGCTCGAGCAGCACCACCTCGCGGCCCGCGTATGCATGCACGCCGTTCCAGCGAGCCTGGAACGGTGCGAAGCCTTCGGCGCCGAAGCGCTGCAGCATCGGTTCGAGCGCGTTCAATTCGGCGGCCAGCGTATCGGTCAGATTCGCGTTCGGCAGCGCGCGCTGCAACGCGGTCGGCACGGTGCCGCGCGCCTGCGGCGGTACCTCGGCGTTCAGCGCGCCGACCTTCGCCGCGAGTTCGTCGGCGCCTTTCACGTTGGTGCCGATGCCGATCACGACCGCACTCGCGTCGTCGGTGCTCCACGCGGTTTCGATCAGGATGCCGGCGAGCTTGTCGCCTTCGAGCAGCACGTCGTTCGGCCACTTCAGCGAGATCTGTCCGGGACCCGCGACCGGCAGCGAACGCAGCCCGTCGACGAGCGCGACGCCCACCGCGAGGCTCAAGCCCGCGAGCCCTTCGAGCGGGCGCGGCAACATGCACGCGACCGAAAACAGCAGCGCGTTGCCTGGCTCCGCGTACCACGGCCGGCCACGACGGCCGCGCCCGGCGGTCTGCAGATACGCGACGCGCACGATCGGCCGCGGCAGCGCGTTCGCGTGTCGCGGTAGTGCTTTCATGTGGGCCATCAGATCGGCGTTGGTCGAACCGGTTTCTTCGACGATTTCGATCGGCCAGTCATGCGCATGCGCGCCGAACAGTTTGACCGCGCGCTCGCGATCGATGCGCCAGTCGGCCGATGCCGACGACGAGGCCGCGGCCGCACTTGTCGCAGCGGGCGGAGAGGCGGGAGTCTTGGAGGCATTCATGCCTCGTATTGTAGCCACAGCAAACCCTCCCGGGACTCGAATGCGGACCGCCGAGGAAGCGACGCGGACCGATGCACATCCTGGCGGACCGGCGGCCGAGCCTTCGCTACAATGGCCGCTAATCCGATAACCAGATTCACGCGATCCTTGAACTACGACACTCCGCCCGGCCTTGAAGTCGCGGCCGGCAGCCAAGGCAAGATCGTCCGTCTCTCGGGCCAGTGGACGGCGCTCGCGCTCGCGCGCGATCGCGACACCGGGCACGTGATTCCGCAACTGCGTTCGCTGACCGGTGCGCAGGGCATCGGCGGGTGGGACCTGTCGCGCGTCGACAGCATGGACCACGTCGGCGGCCAGGCGCTGTGGCGCGTATGGGGCCGCAAATTGCCGCCGGGCACCGCGCTCACGGACACGCAGCGGGACATCTTCGAGCGCATCGCGCTGCTCGACACGGTGCGCGAGAGCGCCGAACCGGTAACGCGCTTCGATCCCTTCACGCGTCTCGGCCTTGGCATCTTCTCGTTCGTTGAGCACATGCAGGGCGGCGTCGCGATGCTCGGGCGTTTCGTGCTCGATCTGCTGGCGATCCTGCGCAAGCCGAAACTCACGCCGTGGACCGAAATCTCCGCGAACATCTACAACGCCGGCGCCCGCGCGCTGCCGATCACCGCGCTCGTCGCGTTCCTGATCGGCATCGTGTTGAGCTATCTGTCGGCACAGCAATTGCGCATCTTTGGCGCGAACCAGTTCATCGTCAATATTCTCGGCCTCGCGGTGATTCGCGAACTCGGTCCGGTGCTGTCGGCGATTCTGGTGGCGGGCCGCTCGGGCTCGGCGATCACCGCGCAGATCGGCGTGATGCGCGTGACCGAGGAACTCGACGCGATGCGCGTGATGGGCATCCCGCACGGCTTGCGGCTGATCCTGCCGCGCGTGATCGCACTGGCCGTCGCGATGCCGCTGCTCGTGATGTGGACCAACGTGATCTCGTTGACGGGCGGTGCGCTCGCCGCGAAGCTCGTGCTCGGCATCGACATGAGCTTCTTCGCGCGGCAACTGCCCGTCGTCGTGCCGATCGCTAACCTGTGGATCGGGCTTGGCAAGGGCGCGGTGTTCGGCATGCTGATCGCGATCGCCGGCTGTCATTTCGGCTTCCGTATCAAGGCCAATTCGCAGAGTCTCGGCGAAGGCACGACGACCTCGGTGGTCACATCGATCACCATCGTGATTCTCGCGGACGCGGTGTTCGCAATCCTCTTTCAGAACGTGGGGCTCGGATGATCGCGCCACTAACCGAAGCCGTACGCGGCCAACCCGTACCGTCGATCGCCGAGCCGGTGATCGAGGTGATCGACATCACCAAGCGCTACGGCCGCAACATCGTGCATCAGCATCTGAGCCTCGACGTGCGGCGCGGCGAGATCGTGTCGATCGTCGGCGGCTCGGGCTCCGGCAAGACCACGCTGGTGCGGCAGATTCTCGGCCTGGAGCGGCCGTCGCGGGGCACGATCAAGCTGTTCGGCGAAGATCTCGCCACGATCTCGCCCGAGACCGCGCTGCTGATGCGCAGCCGCTCCGGCATGCTGTTCCAGCGCGGCGCGCTGTTCTCGTCGCTGTCCGTGTTCGACAACGTCGCGCAACCGGTGCGCGAGCTCGGCAAGGTGCCCGAAGACCTGCTGCGCGACATCGTGATGCTGAAGCTCGAAATGGTCGGGCTGCCGTGCAAGCACGCGTCGAAGATGCCGTCGGCGCTGTCGGGCGGCATGATCAAGCGGGTTGGCATCGCGCGCGCGATCGCGCTGGAACCCGAACTGCTGTTCCTCGACGAACCGACCGCCGGCCTCGACCCGCAGGCATCCGACGAATTCGTCGAGCTGATCTCGGGGCTGCATCGCGCGCTCGGTCTGACGGTCGTAATGATCACGCACGATCTCGACACGATGGTCGCGCTGTCGACGCGCGTGGCCGTGCTCGCCGATCGGAAAGTGCTCGTCAATGCGCCGGTCGAGGAGGCCGCGGGCGTTGACCATCCGTTCATCCGCGAATATTTCCTCGGCCTGCGCGGGCGCCGCGCGCTGCAGGCGCTGCCGCCCGAGCGTCGCGCGAAGCTGCCGCGGGCGGCGCTCGAGCCGGCGTCGTCCGAGTTGTCGCTGTGAGGCCGGCCGCCGCGAAGCGGGCCGCTATGAACCAGGAAAACTGACAATGGAAAACAAAGCACATGCGTTCTGGGCCGGACTCTTCACGGTCGTGCTGACGGCGGCGATCGCGCTGGCCGCGTATCTGTTCAACGTCGACCGCACCGTGCGGGTGCCGTACGACCTGATCGCGCGCACCAATGTGACCGGCCTCTTTGCGGACGCGGCGGTGCGCTTTCGCGGGCTCGACGTCGGCCGCGTACAGTCGATCAAGTTCGATCCGACCCATCCGGGCCAGATTCTGATCCGCATCATGGTCGACGAGCACGCGCCGATCACGCATTCGACGTTCGGCAGCCTCGGCTTGCAGGGCGTGACCGGCATCGCGTTCATCCAGCTCGACGATACCGGGCGCGACCTGACGCCGCTGCACTCGTCGGCGCACCAGGTCGCGCAATTGCCGATGCGCCCCGGTCTGCTCGATCAGTTGCAGCAACGCGGCGACGTGCTGCTGCGCAAGCTCGAAAAAGTCACCGACAACGTGAACGACATGCTGTCGCCCGAAATGGTCGAGCAGCTGCATGAGACGGCGGCGAGCATCGCGCAGGCGGCTTCGGGCGTCGCGACGCTGACTCGGGAAATGGCGCCGGTCGCCAGCAAGCTGCCCGGCACGATCGACCAACTGAACCACACGCTCGCGTCGACCAACCAGATGATCACCGGCCTGAACCGTCCGGACGGGCCCCTCGAGCGCAATCTGAACAAGGTCGGCACGGCCGCGCAGCAGGCCGGCGATGCGCTCGCGCAGATGAACACGACGATTCAGGACCTGTCCGCGCGGGTCGGCTTCGAGACGCTGCCGCGCGTCAATTCGCTGACCGAGGACGTGCGCTCGGCCGCGCAATCGATCGATCGCGCCGCCGACACCTTCAATACCAATCCGCGCAGCGTGCTGTTCGGCGCGCCGCGTGCGGCGCCGGGTCCGGGCGAGGCCGGCTTCGCGTGGCCCGCCGCCGCCGCGCCCGCAGCCCCCGCAGCCCATTAAATTCGCAGGCTAGAACAAAGGAAGATACCCATGTCACGCTCGATTCACCGACTGTTGTCCTCGCGCGCCGCGCTCGCGGCGCTGCTCGCGTTCGGCGTGCTGGCGGCGGGCTGCGCGGGCACGTCCGCGGTCGTGTCGGACGTCCGCTACGATTTTGGACCGCCGCCGCAGAGCGCCGCCGCGAGCCGGCTGCCGGCCGTCAAGGTGCTGGAGGTCAGCGCGCCGTCCGTGCTCGAATCGGACCGGCTGACGTACCGGCTGAGCTACGCCGATGCGCAGCAGACGGCCGCCTACGCCAACAGCCACTGGACGATGATGCCGTCGCAACTGCTGACGCAGCGCCTGCGCAACGTGCTGAGCGAGCGGGGCACCGTGTTGACGGGCGCGGACGGCGTGAGCGCGCCGGTGCTGCGCGTCGATCTGACCGAGTTCGAGCAGGTGTTCGCCAGCCCGACCGACAGCCACGGCGCGATCACCGCGCGCGCCACGCTGATGCAGGGCGGCAAGGTGGTCGGCCAGCACACCTTCGTCGCGCGCGCGCCCGCGCATTCGGCGGATGCGGCCGGCGGCGCGCGGGCGCTCGCCGCGGCCAGCGACGACCTCGTCGCGCAGATCGCCACGTGGCTCGGCTCGCAGGCGCTGGTCGCCGCGCAATGACGGGCGGGCAGCGCACGCAAAGGAGCGCCGCATGAGCGAACGCCCCTGGCTGCGCCGCCCGTCGACGCTGGCCCGTCGGGCGCTGCTGCTGTACGCGGCGCTGATCGTGTACGGATCGTGGTATCCGTTCTCGGGGTGGCGCTCGCTCGGCATCGCGCCGTTCGCCTATCTGTTCGATCCAATGCCGCAGTACCTGACGGCATTCGACGTCGTCACCAACGTGCTCGGCTATATGCCGTTCGGCGCGCTGGTGGTGCTTGCGGTGTATCCGCGCTGGCGCGGCACGCTGGCCGTCGCGCTGGCGTTCGTGTTGGGCGGACTGCTGTCGGGCACGATGGAAGCCGTGCAGACCTATCTGCCGACCCGCGTCGCCTCGAATCTCGACCTTGCCGCCAACACGCTCGGCGCGCTCGTCGGTGCGTCGATGATGTCGCCGTTGACCGGCGCGCTGCTCGATCGCGGCCTGCTCAGGCGTCTGCGCCTGCTGTGGTTCGAGCGCGGCCATGCGACGCTCGCGTGCGTCGTCGCCGCGTGGCCGTTCGCGACGATGTTTCCGGCGCCACGTCTGTTCGGTCTCGGCAACTGGCCGCGCGCGCTGTGGCTGAGCGTCGATCCGGCCACCCAGGACGCGCTGCTCGCGTGGACGCCGTCTGCATGGCACGTCGGCGCATGGCCGGCGGCGGCCGCCGCGTGGCTGGACGACGACACGTGGGAAGCGCTGATCACGACGCTGAACCTGTTCGCGGCGCTCGCGCTTGCGTCGCTGCCGATGCGCCGTCATGCGCCGCGCGCGCGCATGCTGCTCGTGTTCATCGTCACGACCTTGTGCGTGAAGGCCGGCGCGACGTTCCTGCAATCGCAATCGGGCCTCGCGTTCGACTGGGCGACGCCCGGCGCGTTGCTCGGACTCGGGTGCGGCACCGTCGCGGCGCTCGTCGCACTGCCGCTGCGGCGGCGCGTGCGCGCGACGCTCGCGGGCGTCGCACTCGTCATCGCACTCGTGTTCGTCAATCTGCTGCCGGTGAATCCGTATTTCGACGCCGTGCTCGCCGACTGGCGGCAGGGGCGCTACCTGCATTTCAACGGGCTCGCGCGCTGGCTCGCGTGGATGTGGCCCTATGCGGCGCTGGTGTGGCTCGCATTCGCGGTCGAGCGGGCATGGCTGAAGCGGCGCGCGAAGCCGGCCTGACGTGCTTGCGGGCCGGCCGCGAGGCTCCGGCGCCTGCACAGCGCGGTCGCTATAATCGTCCGCACGACGGGCGCTGCGGCATACCGGATGCCGACGGCGCCACTGCACTTCCTTTCAGGCTCGCCTCCAGAACATCATGGATTCCTTCTACAAGCACCACGTTTTCTTCTGTCTGAATCAACGCGACCCCGGCGCCGAGCGTCCGAGCTGCGCGAACTGCAACGCGCAGGCGATGCAGGAGTACGCGAAAAAGCGCGTGAAGCAACTCGGTCTCGCCGGTCCCGGCCAGGTGCGCATCAACAAGGCCGGCTGCCTCGATCGCTGCGAACTGGGCCCGGCGCTCGTCGTGTATCCCGAGGCGGTCTGGTACACCTACGTCGACGAGAGCGACATCGATGAGATCGTCGAATCGCATCTCGTGAACGGCAAGATCGTCGAGCGTCTGAAGATCGATCAATAACGCAAACCACGAAACGATCCACAGGCATCCCGATGAACGTCAACACGAAGAAGTATCTGATCGACGGCCCGGTCGGCAAGATCGAGGTCGCGCTGGACCTGCCCGACGACGTGCGCGATAAAAGCGCCGCGCCGCGCGGCATTGCGCTCGTCGCGCATCCGCATCCGCTG
Organism: Paraburkholderia sp. BR14320; assembly: GCF_040948665.1. Classification (NCBI taxonomy): domain Bacteria; kingdom Pseudomonadati; phylum Pseudomonadota; class Betaproteobacteria; order Burkholderiales; family Burkholderiaceae; genus Paraburkholderia; species Paraburkholderia sp. BR14320. Next base: position 192,860 of record NZ_JBFPKG010000008.1, read on the forward strand.
TTTGGCGGCACGATGGACAACAAGGTCGCGCAGACACTCGCGCGCACGCTCGTGCAACTGAACTACGTCACCTACCGGTCGAATTTCCGCGGCGTCGGCCAGACCCAGGGCGAGCACGACGCGGGCGTCGGTGAGCGTGACGATCTGCGCGCGGTGCTAGAGCACATGCGCGCCGATCCGGACTATGGCGATCTGCCGCTCGTGCTCGCGGGCTTTTCGTTCGGCACCGTGGTGCTGTCGCACGTCGCGGCGAAGCTGCGCGACGAAGGCAAGGAAATCGAGCGCATCGTGTTCGTCGGTACTGCGGCGAGCCGCTGGGACGTCGCGCCGGTGCCCGAAGGCACGCTCGTGATTCACGGCGAAGTCGACGAGACCGTTCCGATCCAATCCGTGTTCGACTGGGCGCGGCCGCAGGAACTGCCGGTCGTCGTGATTCCGGGCGCCGAGCACTTTCTGCATCGTAAGCTTCACATCCTGAAGCGCATCATCGTCGACGCCTGGCGCTGAAAACGCGCGACGCGCGTTTTGCGGGGGACAGGTACGCGCAAACGTGTGCAAATCAGCGACACACGCACGAAGTTGACCAGGCAGCGCGCGTATAATGAGCGCTCTTTTTTTGGGCACAGCGCCGCCCAGCCGGCAGAATCGCGCGCCGCGGAGTCATTTCGCGGGAGGGCGCGGCCGGGTGCTCAGCGCTGTGCTCGCGAACCGATTGCGTCGCCATCAGTCCAACGGGCGCCCGCCGTTTTACGGCCAGATGCCCCGCCGACCGGCTCCCCCAACTCCGCGCTGTCGCGCAACGTATTTTTCCGCACCAATCGACCCTATGCGTTTCTCCTCCTCTGGCCGCACGTCCTTCCCGTCTCTCGCTTCTTTCGTTCCCACTTCGCTCAATCGCGCCATCGCCGCCGGTCTCGTGCTGCCGGCCACGCTGGTTGCAAGCACCGCGTTCGCGCAGGTGCCGCCGCCGGGCGTCAACGCGCGCTCGTGGGTGCTCGTCGATGCGACCAGCAACCAGGTGCTCGCGTCCGCCAATGCCGACGAACGCGTCGAACCGGCATCGCTGACCAAGCTGATGACCGCGTATCTCGTGTTCGAAGCGCTCGCCACGAAGAAGATCACGATGGATCAGAGCATCGAGCCGAGCGAAGCCGTGCGGCGCGTGCGCAACGACGAGTCGCGCATGTTCATCGAGGCGCTCAAGCCGGTGACCGTGCACGACCTCGTGTACGGCATGATCGTGCAGTCGGGCAACGACGCGGCGATCGCGCTCGCCGAACTGGTGGGCGGCAGCGAGGCGCAGTTCGTCGACATGATGAACAAGGAAGCGCAGAAGCTCGGCATGAAGAACACGCATTTCGCCGACGTGAACGGCATGCCCGACCCGCAGCACTACACGACCGCGGGCGATCTCGCGATCCTGTCGGCGCGCCTGATCCGCGACTATCCGGACTACTACAACATCTTCTCGGTCAAGGAATTCACGTACAACAAGATCAAGCAGCCGAACCGCAATCGTCTGCTGTGGATCGATCCGAGCGTCGACGGTCTGAAGACCGGTCACACGCAAGCGGCCGGCTACTGCCTGATCGCGAGCGCGAAGCGTCCGCTGCCCGGCACGACCGACGCGTCGCGCCGTCTCGTCTCGGTGATGATGGGCGAGACCAAGGAGCACGACCGCGTGCAGGACAGCCTGAAGATGCTGAACTACGGCTACACCGCCTACGACACGACGCGTCTGTACAAGGCGAACCAGGTCGTGGCCACGCCGCGCGTCTACAAGGGCTCGCAGGACAGCGTGCAGGTCGGCGTGAAGAGCGACCAGTACATCACGCTGCCGAAGGGCGCCGGCGACAAGGCCAAGCCGCAGATCGAACTGAACGATCCGCTGATCGCGCCGATCGCGAACGGCCAGCAGATCGGCACGGCCAAGCTCGTCGCCGACGGCAAGGTGCTCGCGCAATTCCCGGTGGTCGCGCTGCAGCCGGTGCCGCAAGCCGGCGTGGTCGGCCGCGTGTGGGATTCGCTGATGCTGATGTTCAACAAGAAGAAGTAAGGGCTACGTCGCAATGACCGCTGTCTCCGAAGTTTCGCCGGACCCGATCGTCTATCTGAACGGCGAACTGGTGCCGTTGTCCGAAGCGCGTGTCCCGGTGCTCGACCGCGGCTTCATTTTCGGCGACGGCATTTACGAAGTGGCGCCGTTGTACGCGCACGCGAGCGGTCGCCGCACCGCGTTTCGTCTGAAGCAGCATCTGGCGCGTCTGGCGCGCTCGGTCGGCAAGATCGGCATCGCCAATCCGCTCGACGACGCCGGTTGGCGCGAGCTGATCGGACGCGTGGTCGAGGCCAACGAAACGGACGGCGGCCTGTGTGCCGATCAGGACGCGATCGCGTACATTCAGGTGACGCGCGGCGTCGCGAAGCGCGGTCACGCGTTTCCGGCCGGCGTGAAGCCGACCGTGTTCGTGATGGTCACCGCGCTGAGTCTGCCCGGCGCCGCGCAGCGCGCGAGCGGTGTTGCGTGCGTGAGCGCGGAGGATCGTCGCTGGCTCAATTGCGACATCAAGTCGGTGTCGCTGCTCGGCAACGTGCTGATGGCGCAATACGCGGCCGAAAACGACGCCTTCGAGACGCTGCAGTTCCGCGATGGTTTGCTGACCGAAGGGTCGTCGTCGAACGTGTGGGTCGTGAAGGATGGCGTGCTGGCCGCGCCGCCGCGCAGCAACAAGATTCTCGAAGGGATCCGCTATGGGCTCATCGAGGAGCTGACGGCCGAATGCGGCATCCGCTTCGAGGCGCGCGACATCACCGAGGCCGAAGTGCGCGCGGCCGATGAAATCATCATCAGCTCGGCGACCAAGGAGGTGCTGCCGGTCACGCGGCTCGACGGCGCGCCGGTCGGCGCGGGCAAGCCGGGCGCGGTGTTTGCGGCGCTGTATGCGGCGTATCAGCGAGCCAAGGCGGCCGAAGCCGCCGCGGCGCAAGAAGGAGTAGAGAATGAATCCCGAGAACGACTCACTGTTTGAATTCCCCTGCGATTTCCCGATCAAGATCATGGGCAAATCGCACCCCGAGTTTGCCGCGACGATCGTCGAAGTGGTGCGCGAGTTCGATAGCGAGGTCGACGCGTCGCGCGTCGAGACGCGGCCGTCGAGCAGCGGCACCTACACGGGGCTGACCGTCCACGTGCGCGCGACGAGCCGCGCGCATCTCGACGACATCTATCGCGCGCTGACCGGCCATCCGATGGTCAAGGTCGTGCTGTAACACCGCGCGCGTTTTTCACCTCACGGCGCGACGCGCAACGCGTCCGCCGTCGCCCCCTCCGCCGCAAGGCGCGCGCTCGCCTCGGGCCCCGCCGCGCAGGCGAGATCGAACAACTGCCTGAAGCGCGCCACCTCGTCGAACACCCAGTCGCGAAACGCCTTGACCCGCGCGGTCTCCAGCGTCTGCGGCAGGCAGACCAGATAGTATTGCCACGGGCTGGGCCCATCCACATTGAAGAGCCGCACGAGCCGGCCCGCTGCGATTTCGTGCATCGCGAGCGAGCGGCGCGTCAGTGCGACCCCCTGGCCGTCGACGGCCGCCTGCAGCAGATTCGACGAATCCTGATACAACACGCCACGCTTCGGCTCCGGCCAGTCGGTGAGGCCGGCGGCGTCGAACCATGGGCGCCATAGCTCGTCGTCGGAGCGCAGCAGCGGGACTTTGGCGAGATCGGCCGGAGTTTGAGGCAGCTTGCCGCCGTTGAAGTTGGGCGAGCAGGCCGGGAAGAAAATCTCGTCGAGCAGCAGCTCCGCGTGCAGTCCGGGATATTTGCCGAAGCCGAAACGGATCGCGACGTCGACGTCGTCGCGCGCGAAGTCCGTCAGCGCATTGGTGGTCAGCAACTCGAGATCCCACTGCGGATTCGCCTCGATAAAGCTGCCGATGCGCGGCGTTACCCAGCGCGCCGCGAACGACGACAGCATCGATATCACGAGGCGCCGCTCGCGGTCGCCGGCGCGGATCGCGCGAGTCGCGTCGGCGAGCTCCATCAGCGCGGCGCGCACCTGGGTGGCGTAGCGGCGGCCGGTTTCGGTGAGGCGCACGCGCTTGCCGTCACGCGCGAACAGCGACACGCCGAGCTCGGCCTCGAGCGCGCGGATCTGGTGGCTGACCGCGCCGTGCGTGACGAAGAGCTCGTCGGCGGCGCGCGAAAAGCTCTCGTGGCGGGCGGCGGCTTCGAACGCCTTGATCGCGTTGAGGGCGGGGAGTTGACGCAGGTCCATCGGAATATTTCTCACATAGACGTGAAAATTGATCGTTTTGCCCAAGTCCTTGCTGCACCTAGGATTCTAGTCAGGAAACCATTTTTGGCGAGGGCCTCATGCGAGAAATTTCCTCTAGCATTGCATATGAAATCCGCACTGGCGACACGCTGCCGCTGAAGGTCGCGCGCAGCACGAAGCTGACCGTGCGCGGCGGCGCGGTGTGGGTCACGCGCAGCGACGACACCAAAGACTACTGGCTGCAGCCCGGCCAGACACTGCATCTGCGGCGCGGCGAGCGGCTCTGGCTCAGCGCCGAAGGCGCCACGTTCGCGAAGGTCACGTTCTCGGTGCCGACCCGCTGCGACAAGCGCGCGCTGAACTGGTTCGCGCGCATCGGCGAGCGCTGGATGATGCGCGTACGCGGCGGCTGGCGCACCGTTTGAGCGTGGATGCGGCGGCTGCGCCGTGACTTGCGATGGGGCTGGCGGCACGCCGGCCCCGCTGTGTCGAGTTCCCCGTCCCCTCGGGCGCGGTTTCCGAGATTTCGGTAAACTCCCGGGATCATGTGCGCCACCCCGGTTTCTCCGTCTCCTCTAGCAGCCATCGAGCCGCCCACGGTGCGCTGGCTCGGCCGCGAACCCTACCAAGTCAGTTTCGACGCAATGCGCGCGTTCACCGAAGCGCGCACCGCCGAAACACCCGACGAAATCTGGCTCGTCGAACATCATCCCGTCTTCACGCTCGGCCAGGCCGGCGATCCGGCACACCTGCTTGCGGCCGACAGCAGCATTCCGCTCGTCAAGGTCGACCGAGGCGGGCAGATCACCTATCACGGGCCCGGCCAGGTGGTCGCGTATCTGCTGCTCGACCTACGCCGGCGCAAGCTGATGGTGCGCGAGCTGGTCACGCGGATCGAGCAGGCCGTGATCGACACCCTGGCGGCGTATAATCTCGCCGGAGAACGCAAGGCGGGCGCCCCCGGCATCTACGTGGCGCCCGGGCCCGAGGCCGGGCCGCATGCGGGCGCCAAGATCGCGGCGCTTGGCCTGAAAATCCGCAACGGTTGCAGCTATCACGGCGTGAGTCTGAACGTGAACATGGACCTGCAGCCGTTTCTCGCGATCAATCCATGCGGCTACGCGGGGCTCGAAACAGTCGACATGGCGACGCTCGGCGTCGCCGCCGGCTGGGACGACGTGGCCCGTACCCTCGCAGCAAGTCTCACCGCAAACCTCGACGGCAATCCCGCGGCCGTCGCCCAACCGCAGGCCGGTGCGCTCACCGCCTGACTGGATCGAACGAATGACTGACGTAACCGCGAATTCCGCAGCAGCCACTCCCGCGCCCGAAGGCGTGCCGGCCCCCGCCGCCTACGACGCTACCGCGAAGCAGAAAGCGCATGCCAAGACCGCGCGCATCCCGATCAAGGTCGTCCCGATCGAAAAGCTGAAGAAACCGGACTGGATCCGCGTGAAGGCGGCCACCGGCAACTCGCGCTTCTACGAGATCAAACAGATCCTGCGCGAGCACAATCTTCACACGGTGTGTGAAGAGGCGAGCTGCCCGAACATCGGCGAATGTTTCGGCAAGGGCACCGCGACCTTCATGATCATGGGCGACAAGTGCACACGCCGCTGCCCGTTCTGCGACGTGGGCCACGGCCGTCCCGATCCGCTCGACGCCGACGAACCGGCCAACCTCGCGCGCACCATCGCCGCGCTGAAGCTGAAGTACGTGGTGATCACCAGCGTCGACCGTGACGATCTGCGCGACGGCGGTGCGGCGCACTTCGTCGAATGTATTCGTCAGACGCGCGAGCTGTCGCCGGAAACGCGCATCGAGATTCTGACGCCGGACTTTCGCGGCCGGCTCGACCGCGCGCTCGGCATCCTGAACGCGGCGCCGCCCGACGTGATGAATCACAACCTCGAAACGGTGCCGCGTCTGTACAAGGAAGCGCGTCCGGGTTCGGACTACGCGCATTCGCTGAAGCTGCTGAAGGACTTCAAGGCGCTGCATCCGCACGTCGCGACCAAGTCCGGCCTGATGGTCGGCCTCGGCGAAACCGAAGAGGAAATCCTGCAGGTGATGCGTGATCTGCGTGATCACGACGTCGACATGCTGACGATCGGCCAGTATCTGCAGCCGTCGGAGCACCATCTGCCGGTGCGCGCTTACGTGCATCCGGACACCTTCAAGATGTACGAGGAAGAGGCGTACAAGATGGGCTTCACGCACGCCGCGGTGGGTGCGATGGTTCGTTCGAGCTATCACGCCGACGTGCAGGCGCATGGAGCCGGCGTCGTCTGACGCGCTGGCGCCTCGCCGCTGTTGCGTCGCTTCACACCCGCAAAAACGAAAAAGCCCGCCGATGTGCGGGCTTTTTTTTGAACCGTTCATCTATCAGTAAGGAAACGACACGTGGCAACTGGGATCGATCGCGGCACCTCCGCACAATGGCCTTATCCGCGGCTGATCGCGCACCGCTGCGGCGGCACGCTCGCGCCGGAAAATACGCTGGCCGGTTTCGACGCCTGCGTGCGCTACGGCTATCGCATGGTCGAATTCGACGCGAAGCTGTCCGCCGACAACGCACTGTTCCTGCTGCACGACGACACGCTCGATCGCACGACCAACGGCCACGGGCCTGCTGCCATGCACACGTGGCAGCAACTTGCCGCTCTGGATGCCGGCGCGTGGCGCGGCGCCGAGTTCGCCGGCACGCGGCTGCCGACGCTGGCCGACGCGGCCGGGCGTTGCGCGCGCGACGGCATCGCCGCGAACATCGAGATCAAGCCGTGTCCGGGCCGCGAAGTCATCACCGGCACGCTGGTCGCGCAAGGCGCGCTCGAGCTTTGGCAAGGGCGGACGCCGCCGCTCCTGTCGTCGTTTTCGTTCGACGCGCTCGCCGCCGCGCGCGCGGCCGCGCCGTCGCTGCCGCGCGGCATGCTGTTCGAGCAGGTGCCGGCGGACTGGCTGAGCATCGTGCGTGAGCTCGACTGCGTATCGCTGCACGCAAGTCACCGTTATCTGAGCGAGCCGCTGGTCGCGCAGATCCGCGCGGCCGGGCTGCGCGTGCTCGCCTACACGGTGAACGATCCGGCGCGCGCGCGGGTGCTGGAAGAATGGGGCGTAGACATGATTTGCACCGACCGGATCGATCTGTTGAGCTGAAGTCGCGCTCGCGAGCTTCAAACCCCTGCGGGTTTTCCCGCAACCGCGCGCGCCCACGATTCCGGATTCCCCGACAGCACTCGTCCGGATTTCCGGAATCCCGGACGGCGCGCGCCGCGCCTTGCCAAAAAAACCCATAAAAATCAAGGCTCTCAGTCTGAAATCAAACTGGCATCGAGCTTGCAATTTAAAACGCGTGGCCGCCACGGCCCGACAAAAAAGCAAGGAGACAACGATGTCCGATTTCCCTTCCCGGTATTTCTGAATTCGTCGTCTTTGCAGCGGCCCGCTATCGTGCGCGCACGTGACGATGTTTCGTTTGCGTGTCGCGCGTCGCGGCAAGTCATTCGCTCATATCCCTCGCAGGAACCATCGTGAAGAAACCTATCCATAAAGTGCTGTACGTCCAGGTGATCGTGGCGATCATCATCGGCATCGTACTCGGACATTTCTACCCGAATCTCGCCACCGACATGAAGCCTCTCGGCGACGGCTTCATCAAGCTGATCAAGATGGTGATCGGACCGATCATCTTCTGTACGGTCGTGACGGGCATCGCCGGCATGGAAGATATGAAGAAGGTCGGACGCGTCGGCGGCAAGGCGCTGTTGTACTTCGAAATCGTCTCGACGTTCGCTCTGGTGCTCGGCCTCGCCGCCACGCACCTGCTGCGACCCGGCGCCGGCTTCAACGTCGACCCGGCCTCGCTCGATAGCCGCGCGGTCGCGTCGTATGCCGCGAAGGCGCACGGCCAGTCGACCGTCGACTTTTTCATGCACCTGATTCCGGACACGCTGTCGTCGGCGTTCGCCCAGGGTGAGATCCTGCAGATCCTGCTGATCGCGCTGCTGTTCGGCGCCGTGCTCGCGACGGCCGGTGAGAAGGGCAAGCCCGTCACGAACTTCATCGAAGGGCTCTCGCACATCCTGTTCGGCATGGTGCGCATCATCACCAAGCTCGCCCCGATCGGCGCATTCGGCGCGATGGCCTTCACCATTGGCAAGTACGGCATCGGCTCGCTGCTGCCGATGCTCAAGCTGATCGGCACGTTCTATCTGACCTCGATCGTGTTCGTGGTGGTCGTGCTCGGCGCGATCGCACGCATGGTGGGCTTCAACATCCTGCGTTTCGTCGCGTACATCAAGGAAGAGATGCTGATCGTGCTCGGCACGAGCTCGTCCGAAGCCGCGCTGCCGCAACTGATGCAGAAGCTCGAAAATCTCGGCTGCTCCCGCTCGGTGGTGGGCCTCGTGGTGCCGACCGGCTACTCGTTCAACCTCGACGGCACCAACATCTACATGACGATGGCGGTGCTGTTCATCGCCCAGGCGACCAACACCGACCTCTCGTGGGGCCAGCAGCTGACGCTGCTCGCGGTGACGATGCTGACCTCGAAGGGCGCGAGCGGCGTGACCGGCGCGGGCTTCATCACGCTCGCGGCGACGCTGGCCGTGGTGCCGACGATTCCGCTGTCGGGCATGGTGCTGATCCTCGGCATCGACCGCTTCATGAGCGAGTGCCGCGCGCTGACGAACATCGTCGGCAACGGCGTTGCGACGGTCGTCGTGTCGGCCTGGGAAAAAGAGCTCGATCACAGCAGGCTGAACAAGGTGCTGCGCGGCGATGTGGCGGTCAAAGAGCCGGCCGGCGTTTGAGCCGCGCCTCGCCAACCCTGTCGTGACCAGCGCGGACGCCTAAGCATGAAACCGGCGTCCGCGCATCCTTCCGAGGCGTCTGTCGTCGCTCCGGTGTTCCCGGAGCTTGCGACGCTTACCTCTGGCGGCGATCCCTTGCCGCCCTATGCCACAATGTCCGATGCCCATCGATCGGACTTTGCCAACGTGACCCGCCGCCTGCTGATTCTCTTCGCGCTCGCAGCCGGGCTCGCGGCGGCATGCTGGCTCACCTACAGCCTTGCGTGGAAAAGCGGTATCGACACGCTGCGGCGCAACGCCGCCGTGCGCGCCGAGCGCACCGCGAGTGCGCTCAGGAGCACGCTCGAGCGTTACGAATCGCTGCCTTACCTGCTCGCCGAGCATCCAATCGTGCAGGACGTGCTGATCGATCCGACTCCCGCCAACGTCAAGCGCGCGAACCTCTATCTCGAAGACCTGAACCGCCACGCGCGCGCGACGGTCACCTACATCATTTCGCTCGACGGCTACTGCGTCGCCGCCAGCAACTGGCGCGGCCCGGGCAGCTTCGTCGGCGCGGGCTATCAGTTCCGGCCGTATTTCGTCGATGCGATGAATGGCGGCGTCGGCCGCTTCTTCGGCATCGGCACGATTTCGCAGGCGCCCGGCTACTACATCTCGCAACCGGTGCGGCGCGACGGCAAGATCGTCGGTGTCGCGGTCGTCAAGCTCGATCTCGAATGGTTTCAGGGTGTCGACGTGTCCGAGCCGCTCGTGGTCACCGACGATCATGGCGTGATCTTCCTGTCGTCGGTGCCGGCATGGAAGTACCACACGATCCGGCCGCTGCCCGGCCGGATCGCCGATTCGATCTACCAGGCGCGCCAGTACGCGCAGCAGCCGCTCGAGCCGCTGCCGGTGACGGTCGAGCGCATGCTCGAAGGCAATGCGCAGATCCTGCGCATCGGCGGCGGGCGCCTGGCGCCGCGCTACCTCGCGTCGCGGCACGCGATGGGCGAGCCGGACTGGCATCTGATCACGATGTCGCCGGTCGATCCCGTCGATGCCGACGCGCTCAAGGCGACCATCGTCACCGGCTTCGGCTATGTGTCGCTGGTGCTGCTCGCGTTCTACTGGCGCATGCGGCGCGCGCGTGTGCGCGAAGTGATGCGCAGCCGCGCGCTGCTGCAGAAGGCGTATGCGGAGCTGAACCAGCGCGTCGCCGAGCGCACCGCGGATCTGTCCGAGGCGAACCAGCAGTTGCACAAGGAAGTCGCCGAGCGCACCCGCGCCGAGCAGGAGCTGCGCGCCGCCCACGACGAACTGATCCAGGCGAGCAAGCTCG